>CAXTMW010000062.1:0-17917 GCA_964245455.1 uncultured Acidobacteriaceae bacterium
GGGCAAGCTGGCCGGTGAGATCAACGCGGACCGCGATCTTGGCCGTCAGCTCGGGGTACACCAGACGCCGACCATCTGGGTCGTAACCGCGCACAGCCACGACCCGGGCCACTCCTTTGTGCAGGTGACTGACCCGCAGCTGCTGTACTCGTATCTGGACCAGGCGGTTTCGGCGACCAGCTCACCCAAAGCAGCGCAAACGGCCGCAGTCCGCAAGAGCCACGGCACGCGCTAGGGCGGCTCGCGCGTCCTGCACCGGAAGCTCTACACTGATGCCGAGTCGTGGCCGCCCGCCGCAACTCTTCAGCCTATGTCCTAACGCATAATGAGGAGCTCCACTCGATGGCCACCAAAACCGCAGTGCCCGCCCAAGCAGAGTTCCAGAGCGAGATCGCCGAATGGATTGAAGCCTTCGACGAGGTAGTTGTCGGCGAAGGCGCGCCAAGCGGCGCGGCCCTGCTGCAGGCGCTGCAGAAGCGCGCCAATGAAGCAGGAATCGCGACCCCAGGCGAGCTGGTCACCGACTACAAGAACACCATCCCGGCTCACGAGGAAGTGCCGTATCCGGGCGATCGCGACCTAGAACGCCGAGTCGAAAGCCTGATCCGTTGGAACGCGATGGCGATGGTGCACGGGCAGAATAAGAAGGACGCGGGCATTGGCGGCCACATCGCGACTTATTCCTCGCTCGCGACGCTGCTGGAGGTCGGGTTTAACCACTTTTTCCATGCCAAGTATGGTTCACAGCCGGGCGACTTCATCTATTTCCAGGGCCACGCCAGCCCCGGCGTCTATGCGCGCGCCTTCCTCGAAGGCCGTTTCGACGAGGAGCGCCTCCGGCACTTCCGGCATGAGCTGCGCGGCAAACCGGGGCTTTCGAGTTATCCGCATCCCTGGCTGATGCCGGATTTCTGGCGCTTCCCTACGGTTTCAATGGGCATCGGGCCGCTGAACGCCATCTACCAGGCGCGCTTCATGCGCTACCTCGAGAATCGCTCGCTGATTGAAAAAACCCCGCGCAAGGTGTGGGCGTTTGTGGGCGACGGCGAAACCGACGAAGTGGATACGCTGGGCGCAATCACAATGGCTTCGCGCGAAAAGCTCAACAACCTGGTGTTCGTCATCAACTGCAACCTGCAGCGGCTGGATGGGCCGGTGCGCGGTAACATGCGCGTGATTGATGAGCTCGAGGGAGTGTTCCGGGGCGCGAACTGGAACGTCATCAAGGTGGTGTGGGGCTCGGACTGGGACAAGCTGTTTGAGCGCGACCACACGGGCCTGTTGCTGCAGCGCATGGAAGAGTGCGTGGACGGCGACTTTCAGGCGTTCAAGGCCAAGGGAGGTACGTATTTGCGCCGGGAGTTCTTCGGCAAGTACCCGGAGCTGCTCGAGCTGGTGGCCGATTACACCGACGAACAGCTTGCCGGCCTGCACCGCGGCGGCCATGATCCGGCCAAGATCTACAACGCGTATAAGCGCGCGGTCGAGCACACAGGCGGGCCGACGGTGATCCTAGCGAAGACGGTCAAGGGCTATGGATTTGCCGGCACACAGGCGCGCAATGCCTCGCACCAGGAGAAGAAGCTGACCGACGATGCCTTGGCAGCGTTTGTGAAGCAGTTCGATCTGCCGCTTCCCGAAGGGATGGCCCGCGACGCGAAGCCGTGGAAACCCGCTGCGGACGCGCCCGAGCTCCAGTACATGCAGGCGCGCCGGCAGGCGCTGGGGGGCTATCTGCCGGCGCGTACCGTTCCGGCAAGCGAGTGGGGCGGCAAGGCCGATGCAGGCTCGCAGCCTGCCACAGGCTTCCGGTATGAGGCTCCGAAGATGGAGTTCTTCGCCGAGTGGACGGCCGGCTCCAAGGGCCGTCCTGTTTCCACAACGATGGGCTTCGTAAGTATTCTGCGCGCGCTCATGAAGGATCCCAAGATCGGCAAGCTGATTGTGCCGATCGTGCCCGACGAGGGCCGCACCTTCGGGCTCGAGTCGGCGGTGCGGCAGGTCGGCATTTACGCAAGTGAAGGGCAGAAGTACAAGCCGCACGACTCCGACGTGATGCTGTACTACCGCGAAGAGCAGGACGGGCAGATCCTGGAAGAGGGCATCACCGAGGCCGGCTCCATGGCGAGCTTTACGGCCGCGGGTACCGCGTACTCGAACTACGGGCTGCCGACGATTCCCTTCTACATGTACTACTCCATGTTCGGCTTCCAACGGGTTGGCGACATGATCTGGGCGTTTGCGGACTCGCGCGGCAAGGGCTTTCTGATGGGCGGGACAGCAGGCAGAACAACGATGTTGGGGGAAGGATTACAGCACCAGGACGGCCACTCGCACCTGCTTGCCTCGACGGTGCCGACCTGCCGCTCGTACGATCCGGCCTATGTGTATGAGCTTGCAGTGATTCTCGAGGACGGCATACGGCGCATGTATGTGGACGGTGAGGACTGCTTTTACTACATCACCATGTACAACGAGGACTATGCGATGCCCCCGATGCCGGCCGACGCCGCTGGCGCGTCTGTTCGGGAGGGCATTGTGCGGGGACTTTACCCGTTTCAGCCGGCGCCGGTCCTAAACGAGAAGGACGAAAAGACGCCTAAAAAGGGCAGGAACAGTGCTCCGGCAGCACAGCTGCTCGGCTCGGGTCCAATACTGAACGAAGTGCTGAAGGCACAGCAGATCCTGGCCGAGCGATACGGGGTCGCCGCGGACGTTTGGAGCGTGACCAGCTGGAATGAGCTGCGGCGCGACGCCCTGGAAGCCGAGCGTTGGAACCGGCTCCACCCAGCCGAGCCGGAGCGGAAGCCCTACCTGCTGGAAGCTCTCGGTGAGGCGAAGGAACCGGTCATCGCCGCCAGCGACTACATGAAAACGCTGCCGGACCAGCTCGCGCCGTGGCTCGGCTCCCGCCTCGTCACCCTCGGCACTGATGGCTTTGGACGCTCCGATAATCGCGAGCACCTGCGCCGTCACTTTGAGGTCGATGCTCCATCCATCGTCGCGGCCACGCTGTCGAAGCTGGCGCGCGAGGGTGCATTCGACAAAGCTCGGGCGCAGACTGCTTTTGCTGAAATGGCAGTGGAGACTGAGGGCACGAACCCGGCCCGCCTGTAGCGGGCCGGGAGCCGATGGACGACGAGCTGTCTACGGCGGGATCCCGTTAGAAACAGCTGCTGCCCGCGACTGCTCTCGCAAACCCGTGCGGAACCAACCGTCCTGGCATACAGGTGTGTGATCGCCCACCAAGTGCTCCGGCCCTAAGGCCGTAAATCTTTCCTATGTGTTCGCCAACTAACCGATAAATTGTAAGTCTCCACTTAGTGTGAAAGTAGCAAGGGTCGTCAGGAAGCACTTACTACTCAGGCCTTGTGATTGAGTCGTCGCTGGTTCCGTATCGGCATGTAAGGCATCGTTGCAAGACATACAGAAGGCCGGAACGGACGCAACCAGGCAGTCTCGCCCACCGCACGATTTTAAACCGCTCTATGCAAGCTACGAAGAGTCTCCTATGACAGTGTCCAGCGACGTACGACCATTCTCTGCTTCCCCTTGCTCCTGTGTAGAAGACATTACGAGGGAGATGCTGCTGGTAGATCGGGGGCAAGCCGTGACCCGGGAGGATCTGCTGCTCGCGGTCGAAGAAGAGCTTTGGCGCCTGCGCGAGATCCTGAACCTGCTGCGTGCGTCCAGCACGCAGCTTTTCCCGCTTTCGAGCGGGTCCGCAGCAACTACGCGCGTTAAGGACAAACGGGCCCTTACTTTTTCATTGCGGATGCGCATCTCTGAGGCGCAAAAGCGCCGCTGGGCACGGCAGCGTTCGGAGCCGCTTTCGGCTTAGGATCAAGCTCGGCCTCGCCGTAGCTTCTTGACCGGCCCGGAAGCTTTCCATACACTCAGGGTTTGCGGGTTAGCTGCATTGACCCTACAGATAAGGATCAGGAACTATGGCGAATCACATTTCTGCGTTGAAGCGTGTACGGCAAACCAAGCGGAAGACCGCGGTCAATCGGGCGAATCGAAGCCGTATTCGGGGCAGTCTCCGCCTCTTGCGGGAGGCCATACTGAAGGGAGATCATGCCGCCGCGTCTGAGCAGTTCCGGATCACGGTTTCGGCTCTCGATAAAAGCGTCCAGAAGGGTATCCTGCACAAAAACACCGCATCTCGCTACAAGAGCCGGCTGAACGCCCGCGTCAAAGCTTTGACGGTCACGGCTGCCGCCTAGCAATACCGCAGGAATCCGGCAGTTCTGCAAAAAGGCCAAGGCTTTGCGCCCTGGCCTTTTTCGTGCGTGCTTCACCGGACCTCAAACACATCCTCGCCGCGACCTTCCAGCTGCGCGGCGCGCTCGGCAACCTTGCGTGCGATAGCAAAGAATTCTCCGGCAAAGGCTGCATCCGGGCCGGCGGTTGTCACCGGCGCACCCGCATCGCCGCCTTCGCGGATCGCCGAGGCGAGCTCAATGGACCCTAGAAACGGCACCTTAAACTGTTCGGCAGTACGGACCGCGCCGCCCTTCGAGAAGATGTCGATCTCATGATGGCAGTGCGGGCAGGTGAAGTGGCTCATGTTTTCGACGATGCCGAGCACTTCCACGTTGACCTGGCCGAACATCTCGAGCGCCTTCCGCGCATCCTGTAGGGCGACGTCGGATGGCGTCGAAACGACGACCGCACCGGTCAGCGGCACTGTTTGTACCAGCGAGATGACAACATCGCCGGTGCCTGGCGGCAGGTCGATCAGGAGAAAGTCGAGCTCGCCCCACTCTACCTGCTGCAGGAACTGCCGGATGATCTGGTGCAGCATGGGCCCCCGCATCACCATGGGTTTGTCGCCGGGTGAAATAAGCCCGACGGACATGACTTTGACGCCATGCGCCAGATTCGGTGCAATCTGGTTGTTGGGAAGAACTTTCGGCTGACCGCTGGTGCCGAACATGAGCGGGACGTTTGGTCCATAGATATCGGCATCGATCAAGCCGACGCGCAGTCCCAGACCGGCTAGCGCGATCGCGAGATTCGCAGCGACCGTCGTTTTGCCGACGCCGCCTTTCCCGGAGCCGATCGCAACGATGTGGCGGATCCCGGGCAGGGACGCCGGCCCCTGTGCTGCGCTGCCTACTGCTGTTCCATGTGCCATGTCGATCCTTTCGTGCTTAGAAGTCGGAGCTACGGCAAGGGTGACGCTTTGCCCGTCGCCCGCCTGCGCGCAAGCTCCGCCTGCCTCAACTCGCGGCGTCGTCCTGCATCCGCGAAACGGCGTTCTCCTTCAGCATCTTCGGTGGCGAGCTGGGGGATGGGGACCGGGATGCCTGCCGCATTGACAGCTACAAATGTTAGATACGCAGAAGCGACGTGCCGGTGCGTGCCTTCGATTGCGTTTTCAGCCCACACCTTGACGCCGACTTCCATGGACGTCCGATACCCGCGATTCACTCGTGACTTGAGGATCAAAAGGTCCCCCACATGAACCGGCGCAATGAAGTCAATGTGATCCATGGCCGCGGTAACCACATGCGTACGCGCGTGCCTGTAAGCAGCCATGGCAGCGACCAGATCGATGAAGTGCATAAGCCTGCCGCCCAATAGGTTCCCGAGCGTGTTTGCGTCGTTAGGCAGGATCAGCTCCGTCATTTCCGATTGTGAGACCGAAGCGCGACGTGTTCCATTCCCGGTACACTCCTGGGTTTTCGACATGGCTTTCCTTTCACAGGGGCAACATTGAGCCCGCATTTACACTATTAGAAGTACTTTCAGGGCTCGCAACTGGTTCGTCCCCGGTCGCAATCGATTCGCATCCTGAGGAATCTAGAACATTGAAGCATGTACGGCGGGGAGTTTAAGGTCCATGGATAAGATCGCCATGCTGCGGCAAATATTGGCAGCAAACCCGCAGGATGCCTTTGCACGGTACGGCCTCGCGATGGAGCTGGCGGGAACAGACCGGATCGAAGCCTCGCTGGTGGAGTTCGGAACCCTTCTCCGGGATCACCCGGAGTACACGCCCGGCTACTTTATGGCCGCGCAAACCCTGGCGAAAGCGGGCCGAACTGCCGAAGCCAGGAAGCACCTGGAGCTTGGCATCGACAGCGCGAGGCGTACCGGTAATACACACGCACAGAGCGAGATGCAGGCCATGCTTGATGAGCTGGAACTGGCCGATTAGCGCCTCGCGGTGTAGCGTGCGACAGTGGACTCATACAAGCGGGGACTGATCCTCAGGCACTCCGTTGTTCCACTTTGTTGTACTTCACCAGATCGGCGCACATACCTTGCGACTTCTAGCTTCCTGCGATCTGGCTTGAAAGGCAGTGACTCTTCATGAAAATCGCCTTGTTCCCTCTCGATATGGTGCTGTTCCCGGGTGTGCCTCTCCCGCTCCATATCTTCGAGGAGCGTTACCAGGAAATGATGGGTGAGTGCCTGGCGGGCGATCTGGAGTTCGGAGTGGTCCGCGCACAACGGGAGGGGCTCGCGATTGCCGGGTGTACAGCCGGGATCGTGAAGGTGCTGCGCAGCTACCCGGATGGTCGGATCGACCTGCTGTGCGAAGGCAAGCGCCGGTTCGAGATTGAGCAGCTGGATAATTCACGCGCATTTCTGCAGGCTGAGGTCGACTTCTTTGACGACGACTTCGATGACGAGGTTCCGGAGGCGTTGCGGGAAGAGCGTGCCGAGTGCGTTGCACTCCACTTGGAAGTTCTGGCGCTGGCCGGGATAGGACGAGAAACTTACTCGCTCAATCTGGATCGGGCGCTCTCCTTTCAGCTCGCCTGGGAGCTGCCGGCCGACCTGGGATTTAAGCAGACGCTACTTATCAGCCGCTCGGACCGGGAAAGAACCTCCATGCTCCGTGAGTTCTACCGCGAGATCCTGCCGAAGCTGCGCATGGGTGCGCAGGGGCGGAACGGTATGTCCCGCAATGGCCATAACCGGATCATGTAGTCCTAGATTATGTAGTCCTAGGCCTTTGCCGGCCTTCCGCTACATACCATCTGCTGAACGCATCTCGGACGAGGACCTGCCGGGTCGTTTATCCTAACTGAGTCAGGTCATTTCACTCCCGTTCGCCTTGCCCTTCAGCCACCTTGCGCATCTCGCTACGCTTACGGGCGGCCACTTCCCCCTTCGTCGTTGATCAGGAGCTAAACAGTTATGTCCTCATTGCCGCAAGCCGCCGCTACAAACAGTCCCGACACGCTTTCGCTTCCAAAAAGCCTGGGCGAGCTCAGGAATCATCCCTTGTACGGTGAAGCTCGCCTCCGCGCACGTACCGTGAAGGACGAACTGCGCGAAAACCTGATTGCCCGGCTGCGGGATCACGCGGAAGAGAAGGAGCCTATTTTTCCGGGGATCGTTGGATATGAAGATACGGTGGTGCCGCAGATTGTGAATGCAGTGCTGTCTCGACACAACTTCATCCTGTTAGGCCTGCGAGGCCAGGCAAAAAGCCGGATTCTTCGTGCGCTGACCCATCTGCTGGACGAGTGGGCACCGTACATTGCCGGTTCGGAGATCCGCGACAACCCATGGAAGCCGCTCGCGAAGCATTCGCGCGACCTGATCGCCGCGCACGGCGATCACACGCCGATTGCCTGGATGAGTCGCGACGACCGCTATGTGGAAAAGCTGGCGACTCCGGACGTGACGGTAGCGGACCTGGTGGGCGATCTTGATCCGATCAAGGCGGCGCGGGGCGGCCAGGATTTGTCGAACGAGCTGACCATGCACTACGGCCTGCTGCCGCGCGCGAACCGCGGCATTTTTGCTATCAACGAGGTTCCCGACCTCGCGGGCAAAATCCAGGTCGCCTTGTTCAACATCATGCAGGAAGGGGATGTGCAGATCAAAGGCTACCCCGTGCGTTTGAAGCTGGATGTCGCTATCGTGTTCAGTGCGAACCCTGAGGACTACACGGCTCGCGGCAAGATTGTGACGCCGCTAAAGGATCGTATCGGCTCCGAAATCCGGACGCACTACCCGGAGACCCTGACCGAGGGCATTGCAATTACCGCGCAGGAAGCCTGGGCGCAGCGCGAGGCGAGCGACATTGAAGTGCCGCAGTATATGCGCGAGATTGTGGAGCAGATCGCCTTTACGGCGAGGGTCGACAAACGCGTCGATAAGCGGTCCGGTGTTTCGCAGCGGCTGCCTATCTCGACCATGGAGCTGGTTATTTCCAATGCGGAGCGCCGTGCTCTGCTCCATAACGAATCGCTCGTGCTGCCGCGAATTGGAGACTTGTACACTGCCATGCCGGGAATCACCGGCAAGATTGAGCTTGAGTACGAGGGTGAAATGCGGGGTGCCGATGTCGTCGTGCGGGAGTTGATCCGCACAGCGCTCGGCACGGTGTACGACCGGTATTTTTCCGAAACGAATACTCAGCAAATCGAGCAGTGGTTCAACCTGGGCGGCAGCCTGAAAGTTGAGGACTCCTCCTCGACGACTGCCATTGCTGAAGAGCTGAAGCAGATTCAAGGTCTCTTCGAGAAGCTCGCACCTTTGGGAGTCAAAAGCTCCGATCGACCTGAGCGGGTCGTGGCGGCTTCCGAGTTCCTGCTTGAGGGGATGGTCGCGCACCGTCGCATCAGTCGAAGTGAGGAGCGAGGCTTTTCGGCGGGAGAAAAAAACAGACGCAGCGACCGGGAACGGCCGGCAGAGAACGACGAGCAGGCCTATGAGGCGTGGCAGACCCGTCGCTCCAAGCGGGGCGGTTTAAACTAGGGCGATACCGGCAAGGAACAAGGAAAGGCCTCGCAACTGCGAGGCCTTTCCTTGTGTAGCCGGTAGCTGCTAAACGAAACCAACGTTAGGATTTTGGAAGTTCGAGAGGCCTGGAAAGATGGAGCCGAGCGATGAGCCCGGAACTCCGAACCAGGAGGCCAGGGTCGCCATGTACTGCGACAAAGCTGTGGTCGGTACAAATCGACCCGAACCATCGATGTCGTTGGGGCCGCCGACCTGCAGGTTTGGCATGGACCCATAGATTCGGCCTCCCTTGACAGCACCACCAACCACGAAGTGGTGACCGCCCCAGGCATGGTCAGAGCCGCCGGCGCTGTTCATCTGCAGTGTGCGCGAAAAGTCGGACGCGGTGAACAAAGTGACATCGTTAAAGATGCCAAGCTCTTGCGTAACCTGGATGAAGGTACTGACGGCCTGATCGATCATCGAGTACAACTGCGGCTGCGCTCCGCTCTGCGCCGCGTGCGTATCAAAGCCATCGGCATTGATTAGAAAGATTTGACGTCTGGCGCCAATCTGATTCCGCAACTGCATCATCGTCGCTACCGTGTACAAGCCAGGCGACAAAGGGTTCGACGGGCTGAAGGAGGTCCGGAAAGGCTGCGCACTGTTTAGAACACCGTTATAGAAGGCGTTGTACTTGTAAGCGGCGCTATAGACCTGCTGGTCAGCCTGAAGCAGATTGACTCCATTGTTAAAGGAAAGCAGTTGCTGCGCCGCTGCAGCCCGCGGGTAGCAGGCAAGGCCCTGGGAGCACCACATGCTGGCGGCCTGTGCAGCAGGGCCGGCAGCAAATGGAGCTGACGTTTGCCCACGACCGAAGTTAGAGGACCCACCCCCGAGCACGGTCACCATGGGTAAATTAGCCGAGTTGTACGACGGTGACAAAAGGTCGGAGGTAAGGCCGGACCAGCTTGAAAGCACGCCGGGCTGGTACCCTCCTGCTTCCCAGACTTCCTGCTGATCGTCGTGCGCCATCAGCTGCTGTGGTACCTGGACACTTGCTGCCAGGTACTGTGCCGTCGTCGTCGGCTGTACCAGCGGGCCTACGTTGGCAATCATGGCGGCACTGCCGGAGTTGTAGAGGTGTTGTAGATTACTGAATGCCGAGTTCAAACCCAGGCCCGAGTTCGCAAGCGGCAGCAGCTGGGATTGTGCGACCGCGCTCGACCCTCTGGCCTGGCTGTAGGCGGTGTATTGCGCGCCGGTAAGCGGGACGAGCATGTTGTTGCTATCGTTTCCGCCGCGCAAGAAGAGGCAGACTATGGCTTTATAGTCATTCGCCGAAGTATTTTGTGCTAAAGCTGCCATGGAGCGAAGGGGCGAGACACCTGCCATTTGAGCGAGTGCTCCCCACGACGCGAGTTTCATGAAATCTCTGCGTTCCATTGATTCTTCTCCCGATTCTCTGAACTAGTTGTGGACTAAGCGGCTTTACATCATGACCCGATACTGTGGTGATGTGACGATGAGATACACAGCCGCGCGAACTTTTGTAGCCGGGTCGTCCATGCTTACCGCATTGATAATGGCTTGATGCATGTCCTGAGTCATAGTGCCGTGCATTAACAATGCATCGAGTACGTTGACCAGGTCAGTGGTGCTGTTTTGTGCCGCAGTCGCATACCAGAGACTTCCCGGACCGAGATTCAGGTTGAATTCGTTCGGTTGAAGCCCTGACATGTTCCAGTTGTTTCCGAGCGCGTCTTCTAGGTGCTCCGTCATCCACACCAGCGTGTGTACATTCTCGTTTTGAAACTCTGGCGCGAACAGGCTGGTCCCTTGCAGCTGGTAATCCGGAGAGTAGTAACCGAAAACGCTTGGAGCGCTCCTTGGCGTTTCATCTAAGTCTGTCATCCAGAGGTCGAATCTACTTTCATAGAACCCCACGTAAGGTATGCTCGCTGCGGACGTGGCTTGCATGGTCCGCATGATGGAGGTCCACCACAGAATAGGGTCGCGTAACCTGCCGCCGTTTGGGTCAGCGTACGGCGGCATATCATCGGCGCGAGCTTCGGGATCAAGCAGGATGGCGCGCAGAACTGAAGGGATGTCACCACGTACGCCGGCCCCATTGTTGATAAAGGCGCCGGCAACACGACTGATGTAAGCAGGCGAAGGATTGCTCTTGACGAGAGCCTGGATCAAGCGGCGTGAAACGAAGGGGGGCAGGGACGGGTCATTGAAAACGTTGGCGAGAGCGGCGTTCATATCGTCTTGAGCGCTTTGTCCCGCCGGCAGAACTGTTCCGCGCAGCAGCGTCTTCTGCACCGTACTGTGCAAGCCGGGGAACGCAATCAAAGGGCAGTTTTGGCCGGGAGGATTGCCATACCAATAATTCTGCACTTGCCAGGGCATACTGCAATCTGCATTCGGGAAAGTCCAGCCCGTATAGGCGAGCGCAAAGTTTTGCACCTGCGCGGAGGTGTAGTTGGTAATTGGTTGACCGTTGGCGTCGAGCTTCACTGAGCCGTCCTGATTGAGCGCCACCGTCCCAATCGAAAACAGCTGCATGAACTCGCGTGCAAAGTTCTCGTTAGCCCTCTGCCCCGTTGGCGGCGCGGCACTGTTGGCCATATTCAGGTACGTGCCCATCGCAGGAGACAGGGCGACGTCGCGCATGAGTGTAAGCCAATTTCCGAAGGCGTCCTGCGACAAAACGTTTAGGTAATTGGGCATGTAGCGTGGGTCGACGGTATCGACAGAGACGACGAACAGCTTGCTCAGTTCGAACGCGACGCGCTGCCGTAGCTGATCCTGCCCAAAGAGAACATCGTTCCACCAGTAATACTCTGTATTGCACTCGAAGTCCGGGCAGTCACCCTGCGTTACCGGGGCAGGGTTAGCAAGGGGAATTTTGTAGGCCGGCTTAGCGAACTGCTCGTTCAGATAGGCACTCAACCCCACGCTTTCTACGTGGAAGACTTCTGCGTAGGTCGGCCCGAAACCAGTCTGGTTGAGCAGCCGCCCTGCTGCCTGCAACGAGGTCGAGGTGGTCGAATCCCAGCCGGTATCGACGACCGGACTTGATTGGGCGAAGGACAGGAAGCAAGGCATTGCGAAGGCTAGCGCACAGGCCGCATGGATCGATCTGTGACGAATATATGGGGAAGACTTGCCGCTGAAAATCATCTGCTCTGCTCCTCGCTGTGTGTACAGTAACCGAGAAATCCAGGAATACGAGACGATATAACTTATGAATTTTGTAAGCTAGGCATCTTTACCCTGGTTTGCAGATCTTAAGCATTGAGTTTGGAGTTATGACATAGTTTTTCGGGGGTCGTCCCGCTTTTGTAACGGTACGCGCGAGCTAGCTGGGACAGCTTCGACGTGCTGCTTTAGTAACATTACTCAGCTGGCGTAACACAAAGGTGGAAGGAATTACGCGCGAGAGGATGGGGCGCGGGCGGTTCCCTTCTCCGGACTCGCGGGGCCGGCGCGCGGCAATGGCGCGCATCGCGGCGGCCGTGCTTGATGACACGGTGGCGGGGCGGTTGCGGCCAGTGGATCCGGGGCTAGAATGAAGCTATGAAACGCGTGCGCTACACCAAATACAACGGGGATCTGGCGGGTGAGCTGGATATGGAACAGCTGCTGGAAGCTTTGACGGACTACCTGCTTGACTCCGGTTTTCAAAATCCGATGACACAGTTCCAGGATCTTGACCAGACGATGGAGGATCTAAAGGAAGCATTGCGGCGCGCGATGGAGTCAGGGGAACTTTTTGACCAAGATACACAGGAAAAGATAGAGAAGTTACAAGCGGAAGGTAAGTTTGACCAGTTCCTGGATCAATTGATGGATCGCATGGAGCAGGAGAACTATATACAGAGCAAGGGCGAGCCGAGCGCCGAGCCGGGGCAGGGCCAGGCGGCCGGGGGTGAGACCGAAGCCCGGTTTGAAGTCACGGACAAGAGCCTGGACTTTCTGGGCTTCAAGACGCTGCGCGACCTGCTGGGCTCGCTCGGTAAGGCGAGCGCGGGCCGGCACGACACCCTGCACTACGCGACCGGCATTGAGGCAAGCGGCGGGTCGAAGGCATACGAGTTCGGCGACACGCTGAACCTGGACACCACCGCGACGCTGTCCTCGGCGATTGCGCGTGAGGGCGTACACATGCCGCTGCAGCTTGAGTATTCAGACCTGCAGGTCCACATGTCGGAGTACCAGAGCTCGTGCGCGACGGTGGTGATGCTGGACTGCTCGCACTCGATGATTCTGTACGGCGAGGACCGCTTTACGCCGGCCAAGCGCGTCGCGATGGCGCTGTCGCACCTGATCCGCACACAGTACCCGGCGGATTCGCTCTCGCTGGTGCTGTTTCATGATTCGGCGGAGGAGCTGCCGATCTCGCAGCTGCCGCGGGTCAAGGTAGGGCCGCACTACACCAATACGCGCGAGGGACTGCGGGTGGCGCGGAGGATCCTGGAGCGGCAGCGCAAGGATATGAAGCAGATCGTGATGATCACGGACGGCAAACCTTCGGCGCTGTCGCTGCCGGACGGGCGCATTTATAAGAACGCCTTTGGGCTGGACCCGCTGGTGGTGAGCGAGACGCTGGAGGAAGTGAACCGCTGCAAGCGATCCAACGTGATGATCAACACGTTTATGCTTGCGTCCGACTACGGGCTGATGCAGTTTGTGCAGAAGGTGACGGCGATGTGCCGGGGCAAGGCGTACTTCACAACGCCGGACACGCTCGGCGAGTACCTGCTGATGGATTACATGCAGCGCAAGATGAAGACGGTTCATTAGGGGCCGGAAGTCAAGTACTGGGTACTGTTACCGCTCCCACCTGCGGGGCATTACCTGGGAAAGGGCATGTGCCGGGATTCGCCGACCAAAATGACGCGAAAAGGGCTGTTTTGCACAGGACTTTGTGCAGAAAACAGCCCTTTTTCGTGCTTTTAGCAGGCGCGTTTCGATCATCGTCGAATGATCTGGACGAGAGTCACTCGATATGGCGTGTTGATTGGCCTGGGTGTGCTTGCCGTGAGCTTTCGGAGGCGCAGAGGTAAGCAGATCCTTCGCTTCACTCAGGATGACTCCTTTTTAGATGTCCCGGCTGGTTCTCCGAGCAGTGCGGGGTGGGTAGGGTAGAAGGCACGTGAGTTCCGCGATCGTGGAGGCTCTCTCCGCAAAGCTGTAGGGCTCCTGCTCTGCTTCGTAGACGGCACGGCCGCAGTGGCGCAAAAACAGGGCTTGAAACACTTTCCGCCTGTGGCTACTGAATTGCATGGTGCGTCGTAACCGCCGATGCGGCAGGACTGGGAACGTTTCCAGACTGGCGCTCGCGCCCACCCCCGGGGCTACGCGTTCATCCTGCTAAGGAGCTTTCCGCTTGAAACTTCGTATTCCAGCCTCTCTTGTGTTGTCGAGCCTTGTGCTTGCCCCTGCTGCCATGACGGCGCAGACCACTGCCAGCGTGACCGGCGTGATTACGGATTCGAGCGGAGCGATCGTGCGCGATGCCTCGGTCGTGCTGTTGAATGCGGCGACCGGGACGCGTTTTGAGGTGAAGACCGACTCGGCAGGGTCGTACAGGCTGGCGAATGTGCCGCCGGGGCCGGGCTATACGCTCCAGTTCAGCGCGCCGGGGTTTGCGGCGTTCACGATCGATAACGTGTACGTGGACGTGGCGAATACGCGCACGCAGAATGCCAGCCTGCAGCCGGCGGGCTCTACCGTGGAGGTACAGGTGTCCGGGGCGGCCGGGGCTTCGATCGATACGACGGACGCTACCATTGGCAACAACTTTGAGGTGTCGAAGCTGCAGGATCTGCCGGTGCAGGACCGCACCTCGCCCGCGGTGCTGTTTACGCTGCAGCCCGGCATCACCGCAAGCGGAGCCACCACCGGCGCACGAACCGACCAGACCAACACGACCATCGACGGCCTGGACGTGAATAACTTTACCAGCGGCAGCTTCGCGACCGGGGCGCACTCGATCATCGGCGGCGCTCCGGTTGATTCTATTCAGGAGTTTCGCGGCACGACGGCGGGCTTTACCGCCGACAGCGGCCCGGGAGGCGGAGGGCAGTTCCAGCTGGTGACGCGCGGCGGATCGAACCAGTGGCACGGCAACATCAACGAATACCACCGTGACAACTCCACCACCGCCAACGACTGGTTCGACGCAAATGCCGGCGTTGCGCAGCCTCACCTGGTCCGCAACCAGTACGGCGGCTCGGTGGGCGGCCCGATCCGACACGATAAGCTTTTCTTCTTCTTCGATTTCCTTGACTCGCGCATTTCGCAACAGCAGACCATCGAGCGCACTGTACCGCGGCCGTCGTATGTCGCCGGCAACATCGCCTACATCAACAACAATCCAGGCTGCACCCAAAGCTCACGCATCACGACTACCCCCAACTGCATATCGTCGCTCACCCCCGCACAGGTCCAGCAAATTGACCCCGCCCACATCGGGGAGAGCCCCCAGGTCCTGGCCCTGTTTGCAAGCCGGTACCCGAAGGCAAACGACCTTGCATTTGGCGACGGAGTAAATTCGGCCGGCTTCCGCTTTAACTCGCCGCAGCCGGATAACCTTACTAACTACAGCGGTCGGGTGGACTGGGCTTTTAGCCCGACCATCAAGTTCTTCGGCATCGGCAACGTTGCGCGGGAAAACCAGGTCGACGGCTCGGAGCAGTTCCCCGGCGATCCGCCGTCCGACCAGTTTATCGATCGCAGCTACCGCTATGCCGTCGGCCTCGACTGGCAGATCAGCCAAACAAAGTTTAATGAACTCACCTATGGCAGCACCGTGCAGGACTACAGCAACGCGCGCCCTTCGAATGTGGAAGGCATTAACCAGGTTAACTTCGGCAACGGCTTTACCGCTAACATCGTCGATGACCCCTATGCCAGCCCCGCTAATGCGCGATATCTCCATACGCCTATCTCGCAGATCAATGACAACTTCAACTGGACGCTGGGCCGGCACCAGCTGCAGATAGGCGGTTATTTCAAGTGGATCCACGCCACCTCAAATGTGGAGGCCGGTTATAACAACTACACCCTGGGGCTTGGTGGGCATATCTTCAGCACTCCGGGGCAGCAGCCTGCCAATCTACTGCTCAACGGCGGCTCCACGGCCCAGAGCGATTATGACAACGCATTTGCCTCCTCGCTGGGGCGCCTTGGCGATATCAGCAGCACCTTCAACTACGATGCTACCGGCAAGGTTCTGCCGCAGCCTTCCGGCGCTTTCCGTAAGTTCGTGTACTACCAGACACAGCCCTATGTTAGCGATATCTGGAAGGTTACGCCGCACCTTACGATCAACGCCGGGCTGAACTACCAGTACTTTAGCGTGCCGTATGAAAGCCAGGGTCTGGAAACCGTGCAGACGACCGGCTTTGACCAATACTTTAGCGCACGGCTTGCGCAAAGTGCTGCGGGCAGCTCAGGTAACAGTGCCGTTCCATTTGTCACATACGTGTTGGGCGGTCCCAAAAACCATGGCCCGTCTCTTTATGCGGCTAACCCGCTCAATTTTGCGCCCCGTCTGGGCTTCGCCTGGAATCCCGGCTTTGATCCAGGCACGGTCTTCAACGGCAGCATCGGCGTCGTCTACGACCGCACTGTAATCAACGCCGTTCAGACCCAGCAGACCCGCTTTTCCTACTTATTCCAGGAGGACATCAAGGTTCCGAACGGCAACAACGCGGACCCAACCGGCTCCCTCGCTACCGACCCCCGCCTGGCCTCGCTGCCGGCAGCGGTGGCACCGGCAGCCCCCAAGGCACCGTACCAACCCTCCGTGGTTAACGGCGTTCCCATCGGGCTGCAGCAGGGCGTGTTCAACGAGATGATTGACCCGCACCTTAAAACTCCGTACTCTCTCCTGCTGACTTTCGGGATGCAGCACCAGTTTGCCGGTTCGACCATCCTTAAGGTGAACTACGTGGGGCGTCTGGGCCGCCGGCTGCTTGCGCAGGCCGACGGCAGCCAGCTTATCGACTACCTTGATCCCGCGTCGGGACAGTCGATGAGCCAGGCCATGGCCAACATCGAGCGCGAGGTCCGTGCCGGGCAAGATCCAAATAACCTCCCGGCCGAGCCCTGGTTCGAGCACCAACTGCCGGCCAACTATCGAGGCTCCTCCCCGAACAACACCTCGGCCGCCGCTTCCCCGAATGCAAACCTGGTGTCCATCGGCGATTTTGCTGATTTCATCCAGGCTCTCGCCGGCAGCCTGCAGCCTAATGTCGGCATGGCCTCGCAGTTTGGCGAGAACACGGTATTTACGAACAAGGGATTTTCCGCGTACAGCGGTTTGCTGGTTACCTTGCAGAAGAACTTAGCCCGCGGTTTGCAGTTCGATGTGAATTACACATGGTCCCACTCGATCGACAACGTTTCGCTGAATGCCAGCGGCGTTGCATTTGGCGGCTATGGCTTTGTCTGCGATGCGGTGCACCCGCGGGAGTGCCGAGGTAACTCGGACTTTGATACGACGCACTATATTACGAGCGATTTTACCTACTCACTGCCGTTTGGGCGGGGACGGAGTTTTGCGGGCAGGCTGCCACTGGCGCTCGATGAAGTGGTGGGCGGCTGGGATGTGAGCGGGATTCCTTCATGGCACAGCGGGCAGGCGTGGTCGCCGTTGTCGAACGCGTTTGTGGCGGGATTCGCAAATGATGCTCCGGCGATCTTTAACGGAGATACCCATGCTGTGCGGCGGGGTATCCACAAGGACCCGGCGACCGGGGCGCTGACGGTGTTTGCGGACCCTGTGGCGGCGGACGCAGCATTTTCGGGGCCGGTGGGTTTAGCGATCGGGAGCCGAAATATCCTGCGCGGACCTAACTACTTCAACATGGACGCGGGACTGGCGAAGAACTTTGTGCTGGTGCCTTCCAAAGAGATACAGCTGCAGTTTCGGGCGGATGCCTTTAATGTGCTTAATCATCCGAACTTTGACGATCTGGATTACGGCAGTTTTGGGAATAACGTCAATATAACGGCGCCGAGTAACTTTGGGCAGCTAACGGCGATGAATGGGGCGCCGCGGGTGTTGCAGTTATCGGGGCGGGTGCAGTTTTAGGGTCGGATTTATTTAGGTAAGCCTAGCCGGTTCGTGCGCTCGGGAGTTACCCGGCGGGCTGACCGGCTATTTTTCTGGGCCAGGGTTTGCCGGAGCCGCCGGATTTGCGGAAGA
>CAXTMW010000063.1:0-17786 GCA_964245455.1 uncultured Acidobacteriaceae bacterium
GGCGCGAGTTGCCGCCGCCGCCGCTGATGGCGCCCACACCGCCGAAGACGCGTCCGCCGTCGGCCCCGTCCACGTGAATCACCGTGCTCAGGTCCGGGTTCGCGGAAGCGGCTGGCGGCTGTACCGTTTGGGGAGTCGGCGTTCCGGGTACGGTGCCCTGCGCTGCAGGCGTCTGCGCCTTCGCCGGCATGGGCAGCGAGAATGCCACCCATGCGACTGCGGCTAGCGATCTTGTGAGCTTCATTTCCGGTGAAGTGTAAGGAAGTGTCGCCTGGTGCGCATCGCCCGAATGGGTAGTCTTGCGCTACCTCTTTAAGGCACGGGTGAGCGAGAGTGGCTTGCGAGAAGCAATGCAATCTGGGGAGTTAAGCTCGCAGTTAAAGCTCTAAAAATCCCCGGCGTACGGCAATGGCAACGGAATGAGCGCGATCGCTGGCTCCGAGCTTGTCCATGATGTGTCGCAGGTGCGCCTTGACTGTCTGCTCGCTGATAAACAGGAGTTTGCCGATGTCTTTGTTGCTGTTCCCGGTGGCGACGTGCTTGAGGATTTCGCTTTCACGCATGGTAAGCGGCTGCTCCGAAAGGTAGGCGGCAAGCTGGGTCGCCACAAGCGGCGGAATGTACCGGTTGCCGGCGTGCGCGGCGCGGATTGCATCGAGCATCTCGCTGGGGAGCATGGTCTTAAGCATGTACCCGCGCGCGCCGGCGGCAAGGGAGCGCGCGATGCTGGCGTCTCCCTGGGATGTAGAAAGCATAAGAACTCGGGCTACAGGATGTGCGGCGCGTATCTGGGCGAGAGCTTCAATGCCGGATAGATCGGGCAGGCGAACATCCATTAGAGTCACATCGGGAAGGTGCTCGTTGTAGGCAGCAATCCCCTGCTGAGCGGTTGTGGCCTGGGCGACTAGGCGCATGTCCTCCTGAGTATTAAGGATCGCGGCAAGACCTTCCTGAAAGGCGGGATGGTCGTCAATGCTGAGAAGTCGTATCATCGGTCGAAGCGCTCCTCTTTAAGGGTGTAGAAAAGGCTGCTGAATAGAACAACCATCGGGGGAGCCGTAGACGCCAGAGCGAACCGAATCGCGTCCGCGAAGGCTCGACGTAAGCGATGCTCCCTAGAAGTGCAATCTCGACGGTTGTGCCGCAAGGAACGTTCGGAAGGATGCTGAGGCTGCCCCCAATCGACTGGGCACGCTCGCGCATACCGGTAATGCCCCAGTGGCTGTCGCGCCCAGAGGATTGCGTTTGTCGGTGAAAGCCTCGTCCGTCATCACTGACGCTCATAAAGAAGTGGCCAGGCTGGTACAAGATGTCAAGCCGTATGCTCTTCGCGCCGGAGTGCTGGACGGCGTTAGCGACTGCCTCCCTGGCGATCTGTTCCACTTCAAGCTGCACCAGCGGGCGCAAGTTGATATGGATGCCGGCGCTATGGATTGCAGGTTCCAGACCGACAGGCAGGTCCATCTCTCGCAAGGCAAGTGTTAGCCGGGTTTCCAACGAATCCGGGGGCACCACGGGCGAGCGCAAACCATCCACCGCCCTGCGCCCTTGCTCGGCGATCTCGCGCAATCGCTGGGAGGCGTGACTCAGCATCGAGGAAACAGGGGCATCGGCAAGCGCCGCTTGCGAGGCGGCATACATCTGCATCGAAACGCCGATCACGCCTTGCAGCAATGTGTCGTGCAGTTCGCGAGCGATGCGCGCGCGCTCCTGCATTCGCTCCTGCATACGGGCGTTGATGCGTGAACTGACCTGGGCGACGCGCAGCCTGTGAAGCTGCCAGATACATGTCAAGGCGAGTAACCCCACAAGCGTTAGAAACCACCCGGTCTGATAGAAGTACGGCTTAACCCTCACGGATAAGACACTCCCGTTTGGGGTCCAATTGCCGTAACCATCCGAGCTGGCCACCCGAAAGCTATACTGGCCGGGCGGGATGCCCGTGTAGGTAGCATCGCGCAGCGTGCCTGCTTCAATCCAGTCTTTGTCCCAGCCTTCAAGGCGGTAGCGAAAGTGGATGCGCCCCGGAATCTGGAACTCTGGAAGCGTGTAACGGATATTGAGGCGGTGACGACCCGCCGGCACCGTGAGCGAAGAAACAGCAGCGAGGGCAGGGTCCTGGTCGTCGATAGCAACCCGATCGATGATGATGGAAGCCAAAGGTCTGGTCTGTATCCCGTGGGGATCGATCATTGCCAGCTCCTGCCGGGTTACCGACCAGATATCGCCGTGGCGGGACCGGAACACTGAATTGATTCGCATCTGCGCGTTCCGGAAGCCGTCGCCCATGCCGAACACCACCGGAGTCTTTCGGGCGTCAGTTCGAGGAGAAAGCAGATCGGCTTCATCCACCCGCACCATTCCCTGGTCGGTTCCGAGCCATAGGTGGCCCGCGGTGTCGTCAGTTACCCCCTCGATCACATTGGTAGGCAAGGTGTCCGACTGTGTAAAAAGCCGCACCGGGGCGAGGGAAGAAGGGACATAGATCAGCCCGGACTCGGAACTTACCCACAAGCTGCCGTTGGGCAAAGGATCGATTGAAGTTATGTTTGCGCAGGAGAAGATGCGGGTTACGACTCCGTCGTGGATGCGATTGAGGCCGGATATCGTGCCGACCCAGATATCCCCGGCTGGAGCCTCGGCCATGGTGAGCACGTTGTTGTCGTCAAGACCGTTCGCCGTCGTGTAAGACCGGATGGGTCCATCGGCTGCATAGGCAAGTACACCGATCTCCGAACCGCTGACCCAGAGGGTGCCACTGTGATCGACCAGCATGCTGCCGACCGAAGACCAGGGAATGCGAGGTAACGGACGCCCCGATGTGCCGTCACTAAGAATGCTATGACCGAGGCGATCCGTGAGAACCATACCGCGGCTGCCGCCAAGCATGCTGCGAACCCAGATCGAATTGGCTTGCCAGCCGCGCCTAACATCCTGTGCCTGGTTCCGCCTCTGACTTCGCGAAGCCGCGGATCCTAAACTAGACCCTAAGCTCAGGGGGAGCAGCGTTCCGTTATGTACCTGAAACAGATAGCTGCCGCGGCCAAACCAAAGCTCATGGTTCGGCCCCTCAGACTTCTGCATGTCAAGGGTCGACCTCGACATCTCTTCGCCGACGCTGTAGGAAGTCACGGACCCATCACTGAGTTGGTTGAGTCCGTCGGTCGCGCCCAACCACAAACTGCCATCACGCGAGCAGTACAGCAGGTACAACTCGTCACTGGTGAGCCCCTGCGCCGCGCGCAGGCGCTGCACGCCTTGGGAGTTCAGCCGGAATAGGCCCTGGCCTGTCGAACCTGTCCAGACAGTATCGTCGTTATCCTGGCGATTCAACGCAAGCAGCGTCGCGGTAGCTAACCCCGGCACCGCCTCCGCGATGAAGCGGTTGGCCGTGCGGTGCGTGAGGCCTCCGTCGCCCGCGGCCCAAAGCTCGCCTTTACGGTCCAGTGCAAGGGCATAGACCCGGTCGCCGGCCAGGCCGTCTTCTCGAGTAAAACGCTGAAAGCCTCGCGTGGTATCAAACGCGAACAGGCCGTGGAACGTCGCGATCCAAAGTGTGTTCTGCGCGTCGACAAGCAAAGCGTTTGTGTCCTGGATACGCCCAGGGGTCGCGCTCGCGCAGCGGCGCACCGTTTTGCCATCGAAGTGGAACAGCTCCCCTCGCCAGGTGACAGCCCAGACTCCGCCGGCCGGGTCAACGCCGATACGCCAGATCGAGTCGTCCGGCAGGCCGTCCCGGCTGTTGTAAGTACGAAATCGTCCATCGCGGTAGCGCGTCAGACCGCCGGCGCTGCTGATCCACAAGCTGCCGTCGCGGTCTTCAGCGAGCCCGGTCACAGACTCGTTCGGGATGGAGTTCGGTGCACCTGCTTTGTAGGCGACGAAGCCGGCGCCGTCGAAGCGCGCAAGCCCCCCGCGCGTCCCAATCCACAGGAAACCGTCCCGCGTCTGAAGCAGGGCGCGAATCGAGTCCTGAGGCAGGCCTTGTTCCGAGGTCCAGGAACGCAGCACGTACTGCCGAAGATCTTTCGTGGAATCGAGCGCGGAGCCATGCAGCGTGAACAGCCAAAAAAGCACGAGGGTGAAAGCTGCCGTGCGAATGTAAGCATGGCCTCTCCACGGCTGCCTGGTCTGCATGTGCATGAACGCGCTGGCCGCTCCCCGGTAGCCGATGGTCCCACTGCTTGGCGCAATGCGAATCACCTGGAATCTATATAGGGCGGAAGGGACCCGGCGCAAGCAGGGGTTGCCGCATTCTCGGGTGATGGTGGGATTGCGTGAGGCAGACTTCTTCATCCGGGATTTCTCCGGTCTCGGTCGCCTCAACTTGCCCATCTTCGTCCTGATTCCCCGAGAGCTGCGGTTCCGGGATGCGGACCTGGCCAATAGTACCCAGCCAGTCGGCCTCTTGATCTGTCGGGTGCAAAACAAACCGCGCGCTCCACGTTGTAGCATCGTGGGGCGCGCGGCTTTCTAAGGTACTTCAGTCACGTTTACTGCGGAACGAGGTTGAACTTCTGCGCGGTCGTGTTGTTTGCAAAGTATTGATCGAGCTGCGTCCCGCTCTCGGCACTGGCACTTGGAATGTCGATTGCCAGCAAGCTGTTGAAGTTGTAGAAGGAGTACGTTCCATCCGAATTCGGCACCGGCAGCCACTCATCGCTGCCCGGGATGAACTCCCTTGAGGCGGCGCTTTGTATAAGAGTGGCACCGTTGATCGCAGACTTACCCATCACGTTGATTACCTTACCGCTGCTTACATTTTTGATGTGGTAGTATCCACCGCTGGTCGGCACAAACGTCCAGAGCGCGTTTGTCGAGCCGCTGCTGAATGGATACTCGAGGATTTCCGCACCGTTGCTGGTAGAGGCTCCGTTGACATTGAGAGCCAGTCCATTGCCGGCATTCTGGATCTCATACGTGCCCGCAAGATTGAGGCTTGGCGGCGGCAGGTGCTGCCAGATAGCGACTGCGCTTCCTGTTTCCACAGCGTCCGGCCCGATCGTAGAGTTGGGGCCGACCGCCTCAGTCGTCGGATTGGTCCAATCGTTCCAGGTAAGATTCTTGCTGTTGCGTTCGCTCCAGGCTGCATTGGCGTTGGCCAGAAGATACGGCTGATACTCAGCCCAGCTTTTCGTTTCCGTCGCAAACATGCTTAAGCCGTAGGTGAACCAGTACGCCCACTGGTTTCCGCAGCACTCGGAGGGACCTTTTAAAATGGATTGCTCGTTGATGACGTGATTGATGGCCAACTGGGCATCGTTGTAATATTGCTGATTTCCAGTAATGCGGTAGAGAATGGCGGCAGCGGTGAGGAAGGATCCTGAGTTGTAGGTGTTATCGGAAGGAACAAGTGTGCCGTTAGAATCCAGTACGGCTTCGTTCACTTGTCCGGGACTTCCCTTTGCGTTCGCGACCTCGGTGGAATTAAAGAGATTCGTTTCCACCCAGGCGTAGATATTTTTTGCTCTCCTGAGATAGCTGGCTTGGCCAGTCAGCTGGTAGAGTGTCGCGCCTTCCCACGCGAAGTTGTCGTTGGCGAGCGCCGACCTTTCCGGCGTATTGGCGTTATGCTGTTCGTCAATCCCACCGCCGAGAGAAGCCTGCCAACTCCGGTTATAGCCGGTATTCCAGTTTTCTTCAGCCACCGTCAGATAAAGCGGATTTCCTGTGTACTGGTAAGCGCGAATCGAGGCATTGACCATCCAGCCAAGGTCGTCGTTGTATCCGTCGTAACTCCAGTTTGTCCCGTTTCCAAAATCAGACAGGAACGTAGTCATCAACGACACGATCAATGCCTGCTGCTCTGGGCTATGTGTTTGCTGGTACACATCCTCAGCGACTGCAATATCGAGGGCGCCGGTGTACAGCTTCGCTTCCTCTGTTCCGAGGCTTGTTTCTTCGTCAGCGTAGTAGGTATTGGTACCGTTCTGGACCAAGAACGCGTCGTTCCACGCACGGTTCGACTGGACAGCCTCGCTTTGTGCCCTCGCGAGCACCGGCAAGGAAAGAAGCGGCCCAGTCACGCCGAGAAGGGTGAGAGTGCGCGCCCATTTTATGAGGGAATGCTTCATGGCAAGTTCTCCTGGATCACGTGAAGCTGCGACCAAACGCAGCTTTCCATTGCTGTTGGTATGCCGATGTGGCGGGTCTTTTTACGGTCATCTGCACTGCAAAAGAGCGAGAGTGGGTCGCCGGAGGCGAGCAGCGGAGTAGTAAGACGTACCAAGCTTGTACGTAGCAGTTGGCATTCTTTACCTTGGATCTACTTTTCGGGGCAGCCCCCAGAGTACTTTTGCAACAGTCTGCGCGAAGAACAAGGCGAGACGACTGCTCGACTATCCCGTTGTTAAGCATCATCGTCAAACCTGGGCATAGGACGCGGATTTATCTTTGCACTACTTCTTGTTGAATTCCTCCGGAACGTCTTACTGCCTTCTTTGCAGGATATTTCCAGCGTATCTTTGAACACCTGCTTTCTTTGTCATCATTCGTAATTCACATTGCGAATCGTTCTAATACTCCTATGCACGGTAGTCGTGACAAAGCAGAGTCAGCATCCCTTGAAAGAAGGTTTTTGATTTACCTCTTTCGGGTACTTGGAACATAGAGTCTCGTGGGTGTGCTGATCAAAGGCTAATATCAACAGCGGTGACTCGCCAACGTACCATACACAGCTTTAGGAGCATAGGTTGAAGAAGCCGGCCTAACGAGTGCGGGTAGCTGCTCAACCTTGCCGTCTGTTCCTGGCATACCACTTCGGCAGAGCTCCGCCTGGCAGTTACGCAACAGAGCCGTATTCCCTGACCGGAACTCACCACCTTGGCTTCTTACAATGGTTGACAAGGCCGTAAAGCTACGGCACAAGCACAACCGGAGCTCGCCAGAACGTCGCCTTGGCAGTCGCCGGGTCGAGCACGGTGACCTGGCAGTCGTATTTACCTGCTCGGAGGCCGCCCATCTCCACCTGGAAGCTGAAAGGCATGGTGCCGAGCCGGCTGGCGGGGTTAGGCACCCCTGCGAGCGGAGCGGACTCGTAGACCTTCCTGTCCCCTTGATAGAGACTAACGAACGCAACGAGTGACTGGCCTGTCGGCGACGGCTTATAAGCCTGGAAAAAGACGTACATGGCGCGGCTGGTGCTGAAAACGCGCGTCACGCTGGGGACCAGCTTCCGGCCGTCCTGCACCAGCGGGTTCACCGCATCCTCCTTCGCGCGGTCCTTGCTCCGGGCCGTGTCAAACAGGGTATCTCCCGCATCGGCGCGCTGGCTGCTCAGCACGACCGAGCTGATAGGAATCTCCTTCTCGACCTTATTCAGGTTCGGGATGACAAACTCAGTCTGGTACGTCCCGATGCGTCCCGTTTCGTCGTCGCGCGCCAGTAGCTTGATGCTGTACCGGCCGGGCAGCAGGGTAAAACCCGTGTCGTACTCGATGGGTTTGTGGGCAAGCTCAGCTGCGGTTGCGTTCGAGAGCTTGATATCGACGTTGTCGCGGACGTTCGAGACAGTGGAGCCGCCGACCAGGTCCTTGATCTCGCCCACAAAGTCGATCAGCGTGTGCTCGGCGCCTCCGCGTTTTGCAAAGGCGAGCTCGCGACCTGGAATCTTGACGATAATCTGCACGAAGTACTCCGCGCGGTTAAGCTGGAAGTGGTCGATCTCCATAGCGATCGAGAGCTCGGTGATCGGATTCTCGAGCATCAGCGCGTCCTCCAGCTGACGCTCCTTGTCAACGGCAGTGAACCGGCCAAACTCCTTGTTGGCGTAGTAACCCTGGCGATACTCAAGCCTGGCTTCAAGATCGCGCGTGAGCGAAATCTTGACGCGGCGGAAGCGTCCGTTCTGGGCGTGGTTCGTGGTGTAGTAGCCCAGGATGTAGTAGTCCGCCACCGACTGCTGCGCCTCGACAATGCCGCGGATCAGGTCGTTGCTGTCGAGCAGCGCTTTGCCGCCCGTGTCGCCGGCAAGCGCATACAGCGTGTCCTGCGACTGCTGCAAAGCATTCGTGGTGGCGAGCGCCGCCGTCCCGGAGTACATGCCGCTGCTGCCCGGCGAGCCCTGGGTTGCGTCTCCAAGCGGGGCTTCCGCCACAAGCCCGCGCGCATCCACCGGCCAGAACGAAACGCCGGCCTTGATGGCTGCATCGACCGTGGCATGGAGCTGCGCCTGGTTGTCGATGCCGTTCAGGCACAAGCCGCCGGCGAAGTAAATGAGCGACTTCTTCTCGTTCAGCTGGCTTAGCATCTGCGCGGCCGTTTGCTGCGCGGCAAGCTGGCGGTCGGTGTTGAAGACGTTGAACTCGCTGTCGTCCTGCCCAAAAGCCGCGCCCGTGTCAGCACTGCTCGCGTCGTCCACAATCTCTTCCGAGCCTTGGCCTTCGCCCACAATCATTGTCTGGAGAATACTGAGCAGCTTGTTGCGGTCGGCGCTAAAGTCCTGCAGGATATCGACCGAGCCTCCGCTGTAACGCAGAATAGACACCAGGTCGACCGAGGTCATCTCCTTGCGCAGAAACTGCTCCGCGGCCGAAAGCGCGCGAAGCTGGTCGGCCGGGCTCATCGCCGACATGTCGAAGTAGAGCGCGAGCAGGCGATGGTTTTTGTACCGCTCGTCGCCCTCGGTTTCGGGAGCGATCTGGCTTCTAGCAAGGCGTTTGTAGTACTTCAGCTGCTCGGTATCTTTGGTGGACGCCGGCAAGGATTGAGCGCTGGCGGCGAGATCCTGGTGCTCCAGGAAGCGAATCGTTTCGGGAGCGCCGTCTTCCGTGAGCGCGAAGTCGCCGGCGGTGAGGCCGGGAATGAACTTACCATGCTTGTCCTTGACCACGACGGTTTCGACAACCAGCTGACTCTTCACCGAGATGGTCGTGGTGCCTTCCGGCGCGTCGGCAACCTTGTTCTGGCCGATCTGCTGCGCACGAGCCGCAAACGGCAGCGTCAGCGCGAGACACACGAAAATTCGCAGCATCAGAACCTCAGCCGGACAGTGGTTTCGAGGCTGCGCATGGCGTCCGCCGCCAGCGGAACACCATATTGCGTGCTGTTCACCGTGGCGTCCCAGCCGGTAAACACCACGTGGTTGAGCAGGTTCGTCGCGCTCACCCGGGCATCGAGCGAATAGCGGCCGCCGGGGCGAAAGGTGCGCGCAACGGAGGTGTCCAGGCTGAACTGATCCGGGCCGGTAATGGAGTTTCTACCCGCGGAGCCCCACCGCCCCACTGCCGGCGCAGCATACGCCTTGGGATTCAAGTGCTGCTGGTACAGGCTCGCTCCACCGGGCTGCGCGGCAACCGGCGCACCGGTGCGGTCGGGCCGGATCGTGCCCGTAAAGCCCGTCCCGGCAACCGCGGCCAGATACACCGGCGTCTCCGGCAGGCCCGAGCCGGTGGAGGCCTATGGTGAGCCCACCCCTTTCGCGGTTTTCAGCTTTGTCAGCGGCTGGACCCAAGGGCTTCATGATCAAGACTGGCAAGCCGGAGTTTACTTTTCCGCAGCGAACTGGGCTGATATCGCTCAAGCCAATCCAGCGCCGGACGATGTATGGGTTGCAAAGATCAATGTACCCGTAAGCATAAGTTCTGGCGTCTTTGGACTAACACCCCTGCCTGACTACCTCTGGAGTAACAACCAGCGGCTTCGCCAGTACACGACGCCAACCACGGTGACCTACGGCGTACACACCCAGTCTGTTGATCTCGATTTGGTAGATGGTACGACAACAGGCCCGGAAGGATTTCCGGCTGCGTACCAGACTGCTTGCAGTCCGAATGCTACTCCTAACCTCCAAGACGCGTGCGCACCTGGAAGTGGGAACTATTTCGTAGATAATCCCAGTTGCGGGCAGACTGTCAACTGTTCCGGTCCGGACCACGGCAGCAGCGCTTGCAACGGGGAAGGTTCGGGCGGAGGCTCGGGCAGTTGCAACGATGTTTGCGACACTAGTTGTTCAAATTACAACGCCGTGGAATGCAATTGTTTCGTCAACCCCTATCTGAACCCCGTATGCAACTCAATCTGCCCCCAGTATGACCCCATAGACTGCACTAACCCCTTAGGGTTTTGATCGACTCCGGCTCCTTATTCAAAATGCCTGCAAATGAAAGACTATAGCTTTCCCGACAGAAAGGGCTGAAAGGTCGTATGCGTATGCTATGTATTCCCCGCTCTTTGCTTCTTTTTACGGCTATTGCCTTCTCTTCTGCATCTTGTTTTGCGGCCTGTTCTAGTCCCAATCCGGATGAGTTATTGAAGCTGGACCGCTATACAACGGCACGCTACAGTGTGCCGCAAGTCCAGAGAACCGCCGCCGTGCAAGCCAATGACCAATGCTTCTGAAAGGTGGACTACGTACTTCTGCCTTCCAAGTGCCCTGTGACCTTGTTCCTTTCGCCGGATGGCGGCTATGCCACTCCGGTATTGTTCGATTTATCGATTGACCTTGTCAAAGAAAGAGCCGATAAGCAGGAGGCAGCAAGAAAATTCCTCACTGCCAGCAGCACCTCGGACCCAAGAACCAATGCGAAGGCAACCACGATGGTCGTTTTCTCTGATTATGAATGCCCGTTCTGTCAAAGGCTCGCGCCATGATGCAGGACATTTCTGTTGCGGAGCAGTTGAAGAATGTTGACGTTCAATTCCGTAACTACCCTCTTTCCATGCATCCGTGGGCTAAACAAGCAGCCCTTGCTGCGGCATGCGTCCACCGCCAGAACCCGGCTGGCGACAACGACTACGCCAACCGCATTTTCTCAGCGCAAAAAGATATGCGCGCAGAAAACTCGGACGCGCGGATCCAGGCCATTGCCATGTCTGTGCCTAGCATTGATCGAGGGAAACTTACCCATTGCCTATCAACTCAGGAGTCGGAGCCGGACGTGGATGCCGACATTCGATTAGGCAACCTCGTCGGGGTGGAGGGAACACCGACGGTTTTCATCAACGGTATTCGACAGGAGCCGTTCAGGACGCCCGGCCAGCTTTCGCAAGTGATTGTGAACGCCCAACCCACGGCTAGGAAATGAAGTAAGTGTTGGGCCAGGGTGCCCCACATCTCGAGGAGATATGGGTTCCTCCAAGAGCCCGCACCAAATCCCTCATCTGTCCGCAGACCCCGGAGCCCCACAAGCACGAAGCAACCCCCTCAGTTCTCCGAAGGCTTCTCCACGTGATCCACCACTAAAACCACAGCAGGCGCACGCGTCGCATCCAGCTTTAAACCAAGCTGCTCCTGGATCGCGGTATACAGATTCGGCGGCGGAGTGATGCCCGCGGCCGGCGGCGGCAGGCTCGCGCCCATGCCGCCGAACTGCGAGTCGTCGGGCGTCCAGTTCAGCGTAAAGTCGTACCTCCCGGTCAGGCCGGTCTGGTCCACCACCGGGCGGTCCAGCACCGCGCTTTGCATCAGGTTGGTAAAGTCAGTCATGTTCGCGTTCCGGACGTTCAACACACCCAGGCCCTGGAAGAAGATCCCAGGCAGTCCACTCGGATCGCCCTCGCTCCTGGCGAGTTTGGGCTCGCTTCTCGCGACAGTCAGCGCATACACAGAGAGCTCTTTCTTATCGCGGTGCAGACTGAGCTTGAAGCGCTCGGCAACCAGCTTCTGCACCATGCCCTTCCACTGCTTATCGCCCCTGGCTCCAGTTGCCTGTGATCGTCTTCCCGTCCGCGCTGAGCCTGCCCTCGTAGGTGCCGCCGATCGCGGTGAGCGTCATCTTCAGCGTCATGCCCTCGACCGTAATCTTGCTCACGGGGAGCCCGTTGCCGCCCTGGTCGATGCTGTAGAAGACGGCCTTGTATCCACCGCCGTCTGCCTTCGAAATCTTCACCACTGTTCGCAAATCCCGCCCGGCGTGAAGTGTGCCCTGCCAGGTACCGTCCAGGGTTTACGCCGGGTTTGCGGCGGCAGACTGCGCGCAGGCCTGCGGTCGAGAAAGCTGCAGCCCAAGAAGCATGGATACTGTGACCGCAGCGGCACCGGCTCTCTTTATCAGCAACCTTCTACTGCCGGCAGGCTTGCCGCTCTTCTGCTTTCGCATGACCGATGGACTCTCCTCGACTGGATCGGCTAGCACCATAAAATAAGGTCTACAAAATCTTCATACTTGATTGGGCATAGGCGACCCCAGGCGATCAATCACGATCGTCTCGATAGGCCCCTTTGCAGGCACCAGCTTAAGCCCGAGCTGGTCTTGCGTCGCGGAAAGAATGGAAGGTCCGGCATCGGGCTGTGCTGCATCCGGGCCGTACGCGGCAGGCGGCTGGTCCTGATCCGGCGCGCAGTTCAGGGCAAAATCGTACTTGCCCGGTAGCTTGCGCTGTACCGCTGGGCTGGACGGCATAGTGCGCGCAGCATGTCATTGTGCAAAGCGCGTCCCCGGATAAAAGCCCGACGATCCCATGCACTTAGCTTGCACTCGGAGTGATACTGCCGCAGTCGTAAGATTCTCAGCTGTATATTCGATCCGAGATCGCTCAGGATTCTTGTCAAATCTGTTCGAGTTACATGTTTCCTAGGACTCGGATATCTCGCGTGATCTGGCCTGCGGTAATCCCAGTTCATACGTGCGGCACCACGCGGTGCAACTCGAAGAATCGCCGCTGATTATCGTGCCTCTACGCCATCCGCTCTTTCCATGGAAGCAGTGAGATCGAGCGGCTTGCCATGGTTTGCTGCTGCCTTAAATCGCGGAAGGCCATCTTCATCAGGAGCTCGGCGACCATCCAGTGCCGCAGTCGCCCGTCGACGAGCGCGAACTGAGGCCGCAGGCGGCCGTTTGCGGCGAACGTGGGCTTGAGGTAACGACAGGTGCCATCAGCGGAACGAATGTGGACACAAAGGCCTACAGAATACGACGTCCCGCGATGTCTCCTGAAGGCAGATCTCGCGTCATCTGTACTGATCCGCATTTGGTAGGCAGACTGGTGATCAAGCGGCTAGGCCATCCGTCCTAAAACATGGCGGAGAGACAGGGATTCGAACCCTGGGTACCCTTTCGAGTACGCCGCCTTTCCAAGGCGGTACATTCAACCACTCTGCCATCTCTCCGGCCTGCACCCGAATGTACCATAATGGGCGAGTCAGCCCAGACAGGCGTACTTCCGGATAGGAATCCGCATCCCTCTTCCCATGCCGAGCAGGGCGCGGTTCGCATTCATGCGCGGTCCATCTTGTTGTCGCACACTAGAGTGCTGCCCGCTTTTGCGCGGGCTTTCGGAGGCATTGTGTCCCAGCTAAGCCCAGAACTTCTCGACAAAATGCACGCGTACTGGCGTGCCGCTAACTACCTGACTGTCGGGCAGATCTACCTGCAGGACAATCCGCTGCTGAAACGCCCGCTTACCCCGGACGACATCAAGCCTCGTTTGCTGGGGCACTGGGGCACCACTACCGGCCTCAACTTTATCTACACCCACCTGAACCGCATCATCTGCGAACACTCGGCGAATATGATTTTCATCATGGGCCCCGGGCATGGCGGCCCCGGCTTTGTGGCGCAGACGTATCTGGAAGGGACTTATACCGAGATCTACCCTGCGGTGGAACGGAGCGAAAGCGGACTCAAGCGCCTGTTTCGGCAGTTCTCCTGGCCATACGGCATCCCGTCTCATGCCGCGCCGGAAACCCCAGGCTCCATCCACGAGGGCGGCGAGCTTGGCTATTCGCTGATCCACGCCTACGGCGCCGCGTTTGACAATCCCGACCTGATTGTTGCCTCCGTGATGGGCGACGGCGAGGCCGAAACCGGGCCGGCCGCAACCAGCTGGCACTCCAACAAGTTCCTGAACCCGAAGACCGATGGCGCCGTTCTGCCGATCCTGCACCTGAACGGCTTCAAGATCGCGAACCCGACCCTGCTGGCGCGCATTCCTGAAGAAGAGCTGCTGGCGCTGTTCCGCGGCTACGGCTACGAGCCGATCGCGGTCTCCGGCAGCGATCCCGTGCCTATGCATCACGCGATGGCCGAGGCGCTCGACCAGGCCTACGCATCGATCCGCGCGATCCAGCGCAGTGCGCGCGAGGGCAAGAGTGATGAGGCCGCCGCGGAGCGTCCGAAGTGGCCCATGATTATCTTCCGATCGCCGAAAGGCTGGACCGGACCGAAGGTTGTCGACGGCAAGCCGGTCGAAGGCACGTGGCGGGCCCACCAGGTGCCGCTTGAAAACGTACGGACCAACCCCGAGCACCTGCGCCAGCTGGAAGAGTGGATGCGCTCGTACAAACCGGAGGAGCTGTTCGACGAGCACGGCCAGTTCTGCAAGGAGTACGCTGACATCGCGCCCAAGGGTAAGCTGCGCATGGGCATGAACGAGCATGCAAATGGCGGCCTGCTGCTAGAGCCTCTGGCCATGCCGCCGTTTGAGACCTACGGGGTGAAAATCGAGGCACCGGGGCGCACCGAAGCCGAGGCCACACGCATACTGGGTACATATCTGCGGGACGTGATGCGCCTGAATCTCGCGTCGAGGAACTTTCGGGTCTTCGGACCGGACGAAACCGCCTCCAACCGGCTTGAAGCTTTGTACCAGGTGACGCCGAAGCGCTGGGACGCCCTCTACGAGGACGTTGACGAGAACCTCGCCATCGACGGCCGCGTGATGGAGGTGCTGAGTGAGCACCTTTGCGAAGGCTGGCTCGAAGGCTACCTGCTGACCGGACGACATGGCTTCTTCTCCTGCTACGAAGCCTTCATTCACATCATCGACTCCATGTTCAACCAGCACGCCAAGTGGCTCAAGGTGTGCCGCGACATTCCCTGGCGCAAGCCGATCGCCTCGCTCAACTACCTGCTTTCGTCGCACGTGTGGCGGCAGGACCACAACGGCTTCTCGCATCAGGACCCGGGCTTTATAGACCATGTCGCCAACAAAAAGTCTGAGATCGTTCGCATCTATCTCGCGCCTGACGCCAATTGCCTACTTTCAGTCGCGAACCACTGCCTGCGCAGCCGCAACTACGTCAACCTCATCATCGCGGGCAAACAGCCGCAGCCTACCTGGCTCAGTATGGAAGACGCGGTGCGCCACTGCACCGCGGGCTTGGGCGTATGGACCTGGGCGTCGAACGACGGCTCAACCGGCCCGGACGGCGCGGGCACGCCGGGCGAAGATTGCGATGTGGTGATGGCGTGCGCGGGCGACGTGCCGACGCTTGAGACCATGGCGGCGGTTTCCATCCTCCACAACCGCTACCCGGACCTCAAGGTGCGCGTCGTCAACGTGGTGGACCTGTTCACCCTGCAGCGGCCGAACGAGCACCCGCACGGGCTGCTCGATGAGGACTTTGACCGCTTGTTTACGAAAAACAAGCCGGTCATCTTTAACTTTCACGGCTATCCCACGCTGATTCACTCGCTGGTGAATGGGCGCGCCAACGAGTTTAATTTTCACGTTCACGGCTTCCGAGAGGAAGGCACCACCACAACGCCGTTCGACATGTGCGTGCTGAACCACATCGACCGGTTTACGCTTGTGCTCGACGTCGTCCAGCGCACCCCGAAGCTGGCCTCGCATATCGCGCGCGCCGAGCAGACGCACTCCGAAAAAATCCAGGAGCACCGGCTGTATGTTTCAGACCACGGCGAGGACATGCCGGAGGTGCGGAACTGGACGTGGGGCATGCCGAGAACCACCGAAGACGTAGTGGAGGAGACAGGCGGGGACAACGCATGAGCGCCGACTCGCCGAGACCGAACGGCCTCGAATTGGGACCAATCCTGGTGCTGAATTCCGGCTCCTCTTCATTGAAGGCGGGTTTGTTCGTCCAGGACAGGGCAGCAAACTTCGCCGGCGAGCGGCCCGTTCTGCTGGCGCAGGCGAGCGGGATCGGCCAGGGCGGAGGAACGCTTTCGATCCGCGATGCCGCAGGCAAGGAGATCGCGCAGACGGATCACGCACTCGGCTCACAGAACGAAGCCCTGGAAGCAGTGGCGACAGCCGTAAGGGAGCACGCCGGCGACCGGGAACCGGTAGCAATCGGTCACCGAATCGTGCACGGCGGCCCTAAGTTGCGTCAGCACACGCGGCTGACGAAAGAAGTGCTCAAGGTGCTGGAGCAATCCGTTCACTTCGCACCCCTCCACCTGCCCGGCTCCCTCGAACTTGTACGCCGGGCCGAGGCGCTGTACCCGCAAGCCATGCAGGTCGCCTGTTTCGATACCGCGTTCCACCGAACCATGCCGGCCATTGCCAGGGCCTTGCCGGTCCCGCGGGAGTATGCCGCCGAGGGGGTGGAGCGCTACGGCTTCCACGGGCTTTCGTATGAATCGCTCGTTGCCCAGCTGCGCAGCGAAGCCACGCCGCTGCCGGAGCGCATCGTGATGGCGCACCTCGGCAGCGGCTCCAGCCTGTGCGCTGTTCGCCGCGGACAGTCGGTGGACACCACCATGAGCATGACGCCGACCGGCGGCATCCTGATGGCCACCCGCACCGGGGACATCGATCCCGGAGTACTCTTCTTTATGGCGCGCGCCGGACGGCTTTCCGTCGACGGCCTGGAATCGCTTGTAAACCATCGATCAGGCTTGCTCGCGCTAGGGGAAGGCACAGGGGATATGCAGCAGCTCCAGAAAACGATGGCGGACCCCCGGGCAGACGCGAAGCTGCGCGACGCGGCAAGCCTGGCTTTTCAGAGTTTTGCGGTTGCCATCGCGAAACAGGTAGCGGCTCTTGTTGTTTCTCTGCGAGGGCTGGACCTGCTGGTGTTTGCCGGAGGTATCGGCGAGCATAGCGCTGCGCTTCGAGCGGCGGTCATCGACAATCTCGCGCCCTACGGTTTCCGTCTCAATGTCGCCGCCAATGCGGCGCATGCATCCGAGATTGGGGCAGTCAACAGCAAGGTGCTGCTCCGTATTCTGCCGGCGCAGGAAGACCTTGTGATCGCGGCCCATACGCGAGCGCTTTGCATTGCATCCTAAACAGCCGCTACCATTTAAGACTTGCGGGCCGGCCAGTCTCAGGAGGTTTCCCTCCTCGTGCGTTCGCGCTTTCTGCAACGCAGTCGATCGTGCATCCAGCAAAACGGGCGGTGAAGGACTCGCGTGAGCCAAAAACAGTTGCGTCTGCTACACGTCATCCACGACATGTCTCCGGCCGGCGGCGGCCCTCCGGAGAACCTGCTGCAGCTGGCCAACGGCTATCGCGAGGTGGGCGTCTCCCTGGAGGTGCTCTCGCTTGATCCGCCGGATGCGGCGTATCTCGGTCGCTACCCGTTCCCCATTCATGCCCTGGGACCTTTTTCCTCGAGCTTCGGCTACAGCCCTGCCCTGCGCAGATGGCTGCAAGATCACGCGCGCGAGTACGACGCGCTGCTGGTGGACGGTCTCTGGTCATACCCGGGCATTGCTGTTCGCGCCGCTGCCCTTCGCCGCGGGGTACCGTACTTTGTATTCCCGCATGGCATGCTGGATCCCTGGTTTCGCGAGCGGTACCCACTCAAGCACCGCAAAAAGCAGCTGTTCTGGTGGCTGGCGCAGTACAAAGTAATGCGCGACGCGAAGCGCGTCATTTTCACGACGGAAATGGAGCGGGAGCTTGCCCCTACCTTCTCTCCTCATCGCTGGACCTCGGCAGTCGTGCCGCTCGGCACCAATCGCCCTTCGGGCGACCCGGCGGAACACCGCGCTGCCTTTTACGCCGCGCAGCCGAAGCTGCGCGAGCGCCGTTTCCTGCTGTTTCTCAGCCGTATTCATGAGAAAAAGGGCTGCGACCTGCTTCTGAAAGCTTTCTGCAAGGTCGCCCCACTCTACCCGGAGCTGGACCTGGTTCTGGCCGGACCGGATCGGGAC
>CAXTMW010000064.1:0-17401 GCA_964245455.1 uncultured Acidobacteriaceae bacterium
GAATATCGAGCCGCATCGTGCCGCCGCGAATCGCTGTCCAGAAGTCTACTGACACCTGGTACTCGAGTTCAGTGCCGGGCTCGGCTTCCTGCCGGCGGCCTGAAAACATGCCGGAGAAAATATCGCGCCAGCCGCCCGCGCCGCCTGCACCAGGCGCGCCGGCCGCGGCCGCCGGCCGCCGCCCGCCGGTCGCCTCAAAGTCAGAAAAATCGAAGCCGCTGAAATCAAACGGCACGCCCTGCGCGCCGGCGCGCGCGCGCCCCCCGGCGCTGTTTGAGTAGCCGGAGCCGTAGCCCGGCCCGTAGCCGGCACGCGCGGCGGCTTCGGCCTGCACGGGGTCAATCTGGTCGGAATAGAAGCCGAGCTGGTCGAAGACCTTGCGCTTCTTCTCGTCGCTTAGGATGTCGTTCGCTTCGGAGATTTCCTTGAACTTTTCTTCGGCTTTTTTGTCGTTCGGGTTCACGTCCGGATGGTACTTGCGGGCGAGCTTGCGGAAGGCCTTGCGGATTTCATCCGAAGTCGCCGTCTTTTTGACCCCGAGTACGCCGTAATAGTCCTTTTGCTGCGGTGCTGCTGGCATAGGTGTTCAGTCTTTCTGGCAGCCTGGGCACCAGTACACGGTGCGCCCTGCCATGGGCTTGGACTCAATCTCGGTCCCGCATATGCGGCAGGGCTTCCCTTGCCGCCGGTACACGTAGTGCACTTCTTCCTTCAACGCCTTACCGCGCGGGTGCGGCCGGTCCTTTGGCAGGGTCGTCACCATCCGGCGATCCTCCATGCCGTCCCGCATCAGCACCACTGCATCCTTCCAGATCGCCTTCAGCTCGTCCTTGGAGACGTCCCGCCCTGGCCGGTCCGGGTGAATGCGCGCCCGAAACAAAAATTCCGCCCGGTAGATGTTGCCGATCCCGCTCACCACTGACTGGTCCATCAACAGCACACCTATCGGCGTCTTCTTCGTTTCGATCAGTGCGGCGAGCGCTTTCGGGAGCCGGCCCGGCGCCATTCCGGGCGCGAGCGGGTCCGGGCCGATCCGCGCGACGAGCGCCTGCCATTGCTCATCCGAGAAAATGCGGCAGTCCGTCGGACCGCGCAGCTCCAGCCACTCCCGCTTCGTCCACATCCTGAACCGCAGCGCGCCCTTCGGCTCGGGCATGGGCTGTTCGCCCTCCCAAAAGTCGCCATACTGGCCCAGGTGCACGTGCACCGTCAGGTCCTTGCCGAAGCGGTAGCCCAGGTGTTTGCCGAGCGCGAGCACCTCAAGCAGCTTGCGGCCGTCGAGCAGTTCCGCGTCCGCGAAGCCGCCGTTCGGCGAGTCGACTCGCACCGTTTGCCCGGCAAACGCGCGGCTCTGCCGCTCGGCAAAGCGATGGATTTCATGCCCTTCCGGCAACGCTGTCTCCCTTTGACACACCCGCCCGGCAGCGAGGGCCCGCGAAACTTAGGCGGAATCTACATACCGCTTTATATACTCGGGGCGAGCACCCCGGCTCGGATTGTGAGCGCATCGCATGTCCTCCAGATCCTTTTCCGGCGTTCCACTGACAGCGCCCACAGTCGAGCACGTGGCGCTTCGCTCGAGGCCGACTCGCGACTACCGGCCGGAGCTCGATGTGCTGCGATGCCTTGCCTTTTTTCTGGTCTTCAACCATCACATCCTGCCCATGTCGTTTACCGCGACCCGCTTTCACTTCGGCTATGCCCTGCAGGAGGGAGGAGCCGCGGGCGTATGCCTGTTCTTTACCCTTAGCGCGTTTCTAATTACCGAGCTGCTGCTGCGCGAGCGGGAATCGACCGGCAAGGTGCACATCGGCGCATTCTACGTGCGGCGCATTCTGCGGATATGGCCGCTGTACTTCGCGGCGATCGCGCTCAGCATCGTGCTGCCGCACATCAGCCGCCATTTCAGCTCGCCCGGCGGATTTATCGCTCCGTTCCTGCTGCTGTGCGGCAACTGGGCGATCGTGCTCCATCGCGCCTGGCCCGCCGCTCCCTTGCTGGCTCCTCTCTGGAGCATCTCGATTGAAGAGCAGTTTTATCTCGGCTGGCCTGCCATTCTCAGCCGCTGGGGAGCGCGTGCGATTTTCCCGACGGCGTGCCTTGTCTTGCCGCTGGCCTGGCTGGTCGACCTCTTGCTGCCAGAACTGCACGCCTCCAAGGACCCGCAGCTCTGGCTCAACAGCATCAGCCAGTTTCAGTTCTTCGCCATCGGCGCCCTGCTCGCGCTCCACACCCATCGCCGCCCGCACGTCTGGACCGCTCGAACGCGCTGTGTCAGCCTGGCGGCCGGTCTCAGCTGCCTTTTGCTGGCCGGCTACCCGTTCCACTTCCTCAATCCGGCCCCTTCGCTGCACTTTGGGCAGGTGCTCGCAGGCTACCTGTGCCTGAACGCGGCCACCGCCCTGCTGCTGCTGACATTTCTGGGGGCCCGACTGCCCGCGTGGTGCGGACCGCTTGCCTACCTGGGCCGGATCTCCTACGGGCTTTACGTCTTCCACTACGTGATCCGGCTGGCGGTTGCCAATCTTGCCGCCAAGCTGCCCGGCTCCTCGTCACTGCGGCTTCTTGCGACCTACAGTGTGTCCTTGCTGATTACGATTGCTCTCGCGGCGGCGTCGTACCATGGGTTTGAGCGGCCCTTTCTTCGCCTAAAAGGCCGCTTCACCTTTATTCCTTCCCGCCCGGTCTAGTTCCAGACCGTGTTCGCCGGCACAGCCTCCATCGTCCACAACATGTCCGGCTGGGCCTGGCGCATCTGCTTCACAAAGGTTTCCGCCTCATCGCGGGAGTGGAACAGCAGCTTGTTCCAGACCTGCCCTGCGCGCACCTGCTCACACTGCCATACTGTGCTCATCATCGTGTCCACCCTCCCCGACCGCATCCTGGCCGGTTCCCTGTTTAATAAACGGCTGCTAGCTTGAACCCGATTGCCCGAAGTTAGCTGCGGGTTCCACGTGACATTTATGGAACCCGCATAATGTGGACCTAGCGCTTCGGCTCGACGTCGACGTACTCGGCATCGATCACGCCTTCTTCCGGCTTTGCATCGGTCGTACCGGTGCCGCTGGCAGCGCCTGCGGTCGGCATCGGGTTTTCACCGGCACCCGAGCCGTTCGGCGTCGCCTTGTACATGGCCTCGGCCAGCTTGTGCGAGGCAGCCGTGAGCTTCTCGTGCTCGCTCTTCAGCTCGGCCACGCTTGGGCTCCCGGCCAGCAACGACTTCGCCGATTGGAGCGCCGACTCCACCTCGGCTTTTTCCGCGCCCTGCACCTTATCACTTGAGTCCCGCAGCATCTTCTCGATGTTGTAGACCAGCGAGTCCAGGCCATTGCGCGTCTCGATCTCCTCGCGGGCCGCCTTGTCCTCCGAGGCATGCGCCTCGGCTTCCTTGGCCATCCGCTCCACCTCTTCCTTGCTCAAACCGGAGCTGGAGGTGATGGTGATCTTCTGGTCCTTGCCGGTGGCATTGTCCTTTGCCGTCACGTTCAGGATGCCGTTCGCGTCGATGTCGAACGTCACCTCGATCTGCGGCACGCCGCGCGGCGCCGGGGGAATGCCCGACAGCTTGAACTTGCCGAGCGTGCGGTTCTGCGAAGCCATCGGCCGCTCGCCCTGCAGCACATGTACCTCGACCTCGGTCTGCGAGTCGGAAGCGGTCGAGAAGGTCTCGGTCTTCTTTGTCGGGATCGTGGTATTGCGCGGGATCATTGGTGTCGCCACCGAGCCCATCGTCTCAATTGCGAGCGTCAGCGGGGTCACGTCGAGCAGCAGCAGGTCTTTCACATCGCCCGACAGCACACCGGCCTGCACCGCCGCGCCGATCGCGACGACCTCGTCTGGATTCACGCCCTTGTGCGGCTCCTTGCCGAACAGCCCTTTCACCAGCTCCTGGATTTTGGGCATGCGGGTCTGACCGCCAACCAGCACCACCTCGTCAATCTGCGCCGCGGTCACGCCGGCGTCCTGCATGGCTTTCTTGCACGGCTCCAGCGACCGTTGCAGAATGTCGTCGACCAGCTGCTCGAGCTTGGCGCGGGTCAGCTTCTCGACCAGGTGCTTCGGGCCGGAGGCGTCTGCGGTGACAAACGGCAGGTTGATCTCGGTCTCCATCGCGGTCGACAGCTCGATCTTCGCGCGCTCGGCCGCATCCTTGAGCCGCTGTAGCGCCATCTCGTTGCCCTTGGCGCGTAGGTCCAGCCCTTCTTTCTTCTTGAACTCGTCGATCAGCCAGTCCACAATGCGCTGGTCGATGTTGTCGCCGCCCAGGTGCGTGTCGCCGTTGGTCGCCTTGACCTCGATGACGCCGTCGCCTACCTCAAGGATGGACACGTCGAATGTACCGCCGCCGAAGTCGTACACGGCGATCGTCTCGTCCTTCTTCTTATCGAGCCCATAGGCCAGCGCGGCCGCGGTCGGCTCGTTGACGATGCGCTTGACGTCAAGGCCGGCGATGCGGCCGGCATCCTTGGTCGCCTGGCGCTGCGCGTCGTTGAAGTACGCCGGCACCGTGATAACCGCCTCGGTCACCGAACCGCCAAGCTAATACTCAGCCGCCTTCTTGAGTTTCTGCAGGATCATCGCCGAAACCTCGGGCGGCGTATAGTCCTTGCCCTGCGCCTCGACCGCCAGGTGATCGCCCTGCTGCTTCACCTTGTAGGGGACCATCTTCATTTCATCGTTGACTTCGTTGCCGCGACGGCCCATGAAGCGCTTGATCGAATACACCGTATTTTCCGGGTTTGTGATCGCCTGCCGCTTCGCTACTTGGCCTACCAGCCGCTCCCCGCTCTTCGTGAATCCCACCACGGACGGGGTGGTGCGCCCGCCTTCTTCATTGGCGATCACCTTCGGCTCGCCGCCTTCCATCACCGCTACAACTGAATTCGTTGTTCCCAGATCGATCCCGATAATCTTCGCCATTGTTCTGCTTCCCTCGCCTGATATGTAGATAAGCCTGTGACCGCTCACTCAGAATCGCACTTGAGTGACTTGCTGTCAACTTATCTGATGAGGATCGCAGGCGTAGGATGCAGAGCTTTGCGCCTCTTCTCAATCACTCCGGAATACTGCATGGGAACGTGAGGAACGGGCCGTATCTCTAAGCCCCTGGTCCGTCGCCTCAATGACCGAAAACGGGACAACGCATGTACTCCTGCCAAATCGGCGCACCGGGAAGCGTGCATCCACATATATAGAATCAAGCATGTAGGGTGTCCGCACGTCTGTGACGCTTCCACTTACGGCAGCCGGTTCTATTCGCACGCCGTCACCGCCGAGCTCTGCTGAATCTGAAGATCGCCCCCTGAGGGGCGCACAGGTGCCATTTGGCTGGAACCAGAAAAACCGCAATCATCATCGGCGCGGGCCCTGCCGGGCTCACCGCGGCGCTCGAGTTCTGCCGGCGCTCCGACATTCAGCCCATCGTGCTCGAGGCGAGCGACCGCATCGGCGGCATCTCCTGCACGATCCGCTACAACGGCAACCGCATCGACATCGGCGGGCACCGCTTTTTCTCGAAGTCGGACCGGGTCATGGACTGGTGGACCTCGCTGATGCCGATCGTGGGCGAGAACGCCGACGGCGACTTCGCCATCAAGTACCGCAACCAGCAAAGGCTGGTACGGTCCGCGCCGCGCCCGGCGGCAAAGCTTGCGACGGATAGCGGAACCGGCGCCGATGTCGCGCCCGGAACCGCGGACCCCGACTGCGTGATGCTGGTGCGTCCCCGCAAGAGCCGTATCTACTTTCTGCGTTCCTTCTTCGACTATCCGCTTTCGCTGTCCGCCTCCACGCTCGGACGGCTCGGTGCTCTCCGTACGCTCAAGATCGGCGTTTCCTATATCAAGGCACGGCTGTTCCCTCGGAAGAATGAGAAAACGCTCGAAGATTTCCTGATCAACCGATTCGGCAGCGAGCTCTACCTGACCTTCTTCAAGAGCTACACAGAAAAAGTGTGGGGCGTGCCGTGCGAGCAGATCTCCGCGGCCTGGGGCGCGCAGCGCATCAAGGGCCTGTCGCTGCGGACCGCCGTTGCGCACTTTCTCAAAAAGACTTTCTCGCGCAAGAAGTCGGACCCGAATGACATCAAGCAAAAAAACACCGAAACCTCGCTGATCGAGCAGTTCCTGTATCCAAAGTTCGGCCCGGGTCAGCTGTGGGAGCACGTTGCCGACCTGGTGCGTCAAGGCGGCGGTGAAGTACGGATGGGATGGCGCGCGGCGTCGCTCCACGTGGACCACGGTGCCGATGGCGTGGACCGCATTGCCTCGATCGAGGCTCGCACCCCGACCGGGGAGCCGGTCACGCTCCGGGGCGACTACTTTTTCTCGACCATGCCGATCCGCGAGCTGCTGCGCGTCATAGAAACTCCCATTCCGCGGGAGATCCAGGCCATTTCAGACGGCCTGGTCTATCGCGACTTCATCACGGTTGGTCTGCTGGTGGACCGGCTGCTCGTCACCGAACCGGATGGCTCCCCGCTCAAGGACACCTGGATCTACATCCAGGAGCCGGATGTGCTGGTCGGACGCTTGCAGATCTTCAATAACTGGAGCCCATACCTGGTTTCCGACCCGTCGAAAATCTGGATCGGTCTCGAGTACTTCTGCTACGACACGGACCTGCTGTGGAACAAACCGGATGCCGAAATTGCCGAATTCGCCATCGCGGAGGTGGCGAAGATCGGCATCCTGAATGCCGCCGAGGTGCGCGACAGCTGCGTGTTTCGCGTGCCGAAAACCTACCCGGCCTACTTCGGCACCTATGACCGCTTCGACGAGATCATCCGCTACATGGATCGCTTTGAGAACCTGTTCCTGGTGGGCCGCAACGGCATGCACAAGTACAACAACCAGGACCACTCGATGCTGACCGCGATGGCGTCAGTCGATAACATCCTGGCCGGCAACATGGACAAATCGAACCTTTGGCAGATCAATACCGAGCAGGAGTACCACGAAAAGAAGGACGACGAGGGCACCACGGTAGGCAGCGTACCCACTCCGGCCGAGAGCATGCCCGAGGAGGAACTGGCCGCGCGCAAGTAGCGCGCGCAGGCCCAGCCTGCCGCTTCAGGGCCGCAGCGTCCGGATGACTAGCTGCAAACCAGTCCTTGCTCGGCAGCATTCGAGTCTAAAACCAGTGATCCTGGTGCACCAGCACCCACCAGCAGGCGCTTCTGCCGTTATGCGGCAGGAACGCCTCGACATACGGCACATCCACCGTGCCGACGTACTCGTCATGAACGTTGCCATGACGGTCCGACACGGCCTGGTACTGCCTTACGGTCGCAAACGAGAGCACATTCCCCTGGCGCTGCCGGTATAGGAAAAGCGCGTAATCGCCGGCGGCCGCGGCAAGGAGGAGCAGCACAAGCAGCAGCAGCCAGGAGGCCGCGGCGCGCGATGGCATCTAGCGCGCGGCCTCACTGGGTGCCGCGAGCAGTGCTTCCAGCCGGGCCGCGTCAAAGCCGATCATAACTTCCGTGCCGACAAGGAGCGTCGGCGTGGAGCGGCTGCCAAGGTCCATCAGCTCGCGAAACGCCTGAGGATCGGCCTGAACGTCGCGATAGGTGAACGGAACCTTGCGGCTGAGGAGCCAGGTGCGCGCGGCAAAGCACGGAGCGCACCCGGGTTGGCTGTAGAGAACGACGCGGGGTGGGATATCTGCAGTCTTGACCATTATTTATTGGATTCAAAGGAGCGTTCCCGGGCTTCATCCGCGCCGGATGCGCAGGCACTACTGACTCGGGAAGCGCTCGTTTGGGTGCATTTCGTTTGCGGCGCGCAGTACATCAAGCCAGATGGGCAGCGCGGCCCGGGCGCCGGTTTCCCCGTCCCCGAGCGGGATGCGGCTGTCATACCCGACCCAAACGCCGCAGGTGACCGATGGCGAGAAACCGAGAAACCAGGCATCGGTAAAGCTGGTGGTCGTGCCGGTTTTGCCGCCGACCGGGTGGTCGAGCTTCGCGGCATCAGCGCCGGTGCCGCCCGGTGCCGTCACCGCCCGTAGAAAGCGGACCATGGTGCGCGCGGTCTGCGGGGTTGCGGCCGCCGCATACCCGGTCTCGCCCGCTCCCGCGTCAAGCGGAACCGGCATGCCGTCAGCATCGGTCACCTTGCGAACCAACCTGGGACTTACCCGCACCCCGTCATTCGGGAACGCCGCATAGGCCGCGACCTGCTCGCGCAGCGAGATTTCGACCGCGCCGAGCGCGACCGGCAGGTACGGCGGAATGCGGCTGGTGATGCCGAAACGGTGCGCCACCTCCGCCACTTTTGCCATGCCTACCTCGGCGGCGAGCGCGACCGCCGGAATGTTGCGCGAGTCGGCGAAGGCTTTCTCGAGCGTGATCGCGCCGAGCGTGTTTCCTTCAAAGTCGTGCGGCGTGTACCTGCCTGTACCGGTCGCAAAGGAGGTCGGCGCGTCCAGAATCATGGCCTCGGGCGTCGCCCCGGCCTCCACCGCCGCCGTGTACACGTAGGGCTTGAACGAGGAGCCGACCTGCCGCTCGGCTTCGGTCGCCCGGTTGTACTGCGACAGCGCAAAGTCGCGGCCGCCGACCATCGCGAGCACCTGCCCGGTCGCGTTGTCCATCGCGAGCACCGCTCCCTGCGCGCCCGTGTCCTCTTCGAGCGTCGCGTGCCAGCCGAGCGGCCCGCGGCTGCCGAGTTTCACCTCGATCACGTCCGCGGGGCGCAGGATTTCCGACGCGAGGCGGTGACCGGTCCAGGCCCAGTCCGCCGCCTCAAGAACCACGGCATTCGAGCCGGACGGCAGCCCGATGTGCGCCCGCACCTCGCCGGCAGCTACCTGGTCGACGACTGCATGGAGGTACTCGCCGGGAGCGGGCGGCGCGGCCCAGTCCGGATGTCGAAAGGTTTCAGGATCCACGTGCTGCGCCTCCAGATTCACCAGGTGGCCGCGCCAGCCCTGCCGCCGTTCATACGCGGCGAGGCCCTCGGCAACGGCCCGGTTCGCCACCCGCTGCAGGCTCATATCGAGGCTGGTGTATACGCGCAGCCCGGCACCGTGAGCGGCTCCCGAACCGAGCTGCCGGTCGAGCTCGCGCCGCACCTCCTCCACAAACCAGGGCGCGTCGGTATTGGGCGGCGCCTCCAACCGGAGGTCGAGCGGCGTTTGTTCTGCTTCGGCGGCCTCCACGCGCGTGATGCGGCCGTCGTTCGCCAGCGCCTCCAGCACCTGGTTCCTGCGCCGAAGCGCCCGCTCGGGATGCGCGGTGGGCGAAAACTCTTCCGGCCCTTTGGGGAGCCCGGCCAGCAACGCGGCTTCGGGCAGTGTGAGCTCCCGCGCGTGCTTGCTGAAGAAGAACTCAGCCCCAGCCTCAAAGCCGTACACGCCGTGGCCGAGGTAGATCTGGTTGCCGTACATGGTAAAGATCTGCTGCTTGGTAAAAGTTCGCTCAATCTGGATCGACAGCAGCGTCTCCTCGAGCTTGCGCCCGGCGGTGCGCTCGTTGGACAGAAACAGGTTGCGCGCCAGCTGCATGGTCAAGGTGGAAGCGCCCTGGGCTCGGCCTCTAGAGCGCAGATCGTGCACGGCCGCGCCGATGACGCGAAATACGTTCACGCCCCAGTGGTGCTCGAAACCCTTGTCTTCGATAGAAATGACCGCATCGCGCAGCGAGGCGGCAAACCCCTCGTAAGGGATCACGATGCGCCGCTCCAGCGCGAGCGAACCCACAAGCTCGCCGTGAACGTCATACAGCTCGGTGGTGGTTGAGGGGCGGTAGCGTTCGAGTTCCGCGACTTCAGGCAGGTCGACCGAGTCGAGAAGAAGCAGGCCGCCGAGCGAGCCGAAGGCAGCGGCCAGCACGCATAAGAGCGCCAGGGCGACGCGACGCCATTGCTGCTTGCGACGATGCTCGCGGCGAACGGCACCGCGCAGGGCGGCTCCAGTTGCGGCAGGCGCGGGACGGCCCACGATGTCCTGGCGTCCGGCGGGCCCATTCACGTCCGGCTCGCGCGCTTTCAAGCTCCGTGCTTCCGGGCTCAGCTTTGTTTCGCCTTTAGCACATCGAGCGCCTTACTCAGCTGGTCGTCGACGCGCGGGCGGGAGGGTGTTGTGGCGTTCTCGTCCTGCTCGGCCAGGAACTGGTCGATGCTCAGGCTGACCGGGATGTTGGGCTTGACCGCATTGTCCTGGATCGGCTTGCCGTCGGGCGCGTTGTACTTCGCGACCGACAGGAGCAGCGCCGAGCCGCCCGGCATCTCAATCGTCTTTTGCACGGTACCCTCACCGAAGGTGCGGTCGCCCACCACATCGGCTCGTTTGGCGGCGAGCACGGCGGCAGCAACCATCTCGGCCGCGCCGGCGGTACCATGATTAGTCAACACGACAAGCGGCGCCGCTGTCACGAAGCGCGACGGGTCCGCCGTAAAGGTCTCGGTCGGCACTTTTTGCCCGCTCAGGCTGCCGATGGTCCCGCTTTGTAGAAAGGCGTTCGCGAGGCGAACCCCCTGCATTTCATCGCCGGTCGATACATCGCGCAGATCGAGCAGAACCTTCTTGCCGCCGGTTTTGCCCAGGCTCTTGAGCTGCGTCTCCAGCTCGGACACCCGCTCCTTGGTCAGCACGATCGGCTTCAGATAGAGCACCGAGCCGCCGTCGTACTGCTGGGTTGCCAGCGCCGGCACGGCAACGGGCGAGCGCTGCAGCTTCTTGGTCACCGGATCGTCCTTGCCGGGCACAATCATGTCGAGCGAGACCGAGCTTCCGGCCTTGCCTTCGAGCGACAGGCGGATCATCGCAAGCGACATAGTGTGGGTGGACTGGCCGTCGATGGTTTCAATGACGTCGCCGTCTTCGATTCCCAGCTTGTCGGCCGGACTGCCCGGCATCACCGATACCACGGTCGCGTAGCCGAAGCGCTTGCTCACAGAAATGCCGTCACCCTCGGCGCCTACGCCTGTGGCGGCAAGCTGGGTCCGGTAGGCGCGGTACTCTTCAGGCGTCAGATAGCTGGAGTCAGAGTCGAGCGACTCGACCAGGCCGTGCAGCGCTCCATCGGTCACCGCGGGCAGGCTCGGCTGGACGACGTAGAAGTTCTGAATCTTACGCAGAACCTCCTCGTACACGCTCATCTGCTTGTACGCGCTGCTTGTCTGTGAAAAGCCGCCGGCCCGCACGCTGGGCGGCAGAAACCCGCCCAGCAGCACGACCAGGGCAAGAACGACGGAAATACCGAACACCGAGCGCTGAAGCTTTTTTGACATGGATGAGGACGCCATCAAGTGTGAAGGAACGGTCTGCCGAAATCATACTCTTCTGCCTACTCCGCTCCGGGCAGGCTTCCCGCGTTATTTCGGCTGGTTTTCCGAAGAGGAACTGCCGTTCTTCGGCTCCGGCCCAACCTGCTCGATGTGCCACACCGGGCCATCCTCAAAGAATTGCCCGCTTTCCTCGATAAAGGCAGGTTCGGCGCCCTCGTAGATGAGAAAGTGCACGTCCTTGGGCTGCTTGCCGACCAAGGGCGCTACCGCGCCCGTCACGCCGCCAAGGTCAACCTTGATCAGGAAGTCCTGCGCACGGCGCATTACGCTACCAACGCGGAACGGAACGGTGCCGGCCGGGCTGGCCGTTAGGTGTATCAGCCGCGCGCCGTTATACGGAACGACCATGCTCAGCGTCACCGGCGGCGAGGATGGCCGGAGGTTTTCCATGGCCGTAAGCAGGATGCCGTTTGCCAGGTCCGGCGGAAAGTCGATGTGCTTGGTTGTGACCTTGTCTTCGCCGTTTTTCTGCGACTCGTGCGTCGTGACGATGCCGGATTTCGCGTCGATGTCGATGTCGGTTGACTTCGGAAAGGTCGGGCCTCGCTGGATATGGTGCTCGTGCAGCAGGCGAAAAGTTTTGATCTGCGTATACATGACCTGATCGTCGTCCAGGGAGCCGTCCTTGAAATGGAACACGAGACGAGATGTGACGACACCGCCATGCACGGTGGAGGTGGAGTCGCCGACCGCGATGGTTTTCCCGTCCTCGGTGCGCAGCAACAGAAAGCCCTGAGAGGTTCCCTGTGGGTAACGCACGGCGATTGGGTCTGCGAGAGCGCTGGCCGCGCTGCCGACGAGGCAGGCCAGCGCGAAGCACAGGCGCGCTAGCCGGCCCGCTCCCCGAAACGTTTGACTCGGCATTTTCTTGAGTGATCTCATGGAGGCTCCCGTCGGCTTCTGTGATGAGAACCTTGCCTGTTGCCTGTTCGCGCTGCGAGTAACGCAACGGCTTACGGCCGGCAGCAATTGGGATGCGCTTCACGCTTTCCGTGAACGCCGCTTAGCTTCCCTCCGGCTCGCGACTCGGGTCGTCGAGCCCCAGCACCCGCCGCAGGAGCGAGGGATCGCCGTCCACTCCCGCGAAATCGTCAAACGCGTGAGCCGCGCCCCGCAGGATCTGCCGATCAATAAACGCCGCACCCTCGCGGGCGCCGTCCTCGGCGCTCTGGAGCGGGTCTTCCCACTCGATCACCGCCCACCCGCGATAACCGTATTGCGCGAGCTTCGCGAAGATGCCGCCGAAGTCGATCTGCCCTCGCCCAACGGTGCGAAAGCGCCCGGGCCGCTCCACCCAGCCCTGGTAGCCGCCGTAGACGCCGGAGCGCCCGTTGGGTCGAAACTCGGCGTCCTTGACGTGAAACGCGCCGATATACGAGTGGTACAGGTCCAAAAACTGCAGGTAGTCCAGCTGCTGCAGCAGAAAGTGGCTGGGATCGTAGAGAATTTTTGCGCGCCGATGCTGCCCAGTGACCTCTAGAAAGCGTTCAAACGTTGTGCCATCGTGCAGGTCCTCACCCGGGTGCAGCTCGAAGCATAGGTCAACGCCTGCTTCGTCGAAGGCGTCAAGAATGGGCAGCCAGCGCCGCCCCAGCTCCGCGAAGGCCTCCTCGATCAGGCCCGCCGGGCGCTGCGGCCACGGGTAGAAGAAGGGCCAGGCGAGCGCGCCTGAAAACGTCGCATGGGCCGCGAGCCCGAGATTGCAGCTGGCCGCGGCCGCGAACCCGAGCTGTTCCGCTGCCCAGCGGCGGCGCGCCGGCTCGTCCCCGGCGAGCGCCGGCGGGCCAAAGCCTGCGAACAGCGCGTCGTATGCCGGGTGGACGGCCACCAGCTGCCCCTGCAGATGCGTGGACAGCTCCGAAATCTCGACGCCGTGGCGCGCAAGGGAGCCGCGAAGATCGTCGCAGTAGCCTTTGCTTTTCGCCGCTAAGGCCAGGTCTAGCAGGCGCGCGTCATGGGTAGGCAGCTGCACGGCCTTGTAGCCCAGGCCTGCGGCCCAGCCGGCAAGCCCGTCGAGCGTGTTGAAGGGAGGTTCGTCCCGGAGGAACTGCGCCAGAAACAGCGCGGGGCCGCGTACGGTTTGCATGGGGAAACTCCCTTCCGCACCGGCCGTTTGGGAAGGGCAGTGCGGTTCCTGGCCATCCTACTGTGTACTGCCGTGAAACCGCTTCCCCTCGCCGGAACGCGGGGCGATTTCAACGCGGCATTTTACCGACGAGTCCCACGCGTATTCACGGCATCGTGGCGAACTTCCTGAAGGCGTCAGGTCCGGCGCATCGTACCGCTGGTATGTCTGCCGTATCTTCACTTAGTAAGCTTCGCAGCAGTTCGGCCGTTAGCCCCTGCGTAAGCGGCCATGTCTCGGCGCATAAGCCGAGCCAAACCGGTGCTCCCCGTTGACGGCTGTTCCATACTTCAAGCCGACGGCGCCCCTGCTCCATACGCCTCCACACCCGGCGTGCCGCGCCACGGTGATCCTGCCTGCCCGCGATGAGGAGCACTCGCTCGCCGGGACGCTGGATGCGCTCGCCGCGCAGGTAGACGAGGTGGGGAAGCCGCTTGCCACCGGGCAGTTCGAAATCCTTCTGCTGCTGAATAACTGTGTGGATGCTTCGGCGGCTGTGGCGCGGCGCTGGCGACGCGAGCACCCGGGAGTAGCCCTCCATATCGCTGAACGAGTGCTTCCGCCTGGGCAAGCGCACGTGGGTACCGCGCGGCGATGGCTGATGGACACAGCCTGGTGCCGCCTGGCGGGGCAGAGCGCACCACTTACCGCGATTCTGTCGACCGACGCCGACACACGCGTCGCGCCCGACTGGATTGGCGCGAATCTCCGTGCCCTTGCGCAAGGCGCGGACGCGGTCGGCGGCATGATCTGCCTTCCCGAGGATGAAATCGCGGAGCTGCCTCCAGGAGCCCGCGAGTCGTACCGGCAGGACCGCCGGTTTGAGCGCGCCGTCGCGGAACTGGAGCACCTGCTGGACCCGCAGAGCGGCGATCCGTGGCCGCGCCATCTGCAGCACTTCGGGGCGTCGCTAGCCTGTACGCCGGGCATCTATGCGCGTGCCGGAGGTCTGCCGGTACGTCGAACTCTCGAGGATGTGGCCTTTGTGGACGCTCTCCGTCGCGTGGATGCGCGGCTCCGCCATGAGCCCTCGGTGGTTGTCCACACCTCAGCGCGGCTCCATGGACGCGTGGAGGTTGGCCTGTCAGCACAGCTTCGACTCTGGCAACAGGACTGGGAGGCCGGCAAGGTTCACACCGTACCGTCGGCAGCCTCGCTGGCTCATCGTTTTCGCACGCTGCGGTGCCTGCGCTTGCTGCACCGGGAGCGTGTTGCCGATGCGCCGGTTTTTTGGCTCGCGTGGCACCCGCGCATTGCAGCTGCTCATGCCCGGCGCCTTTCCCCCGCGGCTTTTCTGGCGGAGATCGACTGTGACCGGCTCGTTGCTTCCACATTCACCGGCCAGCGCGAGCAGCCCATCGCAGCCGCGCTTGCGGCACTGGCCGCGATGATTCGCGTAGAGCGCGACCGCCGGCGCTTGTTCGAGAAAAGCCCGCACCATGCCGCCCCGAGAGCCAGGGGAAACAGGATGCAGGACTCCGTGCTCAGCACCCTGGCGGCCGGCTAAAGCGTTCGCTCCAGCAGGTCGAGCCGGTAGCCCTCCCTCCGGCGGCTTTCCACCAGCGTCCATTCCGGCCGGGCCAGCCATAGTGCGTGCACCTGGTCGCCGGTCAGCGGGTAGTCGGGGACGGAGGGCGTGTGGTGCACCAGCCGGTAGGTCGCGCGAGGCAGGCTGTCGAGCGTGTCGCGATACTTTGCTGCTTCATACGCGCTGGTTTCAAACGACCAGGGATCGGCGGACTGCTGGTACAAACGGTCGAAATACGCCGGAGCCATCACGCCTTCGGCGGCTTCGTCGCTCCAGAAGCCGCTGTTCGCCCCAGCCGCGAAGAGAGAACTCTTGCGCAGGGACGCCCGGCCCACGTCTGCCAGCGTCGCGTCCGGGGCGGGCTGCCGCAGGTACATGGTCAGGTCGCGCAGGATCTGCTCAAACCGGTGCGGACGCAGCAGCCCGTGCGCGCCGATGCCCGCGATGATGCGCGGCATGGCATCGGTCGCGATTCGCTCGATAGCAATGCGGGTCATATTCGCGCACTCCACCATGCGCTCGCCGGCCAGCTTGTCGGCGTCGGGCACAAGGGCCTGCTCGGCCACGGCAGCCGCGCGTTCGATCCAGAGCACCGCCTCCTGCGCGCCCAGCGCTATCTCCGCCAGCCGCGCCAGCTGGTAAGGGTCCTCGCCGCGGGCGCGCGCCTCTAACCACTCGGCGAACATGCTGTGCAGGCGCAGCACCGCACCCGCTTGCACCGCGGCAAAGCGGATGGCGCCGCCCCGGAACAACGGATCATGGTAAAAATCGCCCGGGGCGCCCAGCAGGTCCTCCCCCGCGATCTCGCCCCCGGTGAAGTCGATTGTGTAGCTCTCCGAGCCCTCCATCCCGAGTGGCTGCCAGGAGCCGCGGTCGAGGGTGACCGCACGCGCCATGGCCGGCGCTTCCATGCGGGGTACGGTCATCTGCCAGCCGCCGCCGGCGAGCTCGGCCGTGACGACGGGGCGGGCCACAAAGGCCGCCCCGGAAGCGAAGCTTTTCCCGCCCTCGAAGCGGTACGTACCTGGACCGATGTCCGGGCCGCCGTCCGAGACAGGCCTCAGGCGCAGCAGTTCCGGCTGGCCGGTGTTCCACACGCCGAACAAGAGGCCGTTCGCGGCATCGGCAGCCCACCGTATCTGCTGTTCCTTTGTTCCGTACTTGCCGATCAGGATGAGCGCGTTGACGTGGCCCTCATACAGGCGGCCGACCGACAGGTCTCCGCTGCCGACGATGCTCAGCAAGCGCAGCAGGGGGAGCTGGCCGCCCAGCTCTGTACCCCACCCCAGGCCGCCCAGGTGCGCGGGCAGCGGCGCGGTAAGCAGCCCGGCGGAGGCCAGCTGCCGAATAACTTCGCGGGACGACCGAAGGGGCACCGCTTCAGCAGCAAGCGCGTCTGCCAACACCTGCGCTGCCCGCAGAACCGCCTCCGGCGATGCTTGTGCCGCCAGGGGCCCCTGCGCAGGAGTTTCGTTCCGGATGACTGTCTGCAGTAAACCCAATAGGCCCTCCCTTTCTCGTATCGCGCTGCTCACCGCGCCGGCGATGTCGGGCCGGGTACGCTGCGCACTTCGATGCATATGCAGCTGAGCTCCTGCGCGTTCCCCGCCGCGCGGGCGGCTACGGGCTTGTGCCGGATCAAGAGAAAACGCTTTCGTCCATGGCGCGGGAAACGGAACCTGCATCGCACTAAGTAGCAAGACCGTACGCCGACCTGCGTATTCGAACGTTTTTCGCGAGAAGCAGTGTCTGCTGCCTTCGCGCGCCACAATCCCCCAAAAGGGCCACCCAAGGAAGGCATTCATGTTTCTTCGCGTAGATAAGCTGTTGATCCCACTGCAGAAACCGAAAAACCCGGACCCGAACGGCGCCGCTGCGATTCAAGAGCTGCTTGGCGGCAAGTTCGGCGAGATGTCGACCCTGAACAACTACATGCACCAGTCGTTTGCTTTCAAAGAAAAGAAGAAGCTCAAGCCCTTTTATGACCTGATCGGCTCTATTTTCGGAGAGGAAATCGGTCACGTCGAGTTAGTCTCGACCGCGATCAACATGATGCTGGAAGGCAGCACTCCCGAAGGCGATCCGGTTTCGGCTCCGCTGGAAGCGGCAAAGAACCTGCGCAACACCCACCACACCATCGTGGGGGGCGGCGGCCATCAGGTGATGGATTCAATGGGCCACTTCTGGACCGGCGAGCACGTTTTCTCAAGCGGCAACCTGGTTGCTGACCTGCTGCATAACTTCTTTCTCGAGACCGGCGCGCGCATGCACAAGCATCGGTGCTACCAGATGACGGACAATCCGGCGGCACGCGACGTGATCGGCTACCTGATGGTGCGCGGCGGTGTACACCAGGCGGCTTACGCGCTGGCACTGCGCAAGCTCACCGGCGTGGAAGTGACCAAGATGCTGCCGACCCCGAACATCGAGCGGGGCGCCATCCCGGAATGCCAGAAA
>CAXTMW010000065.1:0-1017 GCA_964245455.1 uncultured Acidobacteriaceae bacterium
GTGCATGTGCAGCCGGTGCACATGATGAACGAGATGACGGCGCCGACCAAGATTCCGAAGGTCATCAAGATCACCAATGACGCCCCACCGCCGCCCAGCACGGTTGGCGTGATCGGCGGTGACGCGGGCAGTTCGGGCGCGGGCATCCTGGGCGGTCTCGGGACGGGTCCGGCTCCGGTCGTCAAGGCGGCTCCGCCGAAGAAGATCGCCATTTCCTCGGGCGTCGCGGCCGGCAACATTCTGTCGAAGCCCGAGCCGACCTATCCCGCAATCGCCAAGGCAGCGCGTATCCAGGGCACGGTCGTGCTTTCGGCCACGATCTCGAAGTCGGGCACAATCGAGAATCTGACCCTGGTGAGCGGCCCGGCGATGCTGGCGCAGGCGGCTGAGGACGCTGTGCGGCAGTGGCGCTACAAGCCCTACCTGCTGAACGGCGATCCGGTAGAAGTGCAAACACAGGTCAACGTCACCTTCACCCTGGGCGGATAGTTGTTGCGCGGATAGTCCAGAAACGGCTAGTCCGGGAACAAGGAGTTCGGGAATAAAAAGTTCCGGCGGATAGTGCACCATCCGCCTCACCCTTTCAGGCAGAGCGCCCGTTCCGCGCCCCGCACAACGTTGAGACGTAAGCAACCTACACGGCACTTACACAGCACCTACACAGCACCTACACGGTAAGAACCCCCAGGAGGGATGATTCAGTGATACTCGCTCACTCGCAGTTCGCGGCAAATCCGGCGGCACTTGGCCTCTGGTTCCAGGATCAGGCAGCGCCCACAGTCGGCTTTTCGCCGATCGAACTCGCGCACAACATGGGTCCCGTCGCCCTTGCGGTTGTCGGCGTGCTCTTCATCATGTCGATCTGGTCGCTGGCCGTCATTATCGATCGTGCGATCTACTTCTCGGCAGCCCGCAAACAGTCCCGCGAGTTCGCTCCCCGCGTGGCCAACGCCCTCAAGGAAGGCCGCCTGGACGAGGCGATCACCGCCACCCGCGCGATCGAACGCGACCTGGCCG
>CAXTMW010000065.1:1027-2252 GCA_964245455.1 uncultured Acidobacteriaceae bacterium
CTGTACTTTTCAGCAGCCCGCAAGCAGTCGCGTGACTTTGCACCGCGCGTCGCCGGCGCACTGCGCGAAAACAAGCTCGATGAGGCCATCAAGGTAGCCGACCGCAACAAGAAGTCGCACCTGGCGGAAGTGGTCACGGCCGGTCTGCAGGAGTTCCGCAACTACGGCGGCGGCCAGGTGACGGTCGAGCAGATCGAGTCCTCCAAGCGCGCGCTCGAGCGCTCGGAAGCGATCGTGCATGCGAAGCTGAAGCGCGGCCTCGGCGGCTTGGCCACCATCGGCTCCACGGCGCCGTTCGTCGGGCTGTTCGGCACGGTTGCCGGTATTTTGAAGGCCTTCCAGGAAATCGCTGTGCAGAAAACGCCGGGTATCGGTGCTGTGGCCTCCGGCATCTCGGAAGCGCTTGTCACCACGGCCTTCGGTCTGCTGGTCGCGATCCCGGCCGTGATGACGTTCAACTACTTCACCAACAAGGTAGAAGCGTTTGACGTCGAAATGGATAACTCGGCCAGCGAGCTGGTTGACTACTTCCTCAACCATAATCGCCGCTATGGGAATTTTCGCTTATGGTGCAGGGGCCGAACTGTTGTGTGCGTGGCTTTTCCCGCTGTAAATGCCACGCTCGAGATGAACTAGGCGCTGTATAACATCAGGGAAAATGCTTAACCCTTGTGAGCGAGAGCAGGCCTGACGCGCGGTCGGGCCTGCGACAGCTGACATCCGGAGAAGACAGGAACAAACATGGCACTGGTAAGGCGCGACGAAGGACGCAAGGTTAACTCCAATATCAACGTCACCCCCATGGTGGACGTCATGCTGGTGCTGCTGATCATCTTCATGGTCATCACACCGATGCTGACGAACAAGGTGAACGTGACGCTGGTGAACTCAAAGAACGCGATCGCCATGGAAGACGCCAGCAAGGAAGATGCCGTCGTCATCGCCGTGACCCGCGACGCCAAGGTGTACCTGGGGCAGAATCAGATTTCGCTCGACCAGCTGGGCGCGGCTGTCCAGGATCGCTTGCAGGATAAACCGAACAAGGTGGTGTACTTCCGCGCCGACCAGCGCTCGCACTATGGTTCGGTGGAAGATGCGATTGACGCCGTTCGTACCGCGGGCGTGGAAGAAGTTGGCTTGTTGACCGACCAGCACGGCGGGCCGGCTGCGGGCGGTCTCTAGCATTGCCGCGGTCGTAACAGTTTGAAGTTTAGACATTCGGTAG
>CAXTMW010000065.1:2262-9550 GCA_964245455.1 uncultured Acidobacteriaceae bacterium
GAATAGGGGAACAGCTTTATGGCTATGGGAAGCGGTGGCGGCCCGGGTGGGCTAAGCGCCGACATCAACGTAACTCCGCTGATTGACGTCTTGCTAGTGCTCCTGATCATCTTTATGGTGATCGTGCCGGTGACTCCGCACGGTCTTGATGCGATGGTGCCGCAGCCACCGAAGACCCACAACGAGCAGCCCAATGACAAGACTATTGTCGTGCAGGTACTCGGCAACGGCGCCGGCTTGCCCAACTACAAGATCAACGAGGACACGGTCGCGTTCCAGGATCTGCAGAACCGCCTGAACCAGATCTACTCGGCACGCGCGCAGAAGATCATGTTTATCAAGGGCGATCCAAATCTTAACTTTCAGAGTGTCGCTCAGATTGTGGACATTGGCAAAGCCGTAGGCGTGGACCATATCGGCCTCATTACTCCAAAGATTGAGGCAGGCCAGTAACGAACCGCAGGCTTGGCTTACCCGCGTTTCGCGCGGGCTTCGGGCCGGGCGGCGCCGATCGTACTTGCACGGTCGTCCAAACGGATTACAATCGCTCCGCAGACCTTCTGAAGTATTCCCAGCTGCGAGACTCAGGGCCGACCCTGCTGATCGAAGGAGAAGAGAAACAGAATGAATCGAACCGCACGTGTTCCGGTGCTGGCCGCGGCTGCTCTGTCGCTGTTGGTCTTTTCGACCGGGTGCAAACGCCTCGAGGCCCGCGATCAACTGAACAAAGGCGTTCAGGCCTATAAGTCGGCAAAGTATGAGGATGCCATCAACCACTTCCAAAATGCGGTCAACCTGGATCCGACCTATCCGATGACGCGCATTTATCTGGCTACGGCCTATGCGCAGCAGGTTGTCCCCGATCTGACCTCTGCCGACAACCTCAAGAAAGCGGATCTCGCGATCAACAGTTATCAGAAGGTTCTGCAGGAAGATCCGGGCAGTGTCACCAGCCTGAAGGGCATCGCGGGGCTTTACTACAGCACCGACAAGATGGATCTGGCGAAGAACTGGCAGGAAAAGGTCATCCAGGCCGATCCGAAGGATCCGGAAGCACCCTACACTATCGACGCGATCGACTGGAAAGCGGCCTACAAGAACGCTGTCAAAGACCTATCGTCGAACGGCATCCAGAACGACGACAAAGGCAACATGAAGATGTCGAAGCAGGTATGCGCGATTGTCAAGAAGGACAACGAACCGCTTGTGACCGAGGGATTAAAGTACCTCAACCAAGCGGTGGCTCTCCGTCCTTCCTATGACGAGGCGATGACCTACCTAAACCTGATGTACCGGCGTAAGGCGGATACCGACTGCGGCAATCCGGCGGAGCAGACGGCCGATCTGGCGCAGGCGCAGCAGTGGGTCGACAAAGCCATGGGAGCCCGCAAAGCGAACGAAATCCAGAAAGAGAAGTCCGCGGCCGGCGGCGTCGTGCTCGACGATTCGAAGTAAGTTAACCCAAGGTCTCAATGCAAAAGCCCCGGCGTAGCTGCTGGGGCTTTTCTGCGGATGGACCGCTGGAGCTGATCCTCTCCTACAGCTGTTGCACCTGCCCGGTTTGCCAGGAGCGGTACGCCGCATCCAGAGTTCGCTGGTTCACGAGGCCTTCTTCAGCAGAGGCGCGATAGGGAATCGGCCCGCCGGCGGCGGCTTCCGCAAACCCGTCCAGCATCCGCGAGAATGCATCTGCGTTCGAGACCGGCTGCTCGGCCACCACAGCGCCATCTTGCCGGTGCACCAGCGAAACCGGATGATCCACCGTCATCGCGTCTTCGCAGCTCAGGCTCCCGCGCTCCCCGGTCACTTCCACCAGCGAGCGATAGGCAGCGCGTGTCGTGGTCGTCACCGTGCCCATGGCGCCGGAGCGGAAGGCGAGCGACACGACCGCGTGTGACTCTACCTCACCGGAGGCGGCGTCGCGGTGGGCCAGCGTACTCACAGCGGAGACCCAGTCGGCGAGCACGTAGCACAGCGCATCGATGCAGTGGATGCCCACGTCGCCGATCGGCCCGCCGCGTGCGAGTGTCGGGTCGTTGATCCAGGTGCGTGGACTTTTGCTCGTCTCGTAGCAGAACTGGGCATGGGCCAGCTGCGGTTTCCCGATGCGCCCTTCCACAATCCAGCGGCGCATCAAGTCCACAGCCAGGTTGTAGCGCATATTTTGCGCGACACCGAACAGCACACCCGCGGCTTCGGCGGCGGCCAGCATCTCTTCTGCCTCCCCCGCGTTCATCGCGAGCGGCTTTTCGCACAGCACCGGCTTGCCGGCCGCAAGCGCGAGCAGCACATGCTCTCGATGCAGCGCATCCGGCGACACCACGAAAACCGCGTCGATCTCCGGCGAGGCGCAAAGCTCTTCGGCCGAGGCGAACACCCGCGGGATCCCGTAGCGTTCCGCATCATCCGCGGCTTTGGCCGCGTCCCTACGCCAAAGCCCGCCGAGCCTGGCCACCCTGGCACCGCGAAACGCGGGCATGAGCCGTTTCGCCGCGTGATGCCCGAAACCTACAATGCCGAATCGCATCCGCAACTCTCCCGCTTCGCCGGCAGACGCTATTTCGCGCCATGCTTGAAGATGTTCTGCGCGTAGTAGTTTTCTACCCGGGCCTGGTCGCGCAGAACCTCCAGGTAGGCATTCTTAAGCAGCTGTGACCGTGTTTCCCGTAGTTGCTGCCGAATCGATTGCTGCACGCGCGGGTCGTTCAGGTCGCGCTGTCCGGCCATCTCCCGGTCGATCAGCCGGTAGATGGCGTAGCCGATCGGGGTGTGGGTCGTCGGGTCGAGCAGCGGCAGGGGATCGGTAATCTGGCCGGGCTTCAGCCGCGAGACGGCGTTAAACACAGTCATGTCGCCCTTCAGCTGCGACTCCTGGAAAAAGCCCATGTCGCCGCCGCTGGAGGCATTGTCCTGCCGCTCGGAGAAGTTGGCCGCTAGCGTGCCGAAATCCTCGCCGCTTTCCAGACGGTTATGCAGCATCTCGATTTTCTTCTTGGCTTCTGCGTCGTTGGCCGCTTTGCTGTTCTGCAGGTTGCCGACCGAGGTGGTCTGGCCCTGCGGCGCGGGCAGCGAGGTCACCACGATCTGCGCGACGTGGTACTCGGGCTCGACAAGGTTGTACTCCCCCTTGTGCGCGGTGTAATAAGCGGAGATATCCGCGTCGGTAATGTTGATCTTCGCGTTGATCTCTTTGTTGAAGAGCTTTTCGGTGGTCTTGTTCCGCCGGATATCCCGCCGCAGATCGTCGAGTGAGAGGTGTTTCTGCGCGAGGCGCTTGTCGAACTCTTCCTGGGTGAAGGGTGCTTTCATCTCATTGATCTGGCTATCGACCTCCTCGTCGGTGGCCGCCAAATTCAGCTTGCCCGCCCGCTGCGCCAGGATTTCCTCATCGATCAGCTGCCGAACGATGTTGAGGCGCACGATGTCTTCCTGCTCGATGGAAGGGCGCTGCTGATTGTTGCCGAGCGAGTCCGCGTAGAGCGAATCCACATCCTTCGCAGCAATGGGCTTGCCGTTAACCTTGGCGACGACCCCTTCGCTATGGGCGCCTGAACAGCCCGAAGCGATCAGCGAAACGCAAAGCAGGGCGAGTGCGCCGGCCGTGGTCACGCGGCGGAAGCGCGATGAAACACCGGCAAAGAGCCCCATCGAAACTCCACGGCGATCGCCCGCGCCCGGCCCCCCGGCAGTCAGCGTATTGCGCTGCGGCACTGCTTCCATCTGAGGCCTTGGTATCTTCAGCGGGTACCGCCTTGCGCAGGCGCGGCGGCCGGTTCTCCCGGCGGCGGCGTGATGCCCTGCGCGCGCAGGGCTCGGTCGATAGCAGCCCACAGCAAAGGCAGCGGCTGCGCCCCGGACACGCGTTCGCCGTCGATAAACAGCACCGGCGTACCGTCGATTTTGAGCGCGTCCGCTTCCCTCAGCGAAGCGCGGACGGCCGTGTCATCCTGCCGGGTGATGCAGCTTTCCAGTGCGGCCTTGTTCCCGGCCGCGCGCGCGCCTTCCTCTCGCGCCAGTTTGTCGAGCAGCGCGTTTGACTTCGCCGCATCGCGGTCCGGTCCGCTGATGTCATCGCCGTGCGTGTGTACGTAATCCACATAGCGCCAGTAGCTCACGCTGTTCTGGGCCGCAAGGCAGTTTGCGTCCACCGCCGCGTGCAGCGCCCAGGGGTGTATCTCGATCAGCGGATCGTCCTTGTACACCACCTTGACCAGGCCCTTGTAGTGGTCCAGGGTTTGCGGGAAGAGCTCAGCGTGCATGCGGGCGCAGTAGGGGCATTCGAGGTCGTCAAAGTTGACGATTTCGACCTTGGCCGCCGCATTGCCGCGTATCGGGCGGCCACCGGTCGCGATGTCGGTGCCGGGCAGCTTGGTCAAGTCGTACTTATTCAGGCGCGCCAGCGTGTTGCCGTCCTTCGAGAGTAGAAACTCTGCCGATTCAATGTGCTTCGGCTCGGCCAGCGGATGGAAGTCGATGCGCAGGCTGTCGAACCCGGGCACCGTGCTCGGCGTCCGCTGCTCCACAGCCATGTCCCAGTCGCCGGGAACGCTGAGCTGCGAGCGCACCATCAGGGTGATGCGGCGCTGCTCCTGCGGCGCAATGGCCAAGCTGCCGGCGGGCGCCTGCGCACGGCAGCCGACTGCTGAAAGGAAGCAAAGCGCGGCAAGCAGAAGGGAGGGTGGAGCCAAGCGGAGCGGCGATAACGAGGTCAGAAGTCTCTCCAGAGCCACATTCTATTATTGCATCGGTGTACACCTGCTTGGTTCCCGGCGGCTTCGCAACGCGAGCTGGGCGGCGTGACCGAAGTTAAAACACCCGCAGCCCCGGGCTGAGTGAGCCGGCCGAGCCGACCCCGGCGAGTGTGAATGAGAACAGGTACTGGGTGTCGTTGCGCAGGTTGTTGCCGAACGCGTACTTGCGCGTTTCAAAGGCGATCCCGCAGCAGTCGCGGTTGTAGCCGCCCTGCGCGCCCAGGTACTGCGCCTGCCCCTGCACCACGTCGTAGCCCAGGTTCACTCCGGCAGAAAGCCCGTGCTTGGTGGGCGACCCGTAAATGGCGGCCAGGTGCAGCTGGTTGAATGCCGACTCGGCGCTGATGGTGTTCGGGTTGGGCGCGTTCGGGAGCGCGGTGACCTGCGGCAGAAGATTGAACAATCGTGAATCGCCCACTGAAAAGAAGTAGCTGTTCAGCCGATAGAAAGCAAAGACATTGCTCGCGCTAAGCCGGCCGTTGTGGACGTCGTAATCAAGGTCCCACTCAAGATCCGTGGCGCGCGTGGTGCGGACGCGCAGCCGCGAGATGACCGGTGAAGTGTTGCGGGCGTTCGATAGAAAGGCGACGCCAGTCAGGTCGAGCGTGGAGGTGAACACATTGCGCTGCCCAGGGACGACAGCGCCCCCGAAGGTGGGGTTCAGATAGTAGCGCTGGGCGACAGTCCAGGTGAGCCAGTCCGTGGTTCCGCCGCCGCAGGTGTCATTGGGACCGAGCGCCTCGTCGCCCCTGCAGGGGTGCGGGTGCAGGTGGCGCAGGAAAATCCGCTGGGTCAGCCCATATTCCAGCTCGTTCGTATCGGTCAGCACGTCGGCCACGTCGAAGCGGAGCGTACTCGCGAAATGGTTCACCCCGGTCGCATAGTGCCAGCTTAGTTCGGGTTCGATGGTGTGGCGCAGCTCGCCGCCCCCGAACCAGCGGCGCACCAGCGGGGAGCTGTAGTCGCGCTCCAGCGTGGGCGGGTGCAGCGAGATGTCGGCCAGAAAGGCTGCGCGATTCAGGCTCCTGCCCAGCTCGGCCGCCGGCACGCTGCCCGGGGTGCCCGGCTGCTGGGTTTTGCCATAGAACGTCTCGCGGAAGCCGGCCTCCGACCGCAAGGTCCAGCCGTCGGCGCTCAGGGGCAGGGCCAGATGCGGGAAGACATCGAGACGCGGTACAAACGTGGTCGTGACAAAGCCCGGCTCCGCACGTGAAAGCGCGTCTGCCGAGGCCTCGCCGCCCCACAGCAGCGGCAGCTTGCCGAGAGGCCGAGCAAAGGGCCGATCGAGCGCGTCCAGGTGCAGCTCCGGTACGTGGAGCACCTTGATTTCGTCGCCGGGACCAGTGCCGCGGAAGTTCTGGTAGCGCTCGAAGCGCCCTGTGGCCGCCAGGCCGTCGCGCTCCCGAATCAGGTATGCGGAGGTGTGTACCTCGGAATTGATGGCGGAGCTGTAGTTCTCCTCAAACACCTGTCGATACACATAGGACGAGAGGTAATCGATATCGGCGACGGCGCGGGTGTTCGCATCCAGCTGGCGCTTTCCGTCGAGCACCACCTCAACGCCGCCCTCGTAGCCGCCCTGGCTGGGCGGCAGGTTGTGCGGCTGCCGGTCCAGCAGGGCCCGAAAGCGCCCTGCGGCAAAGTTCTCCCCCATGCCCCTGTAGCGAATCTGGCCGAAAGGCGCGAACCCGCGTGCCGAAAAGTACTCCGACCCCACGGTCGCGTCGGCGCTGCGCCCCATCACCAGGTATGCCGACTCGCCGCTGATGACGCCTTTTTGCGTGTTGTCGCCGAAGATAGGCAGCAGCAGTCCGCTCTGTCGGTGATTCTGCTCCACCGGATGCGACACATACGGTAGAAAGAAAACCGGTGCGCGGAACAGGGTGAACGTGCTGTTGCGCGCGTGCGCCACGTTGTTTTCAACCAGGATGCGGCGGGCGAGCAGGTGCCAGTCCGGGTCGGGCAGGCGGCAGCTGGTCAGGCTGCCGTCCAGCACCTGGTAGCGGCCGGGCCCCAGCTCCAGCACCTCGCGGCCGGTCAGCGCAAAGGGGTTGGGCGCGGTAAACACAAACCGGTCGTGCGTCACCGAGCGCACCCCGAGGGTGCCGGTCGCGTCGTAAAAGTGCGCCGTGTGCTCGTCCAGGTTCATGGTGCCGTGGTCGGCGACCATGTGCTCGTCCGAAGGGCCGCCGTCGACGGCGACGTGGCCGGCTGCATCGACCACGGAGGTGGCCGTGTTGTACACGGCATGGTCGGCGCGCACCCGGTAGCTTTTGTAAAGGATCAGGGTATCGCCGTCGAGCGTGTAGGTGTCGCCCGCCTTGCCCTGGTGGGTCGCTTCAATGTGTACCGGGGTTCCCGGCGGGGGCGCGTCGATCGGGACCGCGATGCCGGTACTGACCACGTCGGTGCTCGAGGTCGGCAGAACAATCGGTGTCGGCAGGGGCGCTTGCTCGTCCGGCGTACTTGCGGGCGCAGGTGCCGGGGTGGGCGTCTGATCGGGAACAGACGCAGGCATGGGCTGCGCGAAGGCCGGG
>CAXTMW010000065.1:9560-17154 GCA_964245455.1 uncultured Acidobacteriaceae bacterium
GTAGCGCCGGCTGGCATGGGGGCTGCGGGGGGCGTAGGGGCAGGCTTTTGAGGCGTCGTCTGCTGCGGCGGCTGCTCTGCCTGAACAGGATTCGCGGCTGCTGCCTGGGGTAGCTCTTTCATCACCCCCGCGGCCTGCAGGGGATGGTGACAGAGCAAAATCAGCGTGATACACCAGGTTGTGCGGAATCTCATGCGGCAGGCATCCTCAGCATAGCAAAGGCTTAGGACGTTCGAGCGCAGGGCGAAGCCGCTTGCTCCGGCTCAGGACATCGTCAGTCGCTCGCTGCCGCTCGCTTGTGGGAGGGGCACAAGGCGGTTGTTTTTTACCATCTACAGCCGCTCCTCAAAGTGTGGGCTCCGCGGCTCCAGACCGCGCCTCCTGATCGTAGCTTTAGGACGAGGAAGAAGGATCCATTGAGCACATTCGTTTCGGTTCCCAACAGCTCAGTCGCTCCGCATCGCACGCTGCCCGTCCGCTCTCTCGAGTCGAACACAGAGCCGGAAGGGAATTGGAAGGCCGAGCTGCAAGCTCGCCTCCAGGCACATCGGCAGCGTCGCGCCGGCACTTCCTCCCCAATCGGCGACACTGCCGCGCCGGACCTTCGCCGCGGGGGCACGCAGGGCTCGGCTGTTGCTGCCCGGGTCGCCGAGCGATACCGTGCCGCGCCCTCGTACCGGGAGCTGCTGACAGCCTCGGCCGAAGCGGCGCAAACAGCCGCCGAAGCGGCACTCGACGCCCACGCCGCCGCAACAGCCGCCCTTGCCGCTTGGGCGGAAGCCAAGGCTCATCCGCACACGTCTTTTACACCGGAAGACTCCCCGGAAGACAGTTTCTTTACAGACGCATCCCGGCCGGAGCAGCGCCGGGCGGCAGAGGGAGGCGTGTCGTCCGGCGTCCCGGCGCAGCCTTTCGCAGGGACTCTGCCGCAAACAGCGGCCGGCGTGGAGCACCCCGTGCCCCTGCCGGAGCGCGCCTCGCTCCCGCCCCGACCGTCCGTCGTCCACCGGGCCCGGACGCTGGTGGACGCTTTTGCGGAAGCCGTGGTGCCGGCCGCGCAAAGCCTGCCCGCCAAGCTGATCGAGTTTCCGCGCGAGCTGGTCGCCCCCCGCAAACAGCGTCCGCGTCTTGCGGAGGGTCCGCTTCTCGACCAGGAAGCGCCGGGTATGCATCTACGCATCTTTGAAGTAGGTACCGGAGAAGCAGGCACTGGGGAGTCAGCCGTTGCGGGTGCGTGGGGGTCGATAGGCACGAGCTCGGCCCTGCCTTTGGAAGGACACGGAGCGCCGCAAACGCGCGTATCGCCGCAAATGGAGACCTATGGCGGCCAAAGCGTGAGCCAGGACGAAGATTGGGAACCGTTCGACGAACGGCGTGGGTCATTCTCGGAAGTAGAGCCGGATCCGCATGCGGATGGCGGCTGGGGTTCGATCCGGCTCGGAGAGCACCCGCACGCCGAGCTCCCTGCCGAGCCGGCAGCGCGGCGTCCGGAGCGCGGCTACGGGACCGAACTGGTCCCCGCACTGCACGACCTGGCTCCCATCACCAGCCGCCTCATGTCTGCGCTGGTCGATGGAGGGCTGGTGTTCGGCTCGTTTCTGCTGGCGGTGCTCCTGTTTGCTTCCTGCACGCCGCACCTGCCGGTTGGCAAGGCGGCTGTCGCCCTTGCGCTGCTGGCCCTGGGCATACTTGCCGCGTTTTACGGCTGGTTGTTTATGAGCTTCGGCGGAGGCAGCACCCCCGGGATGCGCTATGCGCGCATCGCCATCTGCACCTTTGCCGACAGCAACCCCACACGCGGAGAGCTGCAGGGCCGGGTGCCCGCGACCGCGCTGGCGCTGCTGCCTCTGGGTCTCGGGGTGTTCTGGGCCGTGCTCGACGAGGACAAGCTTGGCTGGCACGACCGCATGACGCGCACTTACCAGCGCTCCTACAAGTAGGCTGCCCGCGCAAGTTCGACGGAGAACGGTGTCATTCTGCTTCGGGGTGCGAAGTCACTCAAATCGACTGGGCCATCCTGAGCGAAGCGAAGGACCTGCTTTTTGCTCTATCTCAGCGCAACAGCAGATCCTTCTCCAGAGCATGGATCTGACACGAGCGACCTTCTCACACATGCTCTAAGGACGTGCTCTGCACTTTTACGCCATTACCGATCGCCGGTCGCTGACCCTTAACGCTGCCGCAGGGCAGACCGCTCTTGTGTCACAGGTAGAGCATTGGGTGGCCGGCGGCGTCCACTGGGTGCAGCTGCGCGAGAAGGACCTGCCTCCCGCACAGCTCCTCTTGCTGGCGCGGCAGGTGGCGGTCACAATTCACAGATCGGGCAACAGGACGCGCCTGCTCGTAAACGGGCTCAGTGCGGAGCTCGCCCTTAGTTGCGGAGCGCACGGTGTGCACCTGTCGGGTAGCGTTTCCGCTGGAGACACACGCGCGGCACGCAGCACCGGCGCTATGGTTTCCGTCAGCTGCCACCAGCTCGCTGACCTCCGAGCGGCGCGCGAGGGCGGAGCAACACTGGCGTTGTGGGCGCCTGTGTTCGGCAAGTCCATAGCCGGCTGCGAGGTTGTGCCGGGTACCGGCCTCCCGGCGTTAGCCGCGGCCTGTGAACACGCGGCACCCTTGCCCGTGTTTGCGCTTGGCGGGGTAACAGGGCAAACAGCGGAGGCCTGCATACAAGCCGGAGCCGCCGGCGTTGCCGGCATTCGCCTCTTTCAAGGCGATGGATGGCGTGCGCTGAGCTAGACACGAGCGTGTCAAGCGCCCTTGCCCTCAGCTATAGTTTGGCGAGCAATCAAGCGATTGACCGGTACCGCGGTCGACGCGGCCGGTAACGCAAGGACGATCGGAGACGCAACCATGCCGCACTTTTCGCGCAGGAGCTTTCTACAGGTAGGCGCGGGGACCGCGCTCGCGCTGGGCGGTCGCCACTTTACGCTGGCGCAGCAGCCCACCGCGCCCACGCCCGGCGAGCCGGTCCGCTACGCCTCGATCGGCGTCGGCATCCAGGGTGCGAACCTGCTGCGCAGCGCCGTCACCCTGCCCGGTGGCCATTGTGTCGCGGCTGCCGACCTGTACGACGGCCGGCACACCCTGGCGCAGGAGATCGCCGGGCGCGACATCCGGACAACCCGCCGCCACCGTGAGCTGCTCGACGACAAGCAGATTGAAGCGGTTATCGTCGCGGTCCCCGATCACGCGCACAAGCAGGTAGTAGTCGACGCGCTCCTCGCGGGCAAGGACGTGTACTGCGAAAAGCCCATGTCGCACTCGATCGCCGACGGCGAAGCCATGGTGCGCGCGTCCGAGAGCGGTCGCAATTTTGTGCAGGTCGGCTCGCAGCGGGTGTCGTCGGCGTTGTTTCTCCAGGCCAAGTCGCTCTTCGACGCGGGCGCCATCGGCGAGCTGCTGCAGGTGGAGCTGCAGCTGGGCCGCAACTCGCCCGGCGGTGCGTGGGAGTACCCGCTGCTGCCGGACCTGTCGCCGGCAACGCTGGACTGGGACGCCTGGCAGGGTGCCGCCCCGAAGAAGGCGTTTGACCCCATCACCTTTCATCGCTGGCGCTGTTTTCACGAGTACGGCACCGGCATGGCCGGCGACCTGATGGTGCACCTGGTAAGCGGGATGCAGTGCGTCACGGGCATCAACGCGGTACCCGACCAGGCCTACACCTTTGGAGGTATTCATCGCTGGAAGGACGGCCGCAACATGCCCGACGTGCAGACCACTGTGTTCGCCTACGGGCCGGTTCCCGTGTCGGTGCGGCTGTCACTCGGCACGGAAACGCCCGAGGTGACGCGAATCCTGGGATCGAAGGGGATTCTGGAGGTGTCGAACAGCTCGGTCACCCTGACCTCACAGCTGGGCATGGACCGCTCTCCCGATTACGGACTAAGCGGCTGGCCCGCGGCCCAGCACGCCGCCTACGAGAAGCAGTGGCACGCGGAGCACGATGCGGAGCTCTTGGCGCAGCCGCTTGACGAGGTGAGCGTTTGGCACGGGCCGACCTGGGACGACCTCCACCCGCACCTGGCAAACTTCTTCTCCTCCGTTCGCACCCGCAAGCCGCCGGTGGAGGACGTGGTGTTCGGCCATCACGCGGCGGCAGCCTGCCATATGGCGAACCTGTCGTATTTCGAGGGTAAGGTGGTCAAGCGCCCTGAGCGCCAGGTATGACAGGGCAGGCCTGAACCGCAGGCCGAAACCGGCGGTCTAAACCCGGCCGGCTGAGAGCTTAAAATAGAACTATGTTGATCACGGTGATCGATCTCGAGCGCGAGCCGCTGCACTATGACACGTCCTTTCCGCCGCAAGGCATCGACTTCGGCGGTGAGGTGGAACAGAAAGGGCCGGTAACGACAGCGGGTCTGGCCGAGCTGCTGGAAGAGCATCGCGGACCCAAGGAAATCGTGCAGGACATCCGGATTCGGGGCACCTACAAGGGCTTGTTTGAGGTGCCGTGCGCGCGCTGCCTGGATGCGGTGCGGCACCCGCTCACCGGCGACTACGATGTGCTGTACCGGCCGATCGGGGTAGACTCCGACGATCGGGAGCGCTCGATTGGGGCGTCTGAAACGGAAATCGGGTACTATAGCGAAGGAAGTGTCCTGCTTGAAGATGTACTTCGAGAGCAGGTGCTCTTGTCCCTGCCTGCCCGGACGTTGTGCCGGGAGGACTGCAAGGGAATTTGTCCCCGCTGCGGGGCCAATGGAAACAATGACCCCTGCGACTGCGAGGCACTTCCGGCGGATCCGCGGTGGTCGGCTCTCGGCGATCTGCGTAGCCGGATGAAGACCACGTAAGGGCGCTGACTTTATGTTTTAGCTTCGTCCCAGCGGCGAAGCGTCCCGCCCGCGGCCAGGCCGCCTGGGACTGCTCGAAAGGAATCTACCGTGCCGAATCCGAAACGCCGCCACTCCAAGGCGCGCTCCTCCAAGCGCCGCGCCCATGACTTTCTGACCGCCACTGGGCTTTCCGAGTGCCCGAACTGCCATGAGCGCAAGCTGCCCCATCGCGTATGCGGCAAGTGCGGCACCTACAAGGACCGTGCGGTGCTTGAAACCAAGGAAGCCAGCTAGCCGCCAGTCTTGACGCAGATGCTGACCGACATCGCTGTCGATGCTATGGGTGCCGACAAGGCACCGGACCCGGAAATCTGCGGTGCCATCCAGGCTGCGCGCGAGCTCCCGGTTCGGGTGCTGCTGGTCGGTCCCCAGGACCGGCTCGGCCCCCTTTTGGAAGAAGCGCTGCGCGGCGAGAAACTGCCGATTGAGATCGTCCACGCGAGCGAGCACATCGCCATGGATGAAAAAGCGGCGCAGGCGGTTCGGAATAAGAAAGACAGCTCCATGCGCGTCGGTCTCAAGCTGGTGCGCGAGCGTCGCGCCGCGGGCTTCCTGACGGCCGGCAACACCGGCGCGGCAATGGTAACGGCCAAAATGGTGCTGGGAGCGCTGCCCGGCGTGGACCGCCCGGCCCTCGCGGCGGTGCTGCCCACCACAGCCGGCACGCCGTGCGTGCTGCTCGACGTGGGCGCAAATGTGGACTGCCGCCCGCAGAACCTTGCCCAGTTTGCCGTTATGGGTGAGCTCTACGCGCGCTCCGTGCTCAAGACTCGTCGTCCCCGCGTCGGCCTGTTATCGATCGGCGAAGAAGAAGGCAAAGGCAATGAGCTCACCAGCGAGGCGTTCACGCTCCTCAAGAGCCTGCCTTTTGACTTCATCGGCAACGTGGAAGGCCGCGACATCTACAACGGCCACGCCGATGTGATTGTGTGCGACGGCTTTGTCGGCAATGTGGCACTGAAAACCAGCGAGGGTCTTACCCGACTGGTGCGCGACATGCTGAAAGACTCACTGCGGCGGACCGTTACCGCGCAGGTGGGCGCGCTGCTTTCGCGCAAGGCGTTTTCAGCCTTCAAGCGAAAGACCGACCCGTCGGAGTACGGCGGCGCGCCGCTGCTCGGTGTGCGCGGCGTGTGCATCGTCGGGCACGGATCGTCCAATGACCGGGCGATCCGGAACGGGATCCGTGTAGCCGCGGAATTTGCGCAGGCCGGAGTCAACGGGCTGATCGAAGCAGAGTTTTCGGGCGTATAAGTGGTTCAAAAGGTAAGTGCTACCTATCATTAAAACCACTGGGCTCATCCGGAGCACAGCGAAGGACCTACTTTCACACTTGAATGGAGCGAAAGGCAGGTCCTTCAAGGCTGGACACTCAGATAGGGCCTGCTACTGCTGGGGTGGGGGCGTTGCCTGATTGGCTGCATTTGCGGCAGCAGCCTTCTGCTGTGCCTGTTGTTCCTTGGTCATCTGCTTGGTGGCGTTCTTGTTGGCCTTCGCGGCTTTGTCCGCGGTTTTGGCTTTTTTCTTAGCAGCGTCGGCGGTGGCCTTGCTTTGCGCCGCTGAGGAGTCCAGCTGTGTTTGCTGCTGCGCGGTGGCGCTGGGGTCGGTGGTGGACTGCTGCGCCTGAGCCAGTGACGGCGCTATGGCCAGGCTGACGGCCAAAGTGGTTCCAAGAATAAACTTCATCATGTGCAGCTCCTATTTCTGTTCTGTTGCGCCGGCCTGCGTGGCCGGTATCGATCCAAACTCATCGATCCAGTTTCCTAAGATGCGTCTTACCGGGAGGAACGCTGCGTTGGGCGGACCGGCGGCAGCCAAGTCTTCGCACTGGCTGATGCTGCTCACGGAATGATCCCGGGCAAGCAAGCTGTCGCACAGCTCCGCAAAAAGAGCAGGCATACTCACGGGATGGGTTTGTATCTGGCGCTGGACGTGGGCGGCTCGAAAACGGCCGCGGTGCTTGCCGATGACGAACGGGTGCTGGCGCGCGCCGCCGGGGGCAGTATCAAGACTATGCGCGTGCCACCGGCCGAGGCGGCCGAAAACCTCCGGGCGCTGCTCCTTGCGCTGGAGCAGGCGGCCGGCGTGCCCATTCGGGGAAACGTCACACGCACGTGCGTGGGGACCTCGGGCGCGTCCGCGACCGGGGTGCGTGCGTGGCTGGAAGCGGCGCTCGGCGAGGCAGTTGGGGGCGAGCTGCTGCTGCTGGGCGACGAGGTCATTGCGCTTGACAGCGCATTCGCGGGGCGGCGCGGCGTGCTGGTGATTGCCGGCACGGGGTCCAATATTGTGGCGCGCGCGAGCACCGGCGGGATGGTCCACACCGGGGGGTGGGGGCCGGCGCTGGCCGAGGAAGGCTCCGGCCACTGGATCGGCTCGGAGGCTTTGCGTGCGTGTTTTCGGGCGATCGATGCGGCTCGGCCCTCGACGGCGGACCGGGTGAGCGCGGACGGGCGCGCGATGCACGTGCTGCGCGAGGAGCTGCCGGCGCTGCTCCGTCGGGTGATGGATGCGCTGGGTATCGCGACATTCGCCGACCTGATCGGCGCGGCGAATGCGGCGGAGTTTCAGGCGGCCCGGCTGGTGCCGGTGGTCGCCGAGGCCTCAGCCGCTGGGGACACGCTGGCGCGTGAAACGCTGGAGCGTGCCGGGCGCGACCTGGCGGACTCAGTGATGCGGGTAGCGCGCAAGGTGGAGTGGCTGGAGAACGCGGCAGGCAAGGCGGGTGCTGCGCCGGAGGTTGGGTTTGATGT
>CAXTMW010000066.1:0-10517 GCA_964245455.1 uncultured Acidobacteriaceae bacterium
GCCACAACACAAAGGCAACCAGCCCGTTGATGATGCCTTTGGGCGCCATGGTGGCATGAAACAAGAGAATATTGCCGATCACCGGACCTAACAGCACCAGCGCGAGCGGAACAAAGAAGCCCGAAAGCAGCATCAATCCACCAATCAGCTGCACGGCGAAGGCCGCTGCCAGCATGTGCGACTGCGCGATGGCACCCATGTACTGCATGGCCAGCGGCGACATGGGATCTCCCTTCATGGGAATGAAGTGGAGAAAGCCGTTGGCTCCAAACACAGTAAACATCAGCCCCAGCAGGACGCGGGCCACAGTGCCGACAATCTTCATACGTTGCAGCTCCTTTATGTGTGACAACACACATCTTCATGCATCTTGCGCATTAGGCGGATGGTCGTCAACTGGAATCGTCCGGCGCGCACGCAGCGGCGGACTGAAGTGTGATCTTTTGGCGGCTCCTGAGAGGGTTTGCACGAGTTCCTCAACCGATCAGGGTCATCCTGAGCGTAGTGAAGGATCTGCTTTTACTCTGTGCAACGCGAAAAGCAGATCCTTCGTCGCTTTGGACACCCCAGCGAGCAAGCTCGCCGGGGACCCCTGTCTCGCTCCTCAGGATGCCTTTATTGGAGTGTGAACTGAATAAGAAAGGACTTCGAACACACCCTCTCAGTGCGCCCCTGAAAACACAAATGGTCGCACCCCTCCGAAGCAGCGTATCGACTCTCTAGCCGATCACCCGATACCCAAGCTGGAAGGGATTGGCGGCAAGTCCGCCCAGCAGGTACCAGCCGGTGGCGCCAATGTGCAGCGACGGCCCGTAGGTGTAGCCGAAGCCGGTGTCGAGGACGCTTGACGCGGCGACCAGCCCCAGGCCCGCGGGAATGACGACCCCGTTGACCGTCTGCCCGGCTCCCAGCTGTGCCTGCGCTGTTGCACAGGCGGTCAGCAATGCCACGACCTGGTTCAGGTCCGAAAGAATGGCCGGAAGCTGCTCACCGCCGCGCAGGATGCGCGCGACCAGGGCCGAGATGGTGTGCCCGGTGCCTTCAAACCACACCGCGTTCGGGTCGGCTCCAGCGACGCCTGGCGTGAGGCTCGCCGAGTCAAACACCAGCCCACGGAAGGTCTGCGATCCGGTCAGCAGCGAGTTTTTCGAGGATGCGGTATCGGTCGCCTGCAGGTTCTTGAGTGCATAGTCGATGGTTCCCTGGGTGAGCGGGTTGAGCCCGGCCAGGAAGGTCCAGGTTTGGCAGTCCTCGGCGATTGGGTAGGGGTTGATGCTGACCTGATCGCTGACCGTGCCCACGTAGAAGAACGGCCCGGAACTCTGGAACATGGCAGCCACAAACGCGGCAGCGTGCAAGGCCAGCGCCGACCAGCTCATGCCGTTGTTTGCATTCGCGTCCCTGGTCAGCGTGGCCAGCATGGTGAAAAAGGCATAGCAGTCGGTGTTGTGCTCGGTCGACTTTCCGTTGGTCGAGGGTACGGACTGGTTTTGCGGGTTGATCGTGGTGCCCCAGGTAAAGCCGCCCGGTCCGCGCGTGTCGTAGTGGTTGGTCACAATCCAGTTCGCTACCAGCAGCGCGCCCGCCAGATAGCGGCTGTTGCCTGTGCGCTGGTACAACTGGGCGAGCGCCATGCCGGCCCATGCCTGGTCGCCAACCGCGCTCGTGTAGAAGTAGAACGGTGCGGCCGCCGGCGTGATGTACGCGCCGTCGGCGCTCGGCTTGTTGACGAAGTACGCCTGTGCGAAGCGTCCGTCCGCCACCGGAAAGTTGTGTGCCTGGGCGTACAGAAGACCGTTGCCGAGGATCTCGGCGCGCGCAATATCGTCCGCGTCGCCGGCGGCAAGGTAGGCATGGAGGATGACGGCATTGTCGTAGGTGAACGCCGTTGCCCCCACCGCCGCGTCGCTGTAGCTCTGGACAAGCCGTATCGTCGAACCGCTCGCGTAGGCGTCCATCATGCGGTTCACAAAGGTAAAGCCGTTGTTAATGGAGGTCAGCAAGGCTTCGCCGTCGGTGAGGAGCGACGCGGGAATGGACTGCGCCGCGGCTGCCCGGGGTGCGGCAAGGGTTGGCAAAGCAGCCGTAACCGCGGCGGCAGAGCCGAGGCCGAGTAGATGGCGGCGCGACAAAGTAGTGGATGACATGGTTCCTCCTGCGTTGCAAACAGATCTGGGTGGGTTTGGGCAAACGGAGCAACGTTACGCCACCGACTCTTTGAAAGGCAAGCCTCCCTGCTAGGCTGAGTGCGATGGCATCCATCCTCGAGGTCGCGCGCGTCACCAAAACCTACCCGCGCACCGGGGCCGGCGAGCAGGGACACGCCACCGTGGTGGATGACGTGTCTTTCGCGCTCCGACGCGGGGAAACGATGGGGCTGGTGGGCGAATCGGGCTCCGGCAAAAGCACGATTGCGCGCATGGTTCTGGGGCTGGTGCCGCCCACTAGCGGTGCGGTCACCTTCGACGGCATCCGGCTGGACCGGGCCTCCGCAAGCACCATGCGCGGGGTACGGCGGCGCATGCAGCCTGTCTTTCAAGACCCCTACGCCGCCCTGAACCCGCGCATGCGCATTGGTGACGTGCTGGCCGAGCCGTTTCACATTCACCGGGATCCGGCAGCCCGCAGCCCGGTGATGCTTCGCGCTGCCACGACCGATCTGCTCGGCAAAGTCGGGCTTGATGCCTCGGCGCTGGAGCGCTACCCACACGAGTTTTCCGGCGGCCAGCGCCAGCGCATCAACATTGCGCGCGCCCTCGCGCTTCGGCCGGAGGTGCTGGTGCTGGATGAGCCGGTTTCGGCGCTCGACGTGAGCGTGGGAGCGCAGGTGGTCAACCTGCTCCGCGCGCTGCAGCGTGAGTTCGGCTTGACGTATCTGTTCATCACGCACTCCATGCCGCTGGTGCGCTATCTGGCGACGGAGATCGCGGTACTGCAGGGTGGCAAGCTGGTTGAGGAGGGCCCGGCCGCGCGGGTGCTTGCCAGCCCGGCCCACCCCTACACGCAGGCGCTGATCGCGGCGACGCCGGTGCTGCAGGACTGAGGCCGCCCGGCCCGCTCGTCGTACAAGGGCACGAGCAGTAGGCTGAGAGAGTGCTCTCCCTTGACGTACCCCTGAGCGGCCGCACCGCGTGGCTGTGCTTCGCATCCCTGCTCGCCGGGCTGCTCAACGCAGTCGCCGGCGGAGGATCGTTTCTGTCCTTTCCCGCGCTGCTCTCGTTCGGCGTGCCGCCCGTGCAGGCAAATGCCACCAACACGGTTGCGTTATGGCCCGGGCAGTTCACCTCCATTGCCGCGTACCGGCACGATTTAGCACAGAATCGCTATCTTGTGCTGCCGCTCGCGATGGCTGCTGCCATAGGCGGAGTCGGCGGGGGCTGGGTCCTGCTGCACACCGGGCAGCGTACCTTTCTGCACCTGGTACCGTGGCTGCTGCTCGGCGCGGCAAGCCTTTTTGCCGCGTCGACGCCGCTGTCCCGCTCCATCGGGCGCCGCGGTCGCGGCAAGCCCATGCCGGCCGAGGAGGAGCTCGTGCGCCGCATCTCCCTTCCGCCGCTGCTTTGCGCAACGGTCGCGGTCACCCTTTACATCGGCTATTTCGGTGCCGGCGCAGGCTTTCTCATCATGTCCATGCTGGCTTTGTTCGGCATTGAGAACGTCAACCAGATCAATGCGCTCAAGGTTGTCACGACGACGGTGGCAAACGGCGTTGCGGTGCTGCTGTTCATCGTGGAAGGGCAGGTGCTGTGGCAGTACTGCCTGCTCATGATGGTGACCGGCGCGCTCGGCGGCTATGTGGGCGGCCATACGGCTCGCAGCCTGAATCCGCGCCTCATGCGCGGGTGCGTGACCGCGCTCGGCTTTGCCATGGCAGGCTATTTTTTCTGGCGCAACGGTGGGCTATAGACGCGCTGGTAGCATTCGAGTAGAGGCACAAACTTCAATGAGTCACGAAGGATTTCGGCTCGTAAGCGCGGAGGAGGCCCGGCGCGCGGACCGCGAGCACGCGCCCCAGCCCCGCGAAGCGACCGAACCGGTCAAAGTGCGCGTCGACAAGAGCGGCGGCACCGGCATGGAGATCGAGTGGCGCGACGGCCACCGGAGCCGCTGGAGCTTCCCATGGCTGCGCGAGGCCTGCCCCTGCGCTACTTGCCATGACGAGCGGGAAAAAGACGGGAGGCGCGTCGGCGAGCCCAAGCCGCAGCCCGCGGCACTGCTGCCCATGTTCAAAGCGCCCGCACGTCCGGACACGGTGCAGCAGGTAGGCCGCTATGCCATCTCGTTTGGCTGGAATGACGGCCATACTAGCGGCATCTACTCCTGGGATTTCCTGCGCAGGCACTGTCTTTGCGACGCTTGCCGCTCGGCACGGGGCGAGTGAAGCCGATACACTGGGTCGCGATGACTCGTCTGCGCTCGTGCTTCCTGTTTCTGCTTCCTTTGCTGCTTGCGCCTGCCGTGTTCGCGCAAACCGTGCAGCACCGCCCGCCGGCTGTGCCGCTCATCACGCACAACCCATACTTTTCGGTGTGGTCGTTTACCAACACCCTTACCGGCAGCACGACGCGCCACTGGACGGGGACGAAACAGGGCCTCACCAGCATGGTGCGGGTCGACGGCAAGCCGTATCGCATCATGGGCGATTGGCCGGACACCGTCCCCGCGATGACGCAAAGTTCGCTCGATCTCGAGGCGACGCACACCATTTACACCTTTCAGGGAGCCGGCATTGAAGTGCGCTTGAGCTTCTTCACCCCGGCATTTCCGCAGGATCTGGACCTGATGTCGCGGCCCGTGACTTACATCACCTGGACCGCCCACTCGCTCGACGGAGCGCAACACTCGGTCGACGCCATGCTGGACGTCGATGCGGCCATCGCGGTCAACACCGGCAGGGACGCGGTGACCTGGGGCCGCAGCGAGACGGCCGGGCTTACCGTACTGAACACCGGCTCGCGCGACCAGCAGGTCCTGGGCAAGCGGGGCGATAACCTACGCATCGATTGGGGCTACTTCCACCTCGCTGTGCCGCATGAGGAACAGGCCGAGACCATCGCGAGCAGTCATGCCCTGGTGCAGTTCTCCAAAACCGGCAACCTCGGCGCTGCCGACGACATGGAGATGCCCGCAGCGCCCGAGGACGGCGCGGCGCACCTGGCGGCTCTCCTGCACCTCCCCTCGGTCGGGAGCACCCCGGTAGCCCGGCATGTGCTCGTCAGCTACACCGACGGTTTTGCGCTGGAATACCTGAACCAGCGCCTGCGGCCCTACTGGCAGCGCAATGGCAAGAGCGTCGCCGCCATGCTGGAGGAGGCGGAACAGCAGTACTCCACGCTGGAAGCACGCGGCGCGGCATACGACAGACAGCTGGACACAGATATGACCGCAGCCGGGGGCGCCGACTACAGCTACCTGACCAACCTCAGCTACCGTGAGTCGCTTGCCGCCTGCGAGCTGACTGCCGACACCGAGGGCACGCCGCTCTACTTCTGCAAGGAGAACTTTTCAAACGGCTGCGTGGGCACGGTGGACGTCATGTACCCGCAGTCGCCGATCCTGCTCTTCTTCAACCCGGCGCTGATGGAAGCGCAGGTGGAGCCCGTGCTGCGCTACGCCGCGCTGCCTCGCTGGAAATTTCCCTTTTCGCCGCATGACCTCGGCACCTGGCCGCTCGCCGACGGGCAGGTGTACGGCGGCGGCGAGCAGACCGAGGACGACCAGCAGCCGGTGGAGGAGTCAGGCAACATGCTCATCATGGCCGACGCACTGGCACACGCGGAGGGCAACCCGCATATGGCCGAGCGGTACTGGGCCGAGTTTACGAAGTGGGCAGACTACCTCCAGAAGGAAGGCCGGGACCCGGTCAACCAGCTCTCCACTGACGACTTTGCCGGGCATCTCGCCCACCAGGAGAACCTGACGATCAAGGCGATCCTCGGCGTTGGCGCGTATGCCGATCTGGCGCACGAGCTAGGGCACGAGGAGGTTGCGACACAGTACCGGGGCATCGCGGAGGGGATGGTGAAGCAGTTTCTCGCGATGGGCATGGAAGGCAACCACAGCAAGCTCGCCTTCGACAAGCCAGGCACCTGGAGCCAAAAGTACAACCTGGTGTGGGACGACCTGCTCGGGCTGCACTTGTTCCCGCCGAGCCTTCGAGAATCAGAGGTGAAGTGGTACCTGGCGCACGAAAACCGGTACGGCTTCCCGCTCGACTCGCGCGAAGAGTACACCAAGCTCGACTGGGAGCTGTGGTCGGCGACGATGGCCAGCGACCAGCAAGACTTTGCGCGCATGATTAAGCCGCTTGCCACCTGGGCCGATACAACTCCGAGCCGCGTTCCAATGACCGACTGGTACGACACAATCACAGGCAGGCAGGAGCCGTTCCAGGCCCGCTCGGTCGTAGGCGGGCTCTTCATCAAAGCGCTGTCGAACCAGGCGCTCGCGGACAAGTGGCGTGCGCTGGCGGCCAATCCTTCAATTGCGCCGTAGCTGTGCTTTCAGGAGGGTAATCGCCGACTCGGCATCGGCGACGACCTGCATGGTCGCGCGCTGCTGCACGCGAATGTAACCCTCATCCGCGGCATGGTCGAGGAAGCGCAGCAGGTGGTCAAAATAGCCGCCGACGTTGACCAGTACGCAAGGCTTGCTGTGGGTGCCCAGCAGCGACCAGGTCACGACCTCAATAAATTCATCCAGCGTGCCGAAGCCTCCGGGTAAGGCGACAAATGCGTCGGCGCGCTCGGCCATCATCGCCTTACGCTCGTGCATGCTGTCGACGTGGTGCAGTTCAGTCAAGCCGGGATGCGCGATCTCACGGTCGCTGAGCACGGCCGGCAGCACGCCGACGACCGGCGCCCCAGAGGCGAGCGCCGCATCGGCAACCGCGCCCATCAGGCCGGTGTCAGCCCCGCCGTAGACCAGGCCGAAACCGGCGCGGGCAAGCAGCGTACCCAGGCTCACGGCGGCTACGCGATAGGCGGGGTTGGTGCCGTCGTGCGAGGCGCAGAAAACCGCTACGCAGTTCACGCTTCTCTCCCACCGAGCAGACGCATACTGGGCAGCCTAGACGCGAGTCTATCGAAAGTGACGGTATAACGGCAGCCTGCCGATTCGGCGATTGCGCGGATGCAGCAATCTCCGAAATCTGCCTGTGAGACACGAAACTGCTGCAAGGCACTCCGCGCTATGGCTGCGCGCTCAACCTGCAGGTTGGATGCGCTCAGTAACTGCTCGACAGCTGAGGCGACCTCGGTACGAGAGCGGCTGTAAAAACGTGCCAGAACCCAGGCGAACTCACACAGAACCACTAGTGAGATATAGCCTGGATCTCGGGTCGTGAGAGTGTCAAAGAAACTTTGAGCCTGCTCCACCTGGACGCGATCGTCCTCCATGACAAACCGAATGAGAACGTTTGTATCCAGGCCGATCAGGTTCGCTCGCTCCACTCGTGTTTGATACGTTCATCCTCTTCCCCCAGATGATCGGCGATTGCTTGATTCATGTCCTTGATCGTCGCAGCTGGACCGGTATACCTGAACATGCCGCGTAGATCATCGATTGATCCTGTTTTCCGTCGCAGCGCATATGTTCCGGTCTCGGTATTGCGGTGAAACTCAACCTTGTCCCCGGTCTTAATGCCGAGGTCATTTCTCACTTCAAGCGGTATGGTGATCTGGCCTTTAGACGTTACAACTGATGTTGCCATGTGCGCCTCCCGCATACGAGTCTAGCACCTCCTTACCTCGAGTAAGGAGGAGAAATCCGTCGTAAACTAGGGCAGTGCACCGCCTCCTCCAAAACATGAACCCACAGCAGTCTGAGGGCGTCCAGGCCGTCGACGGGCCTGTGCTTCTGCTCGCGGGCGCGGGCTCGGGCAAAACCCGCGTGATCACGCACCGTATCGCCTACCTGATTGAGGAGCGTGGGGTTGCGCCCGATTCCATCCTGGCCGTGACCTTCACCAACAAGGCCGCGAAAGAGATGGCCGAGCGCGTGGAAAAGCTGATCGGCAGCTCCACTCTGGCTAAGCCGCTGCTCGCCACCTTTCACTCCTTCTGCGTGCGCATGCTGCGCCGCGACATTGAAGCCTTGCGGACGCCGGGCGAACAAGGCGGGCTCACCCGCAGCTTCGCCATCTACGACGAGAGCGACCAGCAGCAGGTCGTCAAGGCCATCATGCGGCGCATGGGGCTCGACGACAAGCAGCTCACGCCGCGTACGGTGCTTTCAAAAATCTCCTGGGCGAAAAACCACATGCTCGACCCGCAGGAGTTCTACCTGCAGTCAGCCGATCCGCAAAGCGAGCGCGTCGCGCACATCTTTGAGGCGTACCGGAAAGAGCTGCGCAAGAACAACGCGCTCGACTTCGATGACCTGCTGCTGGAAGCGGTGCACCTGCTGCGGGCGAGCGGCGAAACCCGGGAACGCTACAACCGCCGTTACAAATACCTGCTCATCGACGAGTACCAGGACACGAACCGCCCGCAGTACGAGCTGATGAAGCTGCTCGCCGGCCCCGAGCACAACGTCTGCGTCGTCGGCGATGAAGATCAGAGCATCTACAGCTGGCGCGGTGCAGACATCCGCAACATTCTCGAGTTTGAGAAGGACTTCCCGGGCGTAAAAACGATCCGGCTTGAGCAGAACTACCGGTCCACCCAGGTGATTCTCGAAGCCGCGGGCGCGGTGGTTGCACGCAACTCGCAGCGCAAAGGCAAGGACCTGTGGACCGCGCGCGAGGGCGGCGCGCAGATCGGCTACTACGAAGCGCCGGACGGCGAAAACGAAGCGCTGTTCATCGCGGACTATCTGAACAAGTACCTGCGCGAGGCCGGGCAGAGCCTCGCATCGGGTTCCAGCCACGACCAGCCGAAAGCAGCCGTGCTCTACCGCACCAACTCGCAGTCGCGCCTGGTCGAGGAAGCGCTGCGCCGCTACGGCATCAGCTACACCATGGTCGGCGGCTTCTCGTTCTACGAGCGCGCCGAGATCAAGGACATCCTTTCGTATCTGAAGTTGGTACAGAACCCGCACGATTCGATCGCGCTGCAGCGGGTCATCAACACGCCCGCGCGCGGCATCGGCCGCACTACGCTGGACACGCTGGAGCGCCTGGCCATTGAAACCGGCACAAGTACATATACGGCCATCGGCCATGCGCTGCGCGAGAAGCTGCTTCCCTCGCGCGCGCTGATTGCGCTCGACAACTTTCGGCGCATGATGGAAGACGCGCGCGCACTGCTCGCACCCGACTTCGCCGGGAAGCTTGCGGGCGATGTCCTCCGCGACATAGGCTCTGCCACGGACGCCGATGCAACAGTCGCGATGGGCGACGCGCACGCCGCCGACACGCGCGACGACCAGCCGACCGAGCTGGACCGAACGCTGCACGCCGCCGATGACACGAGCTTTGCCTTCGGCGATGCGGCGCAGGGCATGCTCGCGCTTGGCGACCTCTCAGTGCAGGACGACGCCGGCTTTGACCCCGCAGATTTCGGCGGGGAGTTGTCTGCAGGGACAGCCTTCGATCCTGCGGAATTCAACGCGCCCGAAGCAGCGCCGAGCTTGGCCCCGTTGGACGCTGCTGCATTCAACCCCTTTGCCGATGCGCCTGCGCCCAGGCGCAAGCCGGCAGGCAAGCGCGTGCAGCAGCTCGGCGCGACGCCTACGGCCGACGAGGCGCGTCAGCAGCGAGAAGCGGAGACTGCTGCAGCCTTTCGCAAACCGGGCGACGCAGCAACGCTGCCTGAGTTGATCCGCTTCATCAACGATCGCTCCGGCTACATTCGCGCGCTCGAAGAAGAAGGCACGCCCGAATCGTTCTCGCGCATCGAGAACCTGAAGGAATTGGCCAATGCCGCCCAGGACGCCGAGCAGCGCGGGGAAACGCTGTCGGACTTTTTAGACCACGCCGCGCTCGTCTCCGACACGGACAAGATCAACCCGGACGCCCGCATCACCTTGATGACACTCCATGCAGCCAAGGGGCTCGAGTTCCCGGTCGTGCTGCTTGCGGGCCTGGAAGAAAATCTCTTCCCGCACTCGCGCACGCTCAACGACCCGGCGCAGATGGAAGAAGAGCGCCGCCTTTGCTATGTCGGCATGACGCGCGCGATGGACACGCTGGTACTGACGCGGGCGCGCTACCGCCGGCGCTACGGCAACGACATGCCGGAGGCGAGTATTCCCTCACGCTTTTTAGAAGAGGTGCCCGCGCACCTGCTGGCCGACGTGAGCGGCGGAGCTGCCGCGCGTGCGCAGGTCAGCGGCTACGGCAGCTACGGGTCCGCGTCAGGCTACGGCTCAGGCTATGGTGGGAACGGATCGCGCTTCGGCAGCAATGCGCGCAAAGGTGACGACACCGAACGCGAGGTGTCGCGCCACTACTCCTACGAGGACGAAGACCAGAGCTATCGCCCGGCAGCCGCTGCTGGTCGTCCTGCTGCAAGCGCCGCATCCAAAGCGACCATGGCTTCCGGCAGCGGCGGACCCGGCAATTCGCTCGACCATAT
>CAXTMW010000066.1:10527-16983 GCA_964245455.1 uncultured Acidobacteriaceae bacterium
GTTCTTCGGAGCGCGCGGCAGCGCCGCGGTCGGCGGCCGCCCCAAGCTGGAAATTGAACCCGCATCCGGCGCGACCGGCTTCCGCACCGGCCAGCGCGTCCGCCACCCCAAGTACGGCGAGGGCCAAGTGGTGCGGCGCGAAGGCGAAGGCGAAGAAGCCAAGCTGACCGTGAGCTTTCATCAGCACGGGGTCAAAAAGCTGGTGGAGAAGTTTGCCAAGCTGGAGAGGCTGTAGCCAACGTCCTTAACAAACAGACAGCCTCGACCGTCAGCTATCGGGATGACTGAAATGCCTTTCTCACGGCATCTACGATCAGTTTAGGAACCGATCGGCTTTGATTTCTCTCGATCCTCTCTGTGAAGTACCTGCTTGCGTCTTCCTCAGAGATACGCTTCCGAGCGAGACGCTCAATCACGACCTGCGGGTCGTCATTCTTACTCACGTGGACGTTTATCGCCATTTCCATCTCCATACTGCTGCCGAACGTCGAGGGACAGCTTGAGCAAGCTGAGGTAAGGCAGCATTCTGAGGTTTACATCTTCGACTTGACCGTCGAACTCTCCCGGTCGCCCACTGTCTATTGAAACGACTCCGATGCTGGTTTGGACTCCGACCTCATCTTCGACAATGATCGGCAAGGCCAGAATGCACCGATACTCCTTAGCCAGGTTATTATACTTCGCTATGTACTCTGCTCGAAAATTCTGCATGGCAACCCACACACCAAGGTCACCTTTCGGGTAGACACTGAGTGGTCTGTTGTCGTTAGCCCTGTTCAAGACCCTTAGGTAGCCGGGCTTTATCTCATCTTGCACCATCAGGCTGACATTTATATAGATGCTCTCTGTATCGGCGACGAATTGTTCGATCTCCTGCCTCATCGCCGTAAGCAAGCGCCTTGTGATGTCCCGGAACTCGACCTCTGTGCAAGCGCTGCTACGCACACAAGATGCGAGCTCGGAGATCGCCACGTTGGTCGCTTCCGTCCGGGTCCTTTCAACTGCGACCCACTTAGCTCGCCTCGCTTTCGGGACGAACTGTAAGACTGGGATGGCCAATACGCAGACAACATACGCTATCAGCCATGCTCGCCGCTCGGGCAATGGCAGTCCCAGCGTCTTGTTCAAAGAGACCTCGACTGTGTAAACGACAGCGTACGTCTTCGCCGCTAAAGAGACTGCGCCTAGCAGCAGATCGCGTTTGGCTGCCAGCCGGACTTGCCTGACAAGGCCCGTGTACCACTTCATGGGGATGAGCCAATCCTTCGGATCTGCTACTGTCGCAACGCGTAGATGTGCGAGTGTATCAGCCTCTGTTCGATGAAGCGACCACCTTCCAACTGCTTTCTCCCACTGGGGCCATGCACGCTTCTGTAGTAAAACCAGAGGAAGAGTGACACGACGTTTTCGCAGAAATACGTAGCCACACCAGAAAAGAGAACCCCCATGGCAAACACCACAGCAGTCGAGTCTACCGAAGAGCGCAAGCAGCTTAAGCGCGCAGCCCGCAAAAAGGCAGCCCCCAAGGCCAAGCGAACCGGCCCGCGCGGCTCCGGCAAAAAGAAGCCCAAGAAGCTGACCCGCGGCACGGGCAAGCGCTAACGTACCGATAGCCATCCGGCCTGCTGCCTTTGCGGCAGGCCGGCGGCGTCTCCATCCCACGCCGGTTCCCATAAACTCCGGAGCGCCTTCTCTGCCGAGCCAACTCTTCGCGACCAAGTCGATCGACAAGCTGATTGCGCAGTCCGAGCAGCCGGAGCACGCGCTTAAAAAAACGCTCGGGCCCGTTTCGCTCACCTCACTTGGGATCGGCGCGGTCATCGGCTCGGGCATTTTTACGGTCATCGGCACCGCCATCTCGGGCGAAAAGTTCGACGCGACTTCAGTCCTGAACACGCCGGTCGCCGACTACCTGGGACACCACACCGCCTTGCTCGGCCGCCCCGGAGCAGGCCCGGCACTGGCCCTATCGCTGGTGCTCGTCGCGATCGTCTGCTGCTTTACAGGGCTTTGCTACGCCGAGCTCGCGTCCATGATCCCGATTGCCGGCTCCGCCTATACCTACACCTACGCCACCATGGGCGAGCTCGTCGCCTGGATCATCGGCTGGGACCTGATCCTCGAATACGCCTTCTCGAACATGGCCGTTTCGGTCGGCTTTGCCGCACACCTGGTGGACCTGCTCGACTGGATGGGCATCCACCCATCGCTGCGGTGGATCTCGCCTGCCTACCTGCCGTCCGGGCTTTCGGACCTCGCCGGCAATGCCCTTTATGGGCCTGGCTGGCACGTGGGCTTCAACGTTCCTGCGTTCCTGATCGTCCTGCTGCTCACGGTGGTGCTGGTGCGCGGTATCCGCGAGTCGGCTACGACCAACAATGTCATGGTGCTGCTCAAAGTCGCGGCCATCCTCATCTTTGTGGCAGCGGGCGCAAGCTTCATCCGTCCCGGCAATTACCACCCTTTCTCGCCCAATGGCTGGTCAGGCGTACTCACCGGCGGCTCCATCATCTTCTTCACCTATATCGGCTTCGATTCGGTCTCCACCGCCGCTGAGGAGTGCAAAAATCCGCGCCGCGACATCCCGCTCGGCATCATCGCGACGCTGATCGTCTGCACGGTGCTCTACATCGGGGTCGCTGTCGTACTCACGGGCCTTATCCGCTGGGACAAGCTCATTGACGACGCTGCCCCGGTCGTCAACACGCTCAAGAAGCTTTCGCTCGCCACTGGAAGTCCCCTGCTGCGCTGGGTGCGTCTGGCTGTGCTCATCGGCGCGCTGCTCGGTATGATCTCATCGATCCTGGTCTTCCAGATCGGCCAGGCGCGAGTCTGGTTTGCCATGTCGCGCGATCGCCTGCTGCCGACCGCTTTCTCGCGCATTCATCCCCGCTTTCGCACCCCGGCGGTCTCCACCTGGGTCGCAGGTTTTGTTGTCGGCATCCCGGCCGGGCTGCTCGATATCGGCACCTTTGCCGACCTGTCGAACATCGGTACGCTGTTCGCGTTCGTGCTCGTCTCGGCAGGGGTGCTCATCCTGCGCTATCGCGACCCAGGTCGCCACCGATCATTTCGCTGCCCGGGTGGACCGGCGTTTCCGGTGCTGTCGATTCTGTTCTGCACCCTGCTCATGGCCGGGCTGCCGATTGTCACCTGGCTGCGCTTCTTTGTATGGCTGTGCCTGGGCCTGGCGATCTATGTCGGTTACAGTCGCAAGCGCAGTGAGTTCGCGCGGCTGCCCTGAGCGCTTGCACCATTCATCCTGCGTGCGGCATCTGAGGCTATGGGAGAGGACCCGCTCCTAACTCAAGGAGAAAACACCCATGATTCAAGCCAAGGGCTATGCCACCCAGAACGAAAAGTCTCCACTCGCTCCCTTCTCGTTTGAGCGTCGCGATCCCGGACCGCACGACGTTGTTGTTGAGATCGAGTTCTGCGGCATCTGCCACTCTGATATTCACCAGGTTCGTGGAGAGTGGGGCAATTCGAAGTACCCCATGGTGCCCGGCCACGAAATTGTCGGCAAGGTTTCGGCAGTCGGCAGTGACGTGAAGCGCTTCAAGGCAGGCGATGCGGCTGCGGTTGGCGTCATTATTGACAGCTGCCGTGTCTGCGAAAACTGCGTGGCAGGCGAAGAACAATATTGCGAAAAAGGCGCTGTCGAGACCTACAACAGCAAGCAGTACGACGGCGCACCGACCTACGGAGGCTACTCGAACGTCATCGTGACGGACGAACACTTCGTGCACCCTATCTCGCCGAAGCTCGACCCAGCCGGCGTTGCGCCGCTGCTTTGCGCCGGCATCACCACCTATTCCCCCCTCAGGCACTGGAAAGTCGGCCCCGGCCAGAAGGTCGGCGTAGTTGGCCTGGGCGGTCTCGGCCATCTTGGGCTCAAGTTCGCCCACTCCTTTGGGGCACACGTGGTGCTCTTTACGACATCCATGAGCAAAGCCGAAGATGCAAAACGCATGGGAGCCGATGAGGTCGTCAACTCCAAGGATAAAGAGGCCATGGCTGCTCACAAGAGCAGCTTCAACTTCATTCTCGACACCGTCTCAGCGCCGCACGATATGAACGTGTATCTCGGCCTGCTCAAGCGCAATGGCGTTGTCTGCCAGGTCGGCGCCCCGGAAGAGCCGTCCGCGGTTGGGGCGTTCAGCCTCTTTAACAATCGCCGTTCGCTCGCGGGCTCCGGTATCGGCGGCATGAAGGAGACGCAGGAAATGCTCGACTACAGCGCGGAGCACGGGATTGTTTCAGAGATCGAGTTGATCGGGGTCGATAAAATCGCGGAAGCCTATGACCGCGTCGTCAAGTCGGACGTGAAATATCGGTTCGTCCTCGACATGAAAACACTCGCGAAATAGAGCTTGGAGCGAACAGCCCGGCGCAAGCCGGGCTTTTCTGTCACTGCTGCCTGCGCTTACAGCGAAAGACCTTGCAGGAACTCGCGAAACTTCGGTCCTACATCGTCCCGCTTGAGAGCAAATGTCACCATCGCCTGCAGCATGCCCTGCTTGTCGCCGGCATCGTGCCGTGTACCCTCAAACGAGAACCCGTACACCTTTTCCTCGCCGAGCAGCGCTTTGATCGCGTCAGTTAACTGCAGCTCTCCGCCCGCGCCGGGAGCGAGCGTCTCAATCTTCGCAAAGATGGCCGGCGTCAATATGTAACGGCCGATAATCGCATTCTTCGACGGGGCATCTTCCAGCTTAGGCTTCTCGACCATGCCGCTGACCTCGAACAAACGGGGCTTGCCGGCCACCGACTTTCCGTCCAGCACGCCGTAAGCTGAGATCGCCGGGCCTTCAATGACCTGCGTCGCAATCAGCGAGCTTTCCACATCGTCAAACGCGTCGATCATCTGCTTGAGGCACGGCACCTCGCCGGCCATCACATCGTCCGGCAGCAGCACCGCAAATGGCTCGTCGCCGACCAGGTCCTTTGCCTGCAGTACGGCATGGCCCAGGCCGAGCGCCTGGCTCTGCCGCACGTACGCAAGCTTGGCCATGCTGGCCACATGGCGGGCCAGCGCCAGCAGCTCTTTCTTGCCTTTCCTTTCGAGGTTCGCTTCCAGTTCGAAGCTCGTGTCGAAATGGTCCTCGATCGCGCTTTTGCCGCGCGCCGTCACAATGATGATCTCCTCAATACCGGCGGCGAGGGCTTCCTCGACCCCGTACTGAATGATCGGCTTGTCAACCAGAGCCAGCATCTCTTTCGGGATCGCCTTGGTCGCAGGCAAAAAGCGGGTGCCCAGGCCGGCGGCAGGGAAAACAGCTTTGCGTACCTTCTGCTTCATGCGCGTGTTCTTCTGTTCCCTTCTCTATCTCTGGCCACTTCGTTTATCGTCTACGGGGCGCTCCGGTTGGAGCAGCTTTCCTAAAGGTGTAGATGGGCCCGCGTCTGTCAGTGTGGCTTTTCCGTAAAGAAAAGCCATGTCAAGTGGGTCTCCGCGGTACACGGATTAGGAAACTGCTCTATTGTGCCAGAGATCAGCCTAGCGTATCGCTGACCATCGTGTCTTGACAGCCGGGCTAAAGGCTGGGCGATGCGTCCCCGAGCAGTGCCTGACGCACGATGGGGATCGGCACGGGACCCTGACGGAGGAAGGCGTCGTGGAAGGCCTGGAGGCTGTAACCCGCGCCCTGCTTTCTCCGGTAGTCGTCGCGCAGCTTCAGGATCTCAAGCTTGCCCAGCGTGTAATACAGGTAGAGCGCGTCCGAGGTGCCGCGCTTTACCTCCACATCGGCCACCGAGCCGGTCTGGTAACCCTCGTCCACAAAGAATGTGCGTGCCTGGTCGAGCGACATCGAGCCGGTGTGCATCTGGATCGCGGCTACAAAGCGCGCGTCTCTCAGGAGCGCGTCCACAATCTGCCCAAGCCGGATGAGGTTCGCTTCGCGCTCATCTTTCGCGCCTACGCCCGGCTGCCCGTATCCCTCGTCGAGCATCATCTGCTCGCAGTAGTGGGCCCAGCCTTCGACATAGGTATTCGCGTTCACAATTTTGCGCACTTTGCTCAGGCCAACCGAGTTGGCCCACAACTCCTGCACGTGGTGGCCCGGGTAGGCCTCGTGGACAGCCGTGCTCGTAATAGTGCCGACGTTGAAAATGCCGAGATAGTCCTGTACGTGCTCCGGCGTCCAGCTTTTGTCTGGGAGCGTCACGTTGAAGTAAGAGGTCCGCGAGCGCGTTTCGAAGGGTCCCGGCGGATCCATCGAGGCCTGCGTCGTCGCCCGCTCGAAGGGAGGCGTCTCCTCAAGCGTAGGTTCCACGTCGTCCGGCATCGTCACGATCTTGTGTGTATGGATGAAGCCGATTAGCTCGGAAAACTGCTCATGAAAGACGGCGAGCAGCTGCCCCTGCGCCGGGTGGTCGGCAGTCAACTCCGCAAGCACCTGCTTCGGGTCTTTCGCCGGGTCCACCAGCTTCGCTACCCGCGCAAACTCCGCC
>CAXTMW010000067.1:0-16865 GCA_964245455.1 uncultured Acidobacteriaceae bacterium
CCGCAGCAGCTTCCCGTTGCTGCTCGCCAATTACGTTATCCTCGAGTTCCTGAAGAGTTTCACTCTGGTACTGACCACTTTTGTCATGCTCATGCTGCTGTTTACTTTTTTTGAGCTGCTGGGCGACATCATTCGGAACCGGACGCCTTTTGTCGTGGTCGGCGAATACCTGCTCAATCTCACCCCGAGCATGATCTACCTGATCGCGCCGCTCAGTGTGCTCATCGCAGTCCTGGTGGTGTTCGGCAGCCTGAACCGTTCAAATGAGCTGACCGCCATGAAAGCAACCGGCATCAGCGTGTACCGCATCGTGGTACCGATTCTCGCGATCGCGTCCGTGCTTGCCGTGTCGCTCTTTATCTTCGATGAAACCTATATCCCGGGCGCGAATCGCCGACAGGAGGCACTGCGCGCGACCATCAAGGGGCGCCCCGCGCAAACCTTCCGACGACCGGACGAGAAATGGATGTTCGGCGTTGAAAAACCGGGACTGCCCAGCCACATCTTCTACTACCAATTTTTCGACGGGGACCGCGATCGCTTCGCAAATATCAGCGTGTTCACCTTTCGCCCCGGCACCTTTGAGCTGCAAAAGCGGCTTTTCGCGGCAAGCGCCTCCTGGGATGCGGAGCGCCATGCCTGGATCTTCCGCAACGGCTGGGAGCGCTCCTTCGCCGGTGATGAAATTCAGAATTACCAGACGTTTAGCTCGACCAGCGTGGCTGAAATCTCGGAGCAGCCGCAGTACTTCAAGCGAGACCCGCGGCAGTCGTCCGAGATGAGCTTCGTCGAGCTGAGCCGCTACATCCACGACCTGCGCCAGAGCGGCTTTGACACCATGCGCCTGCGCGTGCAGCTGAACCATAAGCTGGCGTACCCGGTGATCACGCTGGTGATGGCGGTGCTGGCCGTGCCGTTTGCGCTGTCCATGGGCCGCAGCGGATCGCTCGCCGGCATTGCCGTTGCGATCGGGGTTGCGATTGTGTACTGGACGGTGTCCAGTACGCTTGAAGCCATGGGCGACGTGAACATGTTGCCGGCGTTTCTGGCCGCGTGGTCGCCTGACATGCTGTTTGCGCTGGCCGGCAGCTACCTGCTGCTGCGCACACCTACCTAAAGGAGCCGGCCGTGTCTACAAGTACGTTTGGAAGTACGCTGGGGGAACTGAAGCCGCTCGTGCCGTATCTTCGCCGGTACCGGCGCGACTACGTGTGGGGCGCGCTGGTCACGGTCCTATCGAACGCGATCTGGATTTTCTTCCCGCTGGTCATCCGGACCGCGGTCAACGATCTGTCGCACGGCATCACACGCGGCAAGTTGTTGTACTACGCGGGCCTGCTGGTTGCGCTCGCCGCCGCCAAGGGTTTTTTTCTCTTCTGGACGCGCTGGATCCTGATCGGCATCTCGCGCGACATTGAGTTCAACCTGCGCAACGACTTGTTCGCCACGCTGGAGCGGCAGCCCGCCGGCTACTTTCAGCGCAACCGCACCGGCGACATCATGGCGCGCATGACCAACGACCTGAACGCGGTGCGCATGCTGCTCGGCCCTGCGATTATGTACAGCGCGAACACCATCCTGTTCACCATCGGCGCGCTCTATTTTCTGCTGCGTATCTCGCCCATGCTGACGCTGGTCGCGCTCGCCCCTCTGCCGCTCGCGAGCGTGCTGGTGCAGGCGCTGGGGCGCAAAATTCACGACCGCTTCGAGCGCATTCAAGCGATGTTTTCCGACATTTCGGCGCAAGCGCAGGAGAACTTTTCCGGGGCGCGGCTGGTGCGGGCATTTGCGCAGGAAGAAGCACAGATCGCCTCTTTCGAGGAGTCGAACCGCGAGTACATCCGCCGGGGTCTGCGGCTGGTGCAGCTGATGGGTATGCTGTGGCCCACGCTCGAGTTCCTGCTCGGCCTCGCGATGGTCATGGTGCTGCTGGTCGGCGGGCACGAGGTGCTGAGCGGGCGCATCTCGATCGGCGACTTTGTCGCGTTCTCCACCTACACAGTCATGCTGACGTGGCCGATCATCGCGCTGGGCTGGGTCGTCAATCTGGTGCAGCGCGGCAAGGCTTCGGTCACGCGCATTCACGAGGTGCTGGCCGAGGAACCTACGATTGACGACCGCGCAGCGATTCCCGCGCTTGCCGGTATGACGGAAGGCGCGATTGAATTGCGCGATGTGCAGTTTCGCTATGAAGGTACAGAGCATGAGGTGCTGCACGGCATCACGCTGCGGGTGCCGGCCGGCTCAAGCCTCGCGCTGAAGGGGCCTACCGGCGCCGGGAAAAGCACGCTCTCAAGCCTGGTCGTCCGGATGCATGACGCACCCGAGGGTTCCGTGCTGATCGACGGCCATCCGGTGCGCGAGTACCCGCTCGATACACTCCGGGCTGGCATCGGCTACGTGCCGCAGGAGACCTTTCTGTTTTCCACCACGATCCGCGACAACATCACGCTGGGGCGGCCGAACGCGAGTGAGATGGAGCTGCTGGCCGCGGCCGAAGCCGCGCATATCCGGCGCGAGTTTGAGGAGTTCCCGGCCGGCTTTGAGACGATGATCGGCGAGCGCGGGCTCACGCTTTCCGGCGGGCAGAAGCAGCGCTCGGCGCTGGCTCGCGCGCTCATTCGCGATCCACGTATCCTGATCCTTGATGACGCGCTGGCCTCGGTCGATACCTACACCGAGGAGCAAATCCTCGCGGGGCTGAGCCGGGCCATGGCCGGGCGCACCACGATCCTGATCGCGCACCGCGTTTCCACCATTCGCCACGCGGACCAGATCGCGGTGCTGCTTGAGGGGCGCGTTACTGAGCTTGGAACGCATGAAGAACTGTTGGCGCGCGGCGGCTACTACGCAAGCCTGTACGAGAAGCAGATGCTGGAAGAAGAGATTGCGGTAGTGAGTTAAGCAGGGCTCGATGCCGGGAGCATGCGCACACGCATGTAGTGGTCGAGAGTGTATTCGGGTTCAAACATATGAGGCCCCGGCAGGCCACGTACTGCAAGTGTATAAGGAAAGGCGCCAGCGACAATTATTAGCTCTGTATCGCTCGTCGTCATGAGAGCAATTCCGGATTCCGCCTCCGTTCCCAATTCAAGGATGATCAGCTTGGAGACTGCAAGGACTCCCTCGAAACTCCCGGACACGTCTAGATCTATGTCGCCTAACTTAGGCGGTGAAGCAGAACTAAACCTTAGAACGCCAACCTCTCTCCTTTCTGCGACATCGTGCATGACGGAGATAATCTTGAGCCCTGACCCATCCGGTCGCCAAAGGGTGACTTCCTGCGGCCACCGTTTGCTATACAGGTTCACGGACAAACGGTTGAAGGGCTGGCTTATCTCAGCAGCAAGAGACAGTAATTCTGGGTTTTCGAAGGCGAGATAGCTCATCTTGGTCGGCAGTCCTTCTATACGCCGAGTATCTTCACAATCACCCGCTTGCGCCTGCGTCCATCAAACTCCGCATAGAACACGCGCTGCCAGGTGCCTAGATCGAGCTTGCCGCCGGTAATCGGCAGCGTTGTTTCATGGTGCCGCAGCAGCGCCTTTAGGTGAGCGTCCGCGTTGTCCTCACCGGTCTGGTGATGGCGATACTCAGGCCGTGCGGGCGCAAGCTTCTCCAGCCACTCGCTGATGTCTTCAATTAACCCGCTTTCATGGTCATTCACGTAAATCGCGGCAGTGATGTGCATCGGCGACACAAAGCACAGGCCGTCCTGTACGCCGCTTGCACGCACAATCGCCTCGACCTGCGGGGTAATGTGGATCATCTCGCGCTCCTTGCTCGTGTTGAACCAGAGATAGTCGGTATGGGTCTTCATCGCGCTCACGCGTACGCTCCGGACTTGCTTTAGCATCCATCAGGCTAGATGCAATCTACTATCATCGGGACCATGGCGCTTACATCCCAGGAAGCTCGCGAACAAGCGGAGTCGCTGTACTATGCAGCGCTGGACGCGCTTGCGGAAGGCAGTCCCGAGACGGCCGCCGAGGGCTTTCGAGGGGCGCTGGCGGCGGACCCCACGTTTCTGGATGCGCAGCACGGCTTGATTCGAGCGCTGCAGGATGCAGGCGCCTACGACGAGGGACTTGCCGCCGCGCGCGAGCTTGCCGCGCAGGCTCCCGACGATGTGCTTGCGTACACGGCATTGTCCATTTTGTATCAGCACAAGGGCATGATCCCCGAGGCGGAAGAAGCGGCAACCCGCGCGAAGCTGCTCGGCTGGAAGCAGCAGCTGCGGGCCGGTGCAGCCGCTGCCGGGACGCTGTGATTCCGCAGCCTGCGCGTGCGCTGCGCGCATTCTACGACGCCCTCATGGCGGCGTATGGGCCACAGCACTGGTGGCCGTCAGAAACCGCAATTGAAACCGTGGTGGGTGCATACCTGACGCAGAACACGTCGTGGCGCAACGTGGAGCGATCGATCGTAAACCTGAAGGCAGCCGGCGTACTGACGGTGCCGGGGCTGCGCGCGTTGTCGGATGACGAGCTGCGCGTGTTGATCCGCCCTTCCGGTTACATGGTGCGCAAGGCCGCGGCGATTCAGGCGTTTGTGCGCCTGCTCGACGAGCGCTACGGAGGCGAACTGGCGGCGATGGCGAACGCTCCGTTAGACGAAACGCGCGAAGCCCTGCTCGCGCTTCCGGGGGTCGGGCCGGAAACCGCGGATGCGATCCTGCTGTACGCGCTCGCGCAGCCGGTCATGGTCGTCGATGAGTACCTGCGCCGCGTGGTCACTCGCCACGGACTCGTAGAAGCGACGGCCCGCTACCACGATGTGCAGCAAGTGGCGCTCGCGGCCTTTCAGGACGACGCTTCGGGAAGCTGGCTTGCCCACTTCAATGAGTTCCACGCGCTGATCGTGATGGTCGGCAAGACCCACTGCGGCGGCGTCCCGCGCTGTGAGGGCTGCCCGCTGAACCAGCCCGGCTTTTCGCCGCCCGCGCTTGCGCAAGCCGCGACGCGGCCGCGTCGTGTGCAGAAGGCGCTCGCATGAGGCGCTCGACGCTTTACGTCGCGACCGGCTCGCCCGGCAAACTTCGCGATTTTGCGACCGCCGCGGCCGAGCTTAGCAACGTGTGGACGCTGGAGCCGCTTCTGGCGCTTGCGGCCGTATCGGCTCCTCCCGAGGACGGCACGACATTCTTTGAAAACGCCTGCATCAAAGCTTTGTATTACGCTCGGTTTGCGCCCGGTGCCGCAGTGCTGGCCGACGACTCCGGCCTGGTCGTCGACGCGCTCGGCGGCGCGCCCGGCGTGTACTCGGCGCGCTACAGCAGCCTGCCTGGTGCGAGCGCTCCGCCCGAAGCACAGCACACGACAGATACAGACGCCCGCAACAACGCGCGCCTGCTCAGCGAGCTCAGGCGTTCATTACAGCCGAGGCCATGGACCGCTCGTTATCAGTGTGTTCTCGCCGTGGCACAGGATGGCGCGGTGATCGCGACGGCGGACGGCTTCGTCGAGGGCGAGATTGTACCCGCGCCGCGGGGCACACAGGGCTTCGGCTACGACCCATACTTTCTGCTGCCGCTGCTCGGGCTCACGATGGCGGAGCTCGATACGCATACGCGCCTGGGACTGAACCACCGTGGAGCCGCGCTCAACCATTTGCTGCCGCGGCTTACTCTTCCCCGCCCTTAGTTCTTCGTGCTGTTGCTAGGGTTTGTCACTGTTGGTGTATCCGAAGCACTATCCAGCCCGCGCTGCCGCAGCATCGGCGCGGCGGTCGGCTCGGCACCCAGCCAGGCACGATAGATCGCTTGCAGGTCCCCAGTGTTGCCGCGCGAAAGCACCATCTGCCGGAAGCGGTCGCCGTTGGCGCGGGTCAGCCCGCCATGGTCCACAAACCATTGGTACGCGGCGTCGTCGAGCATCTCGCTCCACAGGTAAGCGTAGTAACCCGCCGCGTAGCCGTTGCCCCAGATGTGCATGAAGTACGTGGAGCGGTAGCGCGGCGGCACCTCTGCCAGGGCAAGCTTTGTTCGCTCAAGCGCCTGCTGCTCAAACTCATCCGGCTTTTGGAGCGGCGCGTCTGCCGGCAGGGTGTGCCACTCCATATCGAGCCGAGCGGCCGCCAGCAGCTCGGTGAGCCGATAGCCTTGGTTGAAGGTGCGCGCCCGAAGCAGCTTCTGCTTCAGCTCCGCCGGCATGGGCGCGCCGGTCTGGTAATGGCGCGCGAAATGATCGAACACCTCCGGGTACGTCGCCCAGTGCTCGTTGAACTGCGAAGGAAACTCCACGAAGTCGCGCGGCACGGAGGTCCCGCTCAGGCTCGGGTACTCGGCACTGGCAAACATGCCGTGCAGTGCGTGGCCAAACTCGTGAAACATGGTCGTTACATCGTCAAAGGAGATAAGCGCCGGCTGCCCGGGCGCGGGCTTGGTGAAGTTAGCGACGTTATACACCACCGGCAAGGTCCCGAGCAGCCGGGACTGCCCGACAAACTCGCTCATCCACGCGCCGCCATTCTTGTTGTCGCGCTTCCAGTAGTCGCAGTAGAACAGCGCCAGCGGCTTGCCGTCGACGTCTGTCACCTCAAAGGTGCGGACATCCGGCTCGTACACCGGCAGGTCGTGGCGCTCCCGGAAGCTGATGCCGTACAGCAGGTGCGCCGCGTAGAAGACGCCGTTCTGGAGCACATTGTCGAGCTCGAAGTACGGCTTGAGCTCGGCCTCATTCAGGTCGTACTTTGCCTTGCGGACCTGCTCCGAGTAGAACTCCCAGTCGTACGGCGCAAGCTGAAAGCCGCCCTGCTGGGCATCGATTACGCCCTGAATGTCGGCGCCCTCGGCACGCGCCTTTGCCGTGGACGCGGGCACAAGCGCGTCCATAAAGTGCAGCGCGGCCGCAGGCGTTTTCGCCATCTGGTCTTCCAGCTTCCAGGCCGCGTACGTCGGATAGCCCAGTAGCTTCGCTTTTTGCGCGCGCACCTGTGCCAGCCGCGCAATCGTGTCGCGGGTGTCGTTCTCGCCGCCGCGTTCAGCGCGTGTGACGGAGTTCTGAAACAGCGCGCTGCGGCTTGCGCGCACACTCAGCTCGGGCAGTTCCGGCTGCTGCGTCGTGTTCTGGAGAGGCAGCACGTAGCCCTCGCTCTTGCGTGCCTTTGCAGCGCCCTGGGCAGCCTGCAACTGCGCGTCACCAAGCCCGGCGAGCGCAGCTTTGTCCCCGGTTGTGTAGGCTGCCGCCTTGGTCGCGGCCAGCAGTTTTGTTTCAAACGCGTTCGCGAGCTTCGACTCTTCTTCGTTGAGCGTGCGCAAGGCGGCCTGGTCGGCCGAAGAAAGCTGCGCGCCGGCATGGATGAACCGGTCGTAGGTGATCTCGACCAAGCGAAGCTGCTCCGGCTCCAGATGCAGCGACAGTCTCTGGTCGTACACTGCCTTGACACGCGCGAACAGCTTTGGATCCAGGTGGATCGCGTCGGCGTGCGCGGCCAGCTTCGGCGCTTCCTGCCGCTGTACCTCCTGGAGCTTCGGGTTCGTGTTGGCCGCTGTTACGCCGCCGAAGACCCGCTGCACCCGGTTCAGCAGCACACCGGAGCGCTCCATGGCGACAAACGTGTTCTCAAAAGTCGCCGGGGCCGGGTCCTGCGTGATGGCATGGACCTCCCGCAGGTGCTCAGCCATGCCGGCCTCGATCGCCGGCTGGTAATCCTCATCGTGGATTGCGTTGAAGGGCGGCGCGTGAAATGGAAGCGCACTTTCCGCGTAGAAGGGGTTTGCCGGGCTGAGGCCCGCGTGTTCCGCCGAGGCGTACGCGCCGCTTCCACTGCCAACCATGAGCGCTCCCGCTGCTATCGCCATGCCTATCACACTGATCCGCATCTGTCGGGCTGTTCCTCCCGGGAATAGTTCCTGCCTGTGATTATTGTAGAGGCGACCGCTTTTACCGGGTGGTCACACCCGATCACCAGGCCGCCTTGACGCTCGCGAGATGCAGACGAATAATTAAGAGTTGGCTGGGCGTGGCATGACGTGCCTTTCGCGCTCGGGCCGTAAGGAGTCTTCTCCGACGCATGGCGACCACTGTTCAAGCTCCTCCAGCCGCCCCTTCCCGCCAGTTCCCCGCACCCGGACCGGACTCGGACACACGCAAGGGCACCCGGAACCGCGGGGTGCAGCCGCTGCGCGCGGGCGAGGGCCATTCGTTCCTGTTGCGCCGGCTCCACTCACTCACGGGCATCGTGCCGATCGGCGCGTTTTTGATCGAGCATCTTGTCTCAAACTGGGAGGCGCTCAAAGGCCCGGCAGCCTACGCGGCCCAGGTCAAGTGGTTAAACGCGCTGCCGTTTGTGCGCGTCCTCGAGTGGGCGTTTATTTTTTTGCCGCTTATCTACCACGCCGGATACGGCATGTACATCTGGCTGCGCGGCAAGTCCAACGTCGTCTACTATCCCTGGGCCGGCAACTGGCTGTACACGGCGCAGCGCTGGTCAGGCGGCATCGCGCTTGCCTATATCCTCCAGCACGTATGGCGGCAGCGGTTCTCGGGCGTCAGCCTGCCGGACCACCCGGGGGCAGCGTTCCACAAGGTACAGGTCGAGCTTTCGCACCCGTGGATGCTCCTCATTTACGCAGTCGCCATGGTCGCCACGTGCTACCACTTTGCGTACGGTGTATGGCTGTTCGGGGCCAAGTGGGGCATCACGCCGGGCGAGCGCGCGCGGCGCGGTTCGGCCTGGATTTGCGGCACGGTTGGCGTGCTGCTGTGTGCCGTTGGACTCGCCAGTATGTGGGCGTTTGTTGAGCCCAAATACCGCAATGCGCCATCTGATTTAACACCGGCTCAAATCACAGAAGATACCCAGGCACCGGCCCCGATCGGGCAGGCGCATACGCAGGACTGAGGGTTCACGATGGCGGCAGCACGCAGAACTATCGTAGTCGGGGGCGGACTTGCGGGCTTGGCCGCGGTGATCAAGATCGCCGAAGCCGGCGGCACCGTGGACCTGTTTTCGATCGTGCCGGTCAAGCGCTCGCACTCGGTGTGCGCGCAAGGCGGCATCAACGCGGCCAAAAACCTGAAGGGCGAAGGCGACACGACCGCCGCGCACTTTGACGACACAGTCTACGGCGGCGACTTTCTCGCGAATCAAACGCCGGTCAAGAATATGTGCGATGCCGCGCCTGCAATCATTGATCTACTGGACCGCATGGGGGTTCCGTTTAATCGTACGCCCGAGGGGCTACTGGATTTTCGGCGCTTCGGCGGGACTTTGTATCACCGGACTGCGTTTGCCGGCGCAACCACCGGCCAGCAGCTGCTGTACGCTCTCGACGAGCAGGTGCGCCGCTACGAGTCTGAGGGCAAGGTCACCAAGTACGAGGGTTGGGAGTTTCTCTCCGCGGTGCTGGACGGCGCGGGCGTGTGCCGCGGCATCTGCGCCATGAATCTGCGCGATATGTCGGTGCGCACCTTTGACGCGGACGCGATTATTCTCGCGACCGGCGGCATCGGCGCCATCTTCGGCAAAAGCACCAACTCGGTTGTGTGCACAGGCTCGGCACAGTCGGCTGTGTACCAGCAGGGCGCCTACTATGCAAACGGCGAGTTCATCCAGGTCCATCCGACCTCGATCCCAGGTGAGGACAAGCTGCGGCTGATGAGTGAGTCGGCACGCGGCGAGGGCGGCCGCGTGTGGGTGCCGCGCAAGCTCCACGATCCGCGCGAGGCGACCACGATTCCCGAGGCCGACCGCTGGTACTTCCTTGAGGAGTGGTACCCGAAGTACGGCAATCTGGTGCCGCGCGATGTGGCGACGCGTGCCATCCACAAGGTTGTCTATGAGCACGAGCTTGGCATCGATGGGCAGCCGATGGTGTACCTCGACCTGACGCACATCGACGCGGCCACGCTCGATCGCAAGCTCGAAGGCATTCTTGAGATTTACCAAAAGTTTGTCGGCGACGACCCGCGCAAGGTGCCGATGAAAATCTTCCCCGGCATGCACTACACCATGGGCGGGCTATGGGTCGACTTCAACCAGATGACCAACATCCCGGGCGTGTTCGCGGCCGGCGAGTCGGAGTACAACTACCACGGCGCCAACCGGCTTGGAGCCAATTCGCTGCTCTCGTGCATCTACGGCGGCTTCCAGGCGGGGCCGAACGCGCTCAAGTACGCCGCGGGCCTCGCGAGTGCGCCCGCGAACGGCTACGGCGAGAGCGAGTGCAAGCGCCAGGAAGAGATCAACGGGCGCCTGCTGTCCTCGACCGGGACAGAGAACCCGTTCAAGCTGTGGCGCGAGCTGGGCGAGACCATGACCAAGAACGTCACGGTTATTCGCTACAACAAAGCGCTCGGCGAGACCGACGAGAAGATTGTGGAGCTGCTGGAGCGTTTCCGGAATATAAATCTAAGCGATAAGAGTGCGTGGGCGAATACTAGCTTCGCCTTCACCCGGCAGTTGTATAACATGCTGCAGCTGGGCCGCGTGGTGACGCAGGGCGCGGCGCTACGGGACGAGTCGCGCGGCGCGCACTACAAGCCGGACTTTCCCGAGCGGGATGATGAAAAGTTTTTGAAGACGACCAAAGCCAGCTTCGCACCGGATGCGGATGAGCCGCGGTTTACCTTTGAGGCAGTGGATACGCAGTACATCACGCCACGGCCTCGGCGGTATGACGCAGTGAAGTAGAAGAACCGGCCTTTAGTCGCAGAGCGATCAAGAAACAGGAGTGGCGCTTGCAGATCGATCTGATCCAACTACCTTTCCGCACCGCTCTGCTGCTCATCGATGTGCAGCAAGGGTTCGACGATCCGTATTGGGGAGCCCGCAACAATCCAGATGCCGAGGCGAAGATAGCCCAGTTGCTGGCGGCATGGCGCAAGGCCGAGATGCCGGTTATCCATGTTGTGCATGATTCAAGATTGAAGAACCCTCTTCATCCGGAGTCGCAGGGCAATGCGATCAAGACGGAAGCGGCACCAGCCGCAGGTGAGCCGGTCTATCGTAAGTCTGTAAACAGTGCCTTCATCGGCACAACTCTGGAAGCTGATCTGCGAAGAGCTGGCGTCGATACCCTCGTGATTGCAGGGCTGACGACGAACCATTGTGTCTCCACAACGACGCGCATGGCGGGAAATTTAGGCTTCCTCACGTATGTCGTTTCCGATGCTACTGCCACTTTCGATCGGGTTGGATTGGACGGGCGCAATCGTCCGGCGACGGATGTTCACGCGGCGGCTCTGAGCGATCTCGACGGCGAATTTGCAGCTGTAGTGGATGCTGCAACGGTGCTTAAGGCTCTCGAAGGAACTAGGCACGAAAGCCTTGCGGGACTTGCAAGATAAGAGCATTAATGACGCGTCCTGTACGGGCGCAAGGATATGGAATGGCCACCACAACGGCACCACTCGACACACGCAGCCCGGCAAAACTGAAGACCGTCCGCATCGAGATCAAGCGCCAGGCGAGCCCGAATGCCGAGCCGCGCTGGGAGAAGTTTGACCTGCCCATGCGCACCGGCATGAACGCGATCTCGGCCATGATGGAGATCGCGGCCAACCCGGTCACCGCGGACGGCCGCGAAACCACGCCGATCGCCTACGACGCAAACTGCCTGGAAGAGGTCTGCGGGTCGTGCGCCATGCGCATCAACGGCAAAGCCCGCATGGCCTGCTCGGCCTTGATTGAGAAGGTGCAGGAGAACGGCGTGGTGCGACTCGAACCGCTCTCGAAGATGCCCGTGGTGCGCGACCTTTCGGTCGACCGCAGCGTCATCTTCGAGAACCTGAAGCGCGTCAAGGCCTGGGTGCCGGTCGACGGCAGCTACGACCTGGGCGCGGGCCCGCGCATCACCCCCGCCGAGCAGGAGGAAGCCTATCCGATCTCGCGCTGCATCTCCTGCACCATCTGCATGGAGGTGTGCCCGCAGTTCAACGAGGACACGGGCTTTGTGGGCGCGGCGACCATCGCGCAGGTCAAGCTCTTCAACCAGCACCCAACCGGCAAGGCGCTCAAGAGCGACCGCCTGCACGCGCTGATGGGCGACGGCGGCATCCAGGAGTGCGGCTTCGCGCAGAACTGCGTGAACGCCTGCCCGAAGATGATTCCGCTGACCAAGGCGATCTCGGATGTGAGCCGGGATGTGATGGTGCAGGCTGTGAAGGATGTGTTTACGCGGTAGCCGGCTTTCGACAGAGATCAAATGTATGCCCCATGAGAAATCGTAAGAACAAGCCTGAGGGACTTTTTGGAAACAGGTTCTTGACCAGATTGGCGCAAGCCGCAGCTATTCTGGTATTGATTGTCCCTGCATATGGGTTCTTCGTTCTTTCACATTTTTTGGCGAACTATGGTATTCATGATGACTCCCTGCTCAAACCTCAGCTCTTCTCCGCAGGCTTTGCTTCACTTATAGTCTTCCTTCTCGCGCCTGGATTAGCCGCATTCGTGACAGTATGGCTTAGTGAAGGAATTAGGGCAGAACTTAATCGGTTTCTTATCTTTATTAGCTTCACTGCCGTCGCAGAAAGCTATGTGCTTCGCTGGATGTACGTTCCCGATCCGGTAGCGCAAGTGAGTGATTCTTGGTGGCTTGTTATCAGCATGCTTTTGACACTTCTACTTACATTTTATCTTTTCTGCACTCCAAGAGGGCGCATCTTCGCCAGGAGAGCGGCCGCCAAAAACACCAGGCTTAGAAAATATTCTTCCAAGCAGTTTGAACACTTCAGGACTTTCGTCAACGCACCACTCGTACTTCTCACGCTCCTCTCCTTCTATCTTCTGCTTAGAACAGACAAATTAGTTTTTCTCCTGGTATTCAGTATTTGCATCTTTGGCTTGCTTTCTTTCGCATGGTTGCTTTCCGGCGGCAGGAAAGAGTTACGCCATGCATCTCTAATCGGGTCAGGCATCTTCTATCTGTGCCTAATGACGCTACCGGCCGGTGCTATCTATGGCAATATAGACAGCGCTTGGGGCGGTGGGGGAGACGTTCATGCCGAGATAACGCTTGACGAACAGGCCGGCCTGCTTGCTCCCTGCACTTGGAGTGTGCATCTGCTGGCAGAAACTGACTTTGCTTACTATGTCGCCTTCGACTATAAAGACCAGTACACGACTGCATACATGGTGCCGAAGCGAAAAGTATCAGGCCTGCGCTTACTTCGAAGGCAGGAATATAGCCGTAAGGCAGAGGCACCGTTAGTCTATGACAATCTTGGGTCTGAGCCCAGCAATCCAACACAGGTGCGTGCGGAAGCTGCTATCTGCCGTGCTCTTCCAGCGTTTCCTGTGAGCGAACCCTGAGCGAGATACTAGGACACTTCGTTCGTAGCGGGTCGTTCCCGAAGTATATTCTGGTCTTAGTATGAGAAGCGTGTTCATTTCGAGTTGTTTCACCTTGCCACTGTTAGCTTCTGGCCTCTTCGCACAACAAACAACAACGTCCACAACCCCTCAACAGACCATGACGCAAGCTCCGCCAAGTGGTCTAGCGCCTCTGCCGGACTCGCCAGACACTAACATCAAGCCAGCCCTCCAGCCTATCGGCCCCACCGCCGTCTTCGACACCAGCATGGGCCGCATGACCTGCCGGCTGTTCCAAAAGGAAGCCCCGGCGACGGTGGCCAACTTTGTCGGCCTGGCTACCGGCACCAAGGACTGGACCAACCCGGACACCCGGGCGAAGCAGCACGGCGTGGCGCTCTACAACGGCACGACCTTTCACCGCGTGATCCCGGGCTTTATGATCCAGGGCGGCGACCCGCTCGGCACCGGCATGGGCGGCCCGGATTACGCCTTCCCTGACGAGATTATGCCGGGCCTGATCTTCGACGTGCCGGGCAGGCTCGCCATGGCGAACGCCGGGCCGAACACGAACGGTTCGCAGTTTTTCATCACGGAGACGCCCCAGCCCTCGCTCGACGGAAGCTATTCCATCTTCGGCCAGTGCGACGACGCAACGGTCACGGTCGTGAAGGCGATCGCCCGCGTCGAGCGCGATAGCAACGACAAGCCGCTCACGCCGGTCACGCTCAACACGGTCACCATCGTGCCCGAAGGCCAGCCGCTACCGGCATCGCCTGCAGCTTCCAACCCAGCAGGCAGCACTCCGGCCGCACCGCCGGCGAAGCCCCGGTAAGATAGGCAAAGGAGACCAAGACACAATGCCCCGTACACCCGGCACCTATGCCACGTTCCAGACCACCCAAGGCGAGATCGTCTGCCGCCTGTTTGAAGACGTCGCCCCGAAGACCGTGAAAAACTTTGTCGAGCTCGCTGAGGGCACCCGCGAGTGGTCGCACAAAGGCGAGAAAAAGACCGGCAAAAAGCTATACGACGGCACCATCTTCCACCGCGTCATTCCTGATTTCATGGTGCAGGGCGGCGACCCGGACGGCACCGGCATGGGCGGCCCCGGCTACAAGTTCGAGGACGAAACCAAGGGCTCACCGCATAAGTTCGACAAGCCAGGGAAGCTCGCGATGGCGAATGCCGGGCCCAATACGAACGGTTCGCAGTTCTTCATCACAGTCGCGCCGACGCTGTGGCTTACCGGCAACCACACCATCTTTGGCGAAGTGATCGAGGGGCAGTCCATCGTGGACGCCATTACGAAGCTGCCGCGCGGCGCGCAGGACAAGCCGAAGACGCCCGTAGTGCTTGAGTCCGTGACGATCGAGCGGGTGTAACAAATAAGACCGCCTGCGCGGCTTCCCTTTCTCCCGACTCACTTCCTGCGTCAACGATGGCCAGTGTAGCCCTTCCGTAAAGAAGGGCCACGTGAGGTAACACTCTGCGCTACGTGTTATCGGGAGAAAGGGACTCGTGGTGCCTTCGGGACGAGTGTTGAGCGCTTCGCGCGGAGAGCCTTGAGCTCCCCGCGCGAAGCGCCGAGTACATGCCACGAAGTGGCCGCGAGCCACGCAGGCGGTTTTTGTCTTTCAGACGCCGATGATCCCGCACAACTCCTTGACCGAGTTCGCGCTTTTCTGCAGAGCAGTCTGCTCCTCGGGCGTCAGCTTGATCTCGATGATCTGCTCTAAGCCCTTCGCGCCCAGCTTGCAGGGGACGCCCACAAACAGGCCATCGATTCCGTACTCGCCTTGCAGATACGCGGCGCAGGGCAGGATTTTTTTCTTATCTTTCAAGATCGCCTCAACCATCTCGATCGCCGCGGCAGCGGGCGCGTAATATGCCGATCCAGTTTTCAAATACTTCACAATTTCGGCGCCGCCCTCGCGAGTGCGCTGCACCAGCCGCGCCAGCGTCGGCTCATCGAGCAGCTCCGTAATCGGGATGCCCGCGACTGTCGAGTAGCGCGGCAGCGGGACCATGGTATCGCCGTGACCGCCCAGTACAAACGCGGTTACATTTTCGACCGACACTTTCAGTTCTTCGGCAATAAAGGTGCGAAAACGCGATGAATCGAGCACACCGGCCATACCGAGCACACGCTCGCGCGGAAAACCCGAGTGCTTGAAAGCCGCCTGCGCCATCGCATCGAGCGGATTCGAGACGACAATCAGGATCGCGTTGGGCGAGGTCGCAACCACGCGCGTGATCACGTCTGCCATGATCTTCGCGTTGGTATGCAGCAGGTCATCGCGGCTCATGCCCGGCTTGCGCGCAATCCCCGCGGTGATCACCACAATGTCCGAATCGAGCGAGTCCGAATAGTCGTTAGTGCCCACGATCGCGACGTCGCGCTTCTCGATCGGCATCGCTTCGAGCAGGTCGAGAGCTTTCCCCTGGGGGACGCCCTCAACAACGTCCAGCAGAACCACGTCGGCCAGTTCCTTGGCCGCAAGCCAGTGTGCCGCGGTCGCGCCCACGTTGCCCGCGCCCACAATCGTTACTTTCTTGCGCATCCATTCCCCTTTGCACAGCAGTCAAATGATGCTGTGATCACGGCCCAAGGCTACCACCGCGCACAGCGGTCTGCACGTTGACCAAAGCCCATTGAAACCGTAGTATCAGAGGAGTCGCGCGAGGCTCCACCACCGCGGCCGCCATGCATTGCCCCCTCGTTCAATGGTAGGACAGCTGACTCTGACTCAGCATATCGGGGTTCGAATCCCTGGGGGGCAACCAACGCCGTATTTTACTCACACTTCCCTGCTCCTCCCAAGACTCTTTAATTTATTCAGAATGAACGACTTATGTCTGATCATCGTCCGCAGAAATCCCGGAAAGTGCATCAACAGCCAGCCTGCTTTGTGGGTACCGTTGGGGTATGACGGGTACATTCTGCGGGTATGAAGCTGAAGTGTCCCCGCGAGGCTGATCTATGGGACTCACGATTAAAGAGATCGACACCGCAAAAGCAAGTGGCAAAGGCTACAAGCTGGTAGATGAAGGCGGCCTCCTAGTCGCACCATCAGGGGCGAAACTCTGGAGGTGGCGCTACCGCTTTGATGGCAAAGAAAAGATGATGGCATTGGGTGAATACCCTTCGTCGCTCTTAAGGAAGCGAGGGAGCGGCACCTGGCAGCCCGCAAAACGCTAACCGCTGGGATTGATCCAATGGCCGAACGCAAGGCGGAGAGCGAGGCCAGGCAAAGAGAAACAGAAGCACGACAGCGTGAAGCTGACAACAGCTTTGAAAGCATAGCCCGTAAATGATGAGAATGGTGGTCGATCGCCAAATCTCCGCGTCACGCGCTACGGTCATGCGGCGTCTAGAAGCGGACGTCTTGCCGACCTTTGGCCACAAATTTATCGACGCGGTAACGGCTGCTAACATTCGGGAGCTGATGCTTGCCGTTGAGAGACGTGATGCGCGAGATGTAGCCAAGCGTTCGCATGAGACCACATTACAGATTTTTCGGTTTGCAATGGCTCGCGATATCGCAACTCGCAACTCTGCTGCGGACTTCGAGCCCAGAGACATCCTGGCCGAAGCTAGGACTGAGAAC
>CAXTMW010000068.1:0-4811 GCA_964245455.1 uncultured Acidobacteriaceae bacterium
TCATTGCGCCTCGCGTGTACGCACAAAGGTCCAGCGCTGCTTCAGGCGCAGAAACGGCAGCTCCCACGCGTGATAGCTGGCGAAGGCGAGCGCCACAGCCAGTAGCAGCGCGAGAACTTTCTCGCCCACCAGCAGCGGCAGGGTCGTCGGCCACCCGGCCTTGCGTGCCACGGCGTTGGCGAGGAAGAAACCCGTTTCATGAAAAACATATAAGCCGAAGGAGAGCTGACCGAGACGGACCAGGGTCCGCGAGCAATAGGCTGCCGGCGCACCGTAAAACGCGAAGAAGAGGCACATCGTTCCCGCGCCGGTCAGGAGGTAGCCGGCGACAAGCGCCCCGCTTGTGTGGATCACCCCAGGCTCTTTGATATGGCACCACGCGGAGGCTGCCAGCACCAGGCTTGCAGCCGCGCAGCCAAGCAGGCAGCGCCGCCGCATGCGGAGCACTGGAATCCGGCCGTCGAGCAGGAGCGCCGCCGCCGCACCCAGGGCGAAGTACTGAAACTGGACGCCGCTATTGTCCCAGGCTGTGACCGCAAGCGACGCATTGCCCGAGCCGTGCGCAAGCAGCACAAGCAGCAGCTGCGCGGCGCCGATAAGGACACAGCAGGCGAGGATCAGCTGCTTCCTCGATAGATCGCGCAGCAGCCTAGGCCAGAGCAGGTACCACTGTTCCTCAACGGAAACGCTCCATAAAGCGCGCATAGGCGTGGTAATCGCGGGATGAAAGACGATGTACCAGTTGCCGGCGAGCAGCACCGAGGCGAGCAGGCGTCCGGGCTCGATGCGAACGCCATGCCATCGCAGGCCCAAGAGCCCATAGGCCAGAAGCACGCCGAGGTACAAGGGCCAGATGCGCAGCATACGCCGCAGGTAAAAGCCTCGCAGGTGGATTTCTCCTGTCAGGAGCCGTTCTCTGCGAAGAAGTTCAGTGATCAAAAAGGCAGAAAGGAAAAAGAAGACCGGCACGCCGCAACTGCCCGCGCCTTCCAATGCAAGAAGCAGCTGAGACGGCAGCACGGGGGAGAAGGCAAGCAGCGCATGCGCAAGCCAGACCATAAGGAACGCCAGAAGCCGCAGCATGTCGAGCTCGGGGCGGTAGAAGCGTGCCGTCGCGGACGAGTGACTCCCCGCAGCGGGAGCCGAAGCTTGCCGGGCAGCACGCGCTTCCACTAGAGCCATGGGCTTCTGTAGGCGGCGAAGGTCGCCCTCGGCCCTCCCAGCGGAAATGCAGCGCCGACCTGAGAAACGGCATGTTCTGTGGTCGCGGTCGGTCGGGGAGTGTGGAGCAGGAACGGGAAGATGCGCTTGTTCGCGTCCATCGCAGCAGCCTGCCCTTCAGCTGCTCGCTCCCTGTTAAGCAGCTCCAACCGGACCAACACGGCCGCGTACAGGACAAAGAAAAGCCCGTTGAAGGTCAATAATGTGTTCTCGTCGAAGTCATAGGCCGCTACCAGGAAGAGCACGGCCAGCGGCCATGCAGCCTGGCGGTAGCGCCCGACGCGCAACTCAGGCCAGAGCAGGTAGCCGGCTCTGCAGAAGGTAAGAACGAAGAGCAGCAGCCCGCACGCACCCAGTTCCAGCCAGATCTCAAGGAAGCCGTCATGCGCATGGAAGAGAACGAACCGGAGCGCAACCACCACGCTCCAGGACGCGCCCTGCGCACCTCGCCAGAAGGCTGAAAATCCGTAGCCGAGCGCTGGGTGACGAAGAATGGCCAGCCAGACCTCATGCCAGATGGCTGTCCGGCCGGTAAGGGTTGGGTCGCGGCCGAGCATGGCAGCCAGCTCGGCGAACCCCAGTGTTCCAATTGTCGTGCCCGCTGCTGCCATCACCGCAAGGCCGGCCAGAAAGACGGTTCGCGCTGACGAATCAAGACGGCAGCTTGCGCGGAACAGGAGCAGGAGCGAGAGTACGGCTGCGCCGAGGAGCCATGCTCCCCTCGACCCGCTGAGAACCAGCTCGCTGCTGAATAGCAGCAGCAGCAGCGTGCGCGGCAGGGTAAAGCATCCGCCGGCCAGCACAGCCGCGTCGGCAAATACCATGGCGCGCCCACATGCGTTTTTCTGGGTGAAAACACCCTGCCAGTCCCCACCGTGGCCGCTCGAAGCGTCGAGACCGATCGAAGGAAAGCCCAGAGCCAGCACGGCGGACCAGATGGAGAGAAGAGCGAATGCGGTCAGAAGCAGGGTCAAAGTCTTGCTCTCCCGCCATCTGACGGCGAGCAACACTCCGAAGGCGGTCGATAGGGCAAACGGGACTGCGCGCCGCAGGGTAAGCAGCGGCTCCTGTGACCAGACTGCCGAGAGCATAGCCCAGCAAGGGAGCGCCATAGCGCAGGCAAACACACTGAGCTTCTCTAAGAGCACGCGTCGATGAACTGCCAGCAGGCAAACGATGCATAGATTGACTGCGATCTGGGACGCGATGCCGGCAATTAATTGCAGACCGGTCGCTGCCGTTCCTGTCATCTCGCTGGCCTGATTGGGCGCGATCCCCGGGATGGATCCGGCTATCCCGAAAAACATCAGGACGCCCACGACGGCGATGTCCTCCAGTCGAATGCTTCCGAGTGCTTCCCGGATCACCATGCCGAGTAGATCACCGCGGACGTGGCCGATGCCGCGATCGCCGACGAGCCAAGCGCCAGATTCCTACCCAACGAGAAAGGCACATAAACAATATCGTCATTGCGCAGTGCAAGGTCCGGAGTTTTGCCTAGTTCCGTGGCGCGGAGGTGAAGAGGTACCTCGATGGATACGCCGTTTTCCTTCCGGATGAGACGTGCGCCTCGCTCGTTCGCCGTCTTGCTTGGGCCCGCCGCAAGCGACAACGCCTGCAGCAGTGAGAGCTGCGCGTCATCCTGCATCAGGTACCCGCCGGGCCGGCCGACATCGCCCAGGACGTACACGATGCCCGCACGCGGAACCAGAATTGTGTCTCCCGGCTGCACCAGGAGTGTCGAGGCAGCAAGTTGATGCGCGGCGTCGTTTGCGACGAGAATCTGCGTCGAAGCGCCTGAAGCGCGGCGCAGCGTGACATGACCATCGGCTGTTTTGAGCAAGCCGCCGGCTTGCGCGAGCACGTCCAGGAGGCTGCGCGGCGTGTTCACGGGCACGGTGCCCGGCCGTGCTACCTCACCCAGCACGGCGACCTGCCCGGCGACCGACTCCTCGATCAGGACCGATACTTGTGGATTCTTGAGCAGACCATCGGCACGATACCGAGCTGCGATGAGCTCCGCCGCATCGGCCGCGGCGTAGCCGTTGACCTGTACCGGCCCGATCATCGGCAAAGTCACGGTTCCAGAATCCTTGACGCGCACTTTCGTATCAAGATCCTCTTCCCGAAAGACGTGCACCGACAGCAGATCTCCCGCGCAGATCCGCAAGCTCTCATCCGCCTGCGCCTGCGCGTGAGCAAGCGCCGCCAAGCTTGTGACTCCGACGAGGAGTAAAGCTTTAAGTAGAGTGGCTCGCATGAAGATCACCTTTGTGGCCGAAATACTCGTAGAACTCACCCGAACTGCGGGCGACGCCGTTCAGCACGACGCCGACCGGCACCGGCGCAGCTGACTGCCTTTGCAGCGCTTCCACTCCGCGGCGTAAAGCCTGCCTGGTCGTTTGCCGATGCCGCGCTACCAGCAGGGTCACGTCGCAGTATTGCGAAAGAAGCACAGCGTCTGTTACGGGGAGCACCGGGGGCGAATCGAGAATGACATAGTCGTAGGCGGCCCTCCACTCCTCGATAAGCTGCGCCATGCGCCTTGAGCCAAGAAGCTCAGAGGGAAACGGCGGAAGCTCTACTCCGGATAGAAGCTCAAGCGTTGGCAACGCGGCAGAAACTTCGTGTGCAGCAACTGCATCCTGACCGGAAAGAGCAGTCGCAAGGCCTGGAAGAGAGGGGTACGCGCTGTGACGATGCAGCATAGGGCGGCGCAGGTCCGCATCGACAAGCAGGACGCGCGAGCCGGTCTGGGCAAAGGATGCAGCAAGGTTCAGGGCGAGCGTGCTTTTGCCTTCAGCTTCCAGGCAGCTTGTGATCAGGATGACCTTCGATGTGTCGCCGAAGCGCGATAGCTGCAGCACGGTCCGCAGTGACCGCAACCCCTCGCTGAACGTGGAAAAACGACCATCAAGCAGCAAAGGCGCAGACCTCGTCTGCCCCTTTGCTGCCCCGTCACTCAGCAGGTCCTGCTTACGGCGGCGCAGCAGTCGCGAGGGCTCCTGAACCAGCGGCAGAATAGCGAGCAGCGGCGCGCCCAACAGCGCTTCTACATCGGTGAGTGACTGGATCGAAGCATCCCTGAGTTCGGCAAAAGCGATCGAGGCGATCCCGACAAAAAGGCCGAGCACTGCAGCGCCGCCGAGGCGAAGCAGAGTATTCGGCGAGGATGGATGCTCGGACGAAGGCACAACGGCCGCACTGACAATGGAGACGTTATTCGCCCGCAAACCCTCGAGAAGGCTGGCCTGCTTCAGCTTCGTCAGCAGCCCTTCATACAGCTCCCGGCCGCTGTCAGCCTCCTGCTTGGCAAGCTGATAGGCAAGGACGCTGTCGTTCTGTCTGCTCGCGAGCAGCTTCTGCTGCTCAAAAGCGGCGCGTGCCGATTGCTCCTGGCGCTTCGCAATCTCCCAATCGGTGTGGGCTCGCTGCCCGAGGCGGGCCGTTTCAGCCGCGACAGAGGTACCCAAGTCAGCAAGCTGCGCGCGAAGCTCGCTGATCTTCGGGTTAGCAGGTCCGTAGCGGGTGCTCTTCTCCGACAACTCTGCCCTCACCTGGGCTTCCTGTTGTCGCAGACCCTGCAGCAA
>CAXTMW010000068.1:4821-10125 GCA_964245455.1 uncultured Acidobacteriaceae bacterium
GATAAAGACGTGTTGATCGAGGCAACCGAGCCCGTGCTGGAGTTGCCGCTTAAGCTTGAAATGAACTCAGGACTTCCTTCGGACGCTACCTTGTCGATCGCCTCCTTCAGAATCCGATTGCTTTCCGCCGCCATCAGGACCTGATTCAGACTGTCCAGGCGCTCCAGCACGACGTTGCGCGAGGCATCCTTGCCGAACATGCCTGTTCCCCGCTGCAGCATGTCAGCCTTGGTTTCGGCCTGCTCCGTGCGCGTGCGAAGCTCGTCCAGCTGGCCCGAAAGCCAGGCTGACCCTTCGTGTGTTGCCGTGAACTTCTGCTGGAAAGCCATGTCGGCAAGGACGCGCGTAATCGTGTTCGTCACGGCCGCCGCACGCACCGGATTGCGATCCGTGTAGGAAATGTCGACCAAACGCGTACCAGGGAGGGCGGCTACCTTTAAATGCGCCTTGAAGATTTGGGCGGCGACATAGCGGCGGTTAGGCGCCTGTGCGAGTGGAACGGCGAGGGGTTCCAGACGGCTGTTGGGCTTAAGCCAGGCGGGCAGACTGAAAGCAGAATGCGTCGGGGCCTCTGTCAGCTGGAAGTAGTCGGCCGTGTTCTCCAGGTGTTCTGCTTCGATGACCGCGTAGGCCAGGGCCGGAGAGTGAAGAATACCGACCTCAGTCTGCAGCGTCATCGTGTAGTCCAGTGAGTCGCTCGGCGTACCTGCGCCGTTTGGAAGCGACGCGTCCAGCCCGAAGGTGCCTCCGCTCTCCTTCTGCACCTGGATTTCGGAGGTTGCGCGATAACGCGGCGTGGCGAGAAGGCATGAGATCGCCGCAGCAACAGGCAAAAGCGCCAGCGGCCAAACCAAAACAGAGCGACGGCGTCGCACAGCCGCGCTGATAGCCGCAAACGTGACGGGCTTGGCCGTGATTGCCGGCAGCGTACGGGATGCACTCATCAGCACAGTTCCGGGAGTCGCGCTGACTCCACGAGCTCTTTGGGATGTTGTTGGAAAGAACCTACCATCGCTTTCCGGAGTGCGCGAGATTACGTAAGTCTTACGTCAAACCGAGAAAAGTTGACTGGAGTGGATGATTTAGGAGTACATAAGGATGAAGCAACAGCAGACTATTCAACAGCAGACTATTCAGGATGGGCCGGTGGCACAGAGTGTAAAGAAAACACCCATTCGCTCGGGAGGGCGTGCATGGGGGAGCAGTGGAGCGGAGACAAGATGCTGACAGTCGGGCTGCCTGTCCACAACGCAATGCCTTATTTGCCCGAGGCGGTGGAAAGTATCCTTGGGCAGTCACAGGCGGACCTGCGGTTGCTCGCAATCGTGGACGGCTCGACAGACGGAAGTTTGGATTATCTTCGCTCCATCCGGGATGCACGAATACGGGTCGTTGAGCAACAGCACTGCGGGTTGACCTTTACGCTGAACCGAATGCTGCGGGAGTGTGAGACGCCCTGGCTTGTGCGGCAGGACGCGGATGATATCTCCACTCCGGAACGACTTGCCATGCTTCAGCATGCAATTGAAGAGCACCCGGAAGCAGGGATGTTTTACTCGAACGCGGCCTATTATCCCCGTCGCAAGAGCGTGGGGCTATACCGCTGCACGCGCGGCACCCCGGACCAGATCCGGTCCGTGGCGCGGTCCGGCTACTTGCCCGCCATCTGTCATCCCAGCGCGGCTTTGAACGTTGAAAAAACGCTCGCGATCGGCGGATATCGTCCCGGTATTCAGTGCGAGGACGCAGACCTCTGGTGGCGCATGGCGCTGGCCTACGACATCCGGTTCATCTCGGACATCTTGCTCCTGTACCGGCAGAACGCCGGCAGCCTGACCTCGCGCAACCTGCAGCAGCAGGCGCTGCACGGCCTGTATGTGCAATACCTCCTTCTATCGCAGCTGCAGAGCAGGACGCCGGAACGCTTGAGCGACGTGGAAGGGGAGCTGCTCACGCTGCTTGGCGGCTTTTCCCTCGTGGCCAAGGAGAAGCTCCGGCTGTTTAATATGCATCTGGGGCAGGGAGAGCACCTCCAGGCGCTACAGTCGCTCACCGGCGCCATTCTCGCCTCCCCGGGCTACGTGTTTGGCCGCCTGCGAGACGAGTTCCACCCTCCGCAGGCGATCAGCAACGGCGTGGAACCGCGCCTGTTTCAGCAGAGGAAGGATGTGCTATGGCCTCAGCATTCCTCGGCGTAGCGCGCGATGGGGCCAAGCCGGGCCCAAGGCTTCCGCAATGGAAAGCCCCCAGCGCCACGCGCATCTTTTTCGGGGCTGCGCCGGTCGACGCAGTAGACCTTCGAAGCGCGACCGAGTGGCTGTTGCAGGCATTGCAGCAGCGCCATGCCGAACAAGTCTGGACGCCTCTTCAGGTTATGGGGCCGAACGCCTTTCTCGTGTCGTTGGCGGCGAAAAATCCGGATTTTGCCGAGGCTCTGCGTCAGGCAGCCTTGTGCCTGCCGGACGGCATGTCGGTAGTCTGGGGAGCGCGTCTGCTGGGGCAGCGCATTCCAGAACGCGTGCCGGGCGGCGAGTTCATGGAGCGTATGTGCGCCTTGTGCGCCGAGCATGGCCTGTCGGTTTACTTCCTGGGCGGCCTGCCGGGCGCGGCCGAGGGCGCCGCGCAGGCGCTGCAACAGCGCTATCCAGGACTTGTGATCGCGGGGACAGACTGCCCTCCGTTGCGGTTCGAACAGGACGAAAAGCTGAATGAAGCCGTGCGGGCGCGCATCGCCGCGGCACAACCGGATCTGCTTTGCGTCGCGCTCGGCGCGCCCAGGCAGGAGATCTGGATGCTCGACGAGTGCGGCTCCCTGCCGATCGGGGCCGTTCTGTCCGTGGGAGCGGCGCTCGACACACAGGCCGGCCTGCGCAAGCGCGCGCCCGAATGGACGCATGCGCTTGGAGTGGAGTGGTTGTACAGGCTTGCCCTTGAACCGCGGCGGCTCTGGAAGCGCTACTTCTTCGGGAACCTGGCCTTCGTGGCGATCACCGCACGGCAGTGGGCGCAGCTGCGAAAGCAGCGGGCAATCGCCGAACTGCTGCGGGCGCGCGACCTGGAGCATGTCTCCGACTCTAGCCTTCCGGCGATAGAACGCCCATCTCTACTGCCGGACGAGCCGGCACGGCCGGCCGAAGTCGCCTTGCCGGTGGATGCGGGACTTCACTAGGAAGCTGAGGCCCTGGCACTACGGACAGCAAAGCGTTGCGCCGCGACTGCTCTACGCGGCGTCTCGAACGAACACGCGGAAACACCCTGTGCAGTTGCGAGATGCGCGAGAACAGGGAATGACGAGCCCACACCTTTGCTGAACAGAGGTGTGGGTCTGCCGCAAGCCTCAAATCCGTTTAATCGCCAGGCAAGAATTTCTTTTGCATTCCGGTAGCACTGACTCGGCAGTACTCGGTTCAGGCTGGCGGATCGCCTAAGTTGCCCGACCGGCCGCACGGCCCGGCCGCATCCGGTCGCGCACCGCGCGGCGGGTGCCTTGCGACGTGAGCAGGAACAAGGCAGCATGGGGCAGGGCTCGCAGGGCTTGCGGTCCGGTGGAAAGCAGAGCGCGAAGCAGCAGCTGGCTCTCGCCGAATCCGGCAGCCTGGGCCTGTGCGGCTCATTCTGTTGCAATGAACGCGGCGAGCGCACGCGGAGTAAAAAGCCGACGACGCTCGAGCGCCCAGCCGAGCGAGAAATGCCAATCGCGGGTGCGGCTCACGCTCGATCTGGAGCCTTCTACGTGGAAGATGACGAGAGGCTGCGTGCCCACAAGATGGATCGCGACATCGGGCTCGCGCGCGACGCGGAGAAGCCAGTCCCAGTCCTGATGGCGAGCGAGGCCGGACGCGAAGGGGCAGCGCAGCCACAAGGCACGAGGAGCAAGCAGGGTTGAGGTCTGGAGCAGGGCGGCTCCGTACCGCAAGCCGGTGCCCCAGCCGCGACGGCAAAAAAGATACTCGGAGATCGGCTGGCCTGGGGCGGGGCGCTCGCGCGGCCACTGCTCTTCCCAAACGGGACTGCGCGCAGTCACCGGGCAGCTGAGGACCGGAACAGCCCCGGGAAGCAGAGAAGCTGCGGCCTGAAGCTGGACGGCGAGCTTTTCGGGGAGCCACAAGTCGTCATCATCGAGAAAGGCGACGTAGGCTCCTCGGGCCGCGCGAACGCCCGTATTGCGAGCCTCTCCACCGCCTACCGCGGCGCGCAGCGGGAGGACGCGAAGCCGCGGGTCGGCAATTTCCGCAAGGACTTCGGCCGTGGTTTGCGTCCCCGCCGGCAGCGACTCCGGCCCGTCGACGATGACAGGACCTCAAAGGGCGCAAGAGTCTGCGCGAGCGCACTGCGCACCGCCGCTGCAACCATGGCGGGGCGGTTGCGCGTGGGAATCACGACCGAAACGGACGGGTGTTCGCCGGGGCTCAGCGGAGTGGCCTTTCTGCCTGGAATCTGCTTCGAGCATAGGGGGCGCGGCGCGGCGCGCTGAACAATCTTGTGCCGCAGAAAGCACTAAGGTAAGCAGATGGACCGGAATGGAACGAGAGCGCGAGTGCCGAGCCACGTACATGTCGTCGGGGCGGGGCCGAACGGATTGGCAGCCGCCATCGCGATGGCGCAAACGGGTTTCGCAACCCAGGTGCACGAGGCGCAGGCTGAGCCGGGCGGCGCGTGCCGAACGCTTCCTCTAACCCTGCCTGGTTTCCTGCATGATTTCGGTTCGGCTGTGCACCCATTGGCCGCGGGTTCGCCGTACTTCAAGACTTTGGGTCTCGAGCAATACGGCCTCGAGTGGCTGCACCACCCGGCACCGCTCGCGCACCCGCTCGACGGCCCCGGAGAGCGAGGGACGGCAGTGATGCTGGAACGGGATCTGGGGGATGCGGTAGCCGAGTTGGGCGTCGACGGACCGGCGTGGCGGGCGCTGGTGGGCCCGCTGGTGGAGCGCTGGGACGAGCTGCTGCCGGAGCTATTGGGACCGGTCGCGCACCTGCCGCGGCACCCGTTCGCGCTGGCCAGGTTCGGCGCGGCAGCGGCGCGGCCGGCGCGCTTGCTGGCGTCGACCGTATTCAAGACCGAGCGCGCGCGTGCCTTGTTCGCAGGGCTGGCGGCGCACTCCTTCTTGTCGCTGGACGCGCCGTTTTCCTCCGCAATCGCGCTGGTGCTGGGCGCGGCAGCACACGCGGTCGGTTGGCCGATCCCGCGAGGCGGCTCCGGCAGCATCACGCGAGCACTGGTCCAAGCGCTCAAGGGCGCCGGCGGATCGCTGCGGTGCGACTCGCGCGTTGTCTCGCTTGCGGAGTTCGAACCGGACGACAT
>CAXTMW010000068.1:10135-16601 GCA_964245455.1 uncultured Acidobacteriaceae bacterium
GATGCTTCAAATCGCGGGGGAGCGGCTGCCCGGCGGCTACCGGCGGCAGCTGCGGCGGTTCCGGCCTGGCCCCGGAGCTTTCAAGATCGATTACGCGCTGAGCGAGCCGATTCCGTGGAAGGCCTCGGCCTGCCGGCGCGCGGGCACGGTGCACGTGGGCGGAACGCTGGGGGAGATCACGCGGTCGGAGCGCGCGATGCTGCGGGGGCGCGCGCCGGAGCGACCATATGTGCTGGTTGCGCAGCCTACGCTCGCGGACCCTTCGCGCGCGCCCGTGGGCACACACGTGGCGTGGGTGTACTGCCATGTGCCCTGGGGCTTCTGCGGCGACGCGACCGCGGCGATTGAAGGGCAGCTGGAACGGTTTGCGCCCGGGTTCCGGGAGTGCGTGCTCAGCCGCACCGTGTCTGGACCGTCTGCTTTGCAAAAGGGAGATGAAAACCTTGACGGCGGAGACATCAGCGGCGGCGCGATGGACGTGCTGCAACTGCTGCTGCGGCCGACGTTGCGAGCCTATCGAACACCGGACCCGCGGCTGTATCTCTGCTCGTCATCCACGCCGCCGGGAGCCGGGGTGCACGGGATGTGCGGGTGGCATGCGGCGCAGGCAGTGCTCGGGCGCTGGTGAAAGGCTCAGTCTTTAGCCAAAAAGCAGTCCTGAGTAGCTCTCTTCGCCCTCTCACGAGCGGGATGGTGCGATCGGCGCCGCTTCCCTGCTTTCTTCGAGCAGATAGGCGACTCCGGCCGCGCTCGAACGCGCCCAGGCCGTGTTGGACAACCAGGCAAGCAGCAGAATCACGCCGCCGCACGCGATCATGATCCCCCAGATGGGATGGGTGGCGCGGGTGAAGTCGGTGCCCTGGGCGTGACTCGCGCTGACCACTGTTCCCGCAATGGCCACACCAAACGCCGCTCCGACCTGCCGGCTCGTCGAGGCAACGGCGGAGGCGACGCCGGCCTGCGAAAGCGGCATGCCCGCGACAGCACTGTTGGCGATAGCCGGGTTCACCATACCGACGCCGACGCCGAACAGGGCGTAGATGAGCAATAGCAGAAGCAGCGGGGTGTCGACGGTAAGACGCGTCAGAATGCCGGCGCTGAGCACAAAAGCAGCGCCGGCGATCAGCAGCGAGAGGCGGGTGCCGCGGCTGCCTACCAGGCGTCCGGAGAGCGGAGCGCTAAGGGTCATCATCGCGGCCAGAGGCAGCGTGCAAAGGCCGGTATGCAAGGCCGACAGACCGCGCACCTGCTGCAGGTATAAAGCGTTCAGGAAGAGGAAGCCGGCGAAGGAGGCAAAGGAGCACACGGCCAGCACGGTCGCGCTGCTGAAAGGGACGCTGCGGAAAAACCGCAGGTCCAGCAGAGGCTCGGCTCGCCGCGGTTCATACCAAAGCAGCGCTGCCAGGGTCACGCCCGCCGTTGCAAACGGCCCCAGGATCAGCGGAGACCGCCAGCCGGCGTCCGGACCCTGAATGACCGCGTAGGTGGTCGAGGCCAAAGCGAGAAAGATCAGCAGCTGCCCTCCAGGATCGAAGGCGCGTGCCCGCAGCGCTTTCGACTCGGGTACAAACCGCGCCGACAAGGCAAGAGCCACGATCCCAATGGGAAGGTTGATCCAGAAGATGGATCGCCAGCCCAGAGCCTCCGTCAAGGCGCCGCCGAGAATCGGGCCCAGGGCGATCGAGATGCCCCCAACGGAACCCCAGATCCCGATAGCGCGCGCGCGGGCAGGCCGATCCTGAAAGGAAGTCGCGATGATGGACAGGGCGACCGGGTTGAGCATGGACGCGCCGAGGCCCTGGACGGCGCGAAAAGCAATCAGGCTCTCGATGTTCGGGGAAAGGCTGCACAACAGCGATCCGGCTGTAAACAGAACAAGCCCGATGCCGAAAATGCGCCGCCGTCCAAAACGGTCGGCGATGGAGCCTGACAGCATCAGCAGGCTTGCCACTACAAGGGTGTAGGCGTCGACGATCCACTGAAGCTCGGGCAGTGTGGCATGGAGGTTGCGCTGGATCGCGGGAAGGGCGACATTCACGATGGTGACGTCCATGCCCGTCAACAGCAGACTCAAGCAGCAGATGCCAAGAATGAGATTCGGTCGGCGCGACTGTGTGTTTGACTGTGTATCGCTGGGCGGCTTGCTCAGGTGCATACCCCATGATGCCTGTATAAGCGCGCCCCTCGCCGGCCGGCGAGGGGCGGCGAAACCAATCAGCTGCAGCGCAGGCGCACGGCTCGGGGGTAAAAGGCCGCCGTAACACAAGGCCGGAACAAGGCCGGGCACAGCGCGGGCACAAACTCTGTGAGCAAGCTAAATCTTCACAGGGCTCTCGTGTCTATAATCGCCTTCCCAGCCGTTTCGGCGTTCCAGGCATGCCTCACTGGCAGGTCGGTATGCGACAGGCTGCAGGAGGCCTTTTGATCAATCGTCGAGCGTTCCTGGGTAGCTCCCTTCTCACCGCCGGCTCGCTTGCCCTTCCGCCTTATCTCGATGCCGAGTCGTCTCCCCTTGCACCGCAAGGGCCGCAAGCGTCGGAGGCAGCCTCGGCAACCTCCTCATTCCCGAGGGATTTCCTCTGGGGCACGGCCACGGCTGCCTTCCAGGTGGAGGGCGCGTGGAACGAGGACGGTAAGGGCGAGTCCATTTGGGATCGCTTCGCCCATACGCCGGGCAAGATTCGCGGCGCGGCGACCGCGGACGTAAGCTGCGACAACTACCACCGCTTTCGCGAAGACATCGGAATCGTGAAGCAGCTCAACCTGAAAAGCTACCGGTTCTCGATCTCCTGGCCGCGCATTCAGCCAAGCGGAACGGGCGCACCGAATCCCCGGGGCCTGGACCACTACTCGCGCCTTGTCGACACATTGCTGGAAGCGGGGATCCGCCCCTTCTGCACCATGTATCACTGGGACCTGCCGCAGGCGCTCGAAGATCGTGGCGGCTGGCCGAATCGCGACCTGGCCAACTACTACGCCGACTACGCGGCGATTCTCGGTAAGCACTTCGGCGATCGCATTACGGTATGGGCTCCGTTCAACATGCCTTGGACCTTCACCTACCTGGGCTACGGCGCGGGCGCCTTCCCACCGGGCAAGGCAGACTACGGGCTCTTTCTGAAAGCAGCGCACACGGTCGCCCTGGCGCAGTCGGAGGCGCTGCGGGCGCTCAAGGCGGCTTCGCCCAAGGCCACTGTCGGCAGCGCCTACGGCATGGCTCCCGCGTACCCGCGTTCAAACAGCGAAGCCGATGTGGCGGCGACCGCGCGCTACCACGCGATGAACAACGTGTTCTTTCTGCATGCGGCCATGTACGGCGAGTACCCAAAGGCGTTTGTCGGGGAAACGCCGCTCAAGGAGATGGGTTTTCAATCGGGCGATGAGCGCATTCTGAAAGCGCCTCTGGATTGGGTCGGCTTTCACTACTACACGCGCCGGATTGTTTCCGCCGCAGGCAGCAGCGGGGCCGGCGGAGCGCAGTTCGGGACGGAAACCGAGCTCGACGGAGGCGGCGCGGGCAGCCGCGATCGCTACACGAGCTTCCATGCGGAGATGCCCACCGAAGGACCGCTGACTGACGCCGGGCTGGAGGTCTTTCCAAGAGGGATTTATGACCTGGTCATGCAGATATCAAGGGAGTACAACCATCCGGTCATCGAGATCACCGAAAGCGGCTGCAGCTATGGGGATGCCCCGTACGCGAAGGAAGGCGGCCGCGTGCCGGACGCACGGCGGATTGCATTTTTCCAAAGCTACCTGGCAGAGCTGCACCGGGCCATTCAGGATGACGCGCGGGTACGCTCCTATCACGCGTGGACGCTGCTCGATAACTTCGAGTGGGCCGACGGCTACAGCCAGCGCTACGGGCTCACCTACGTGGACTTTCGCGATGGGCAGCGAACCATCAAGAACTCGGGCCTCTGGTACGGGCGGGTCGCCGCAGCCAACCGTCTCGACGTGTGAGGCTCCGTATGCAAGCTGTCAGTGGCGGCGCGCCTGCTTCTCGGCCGCGCCGGCCTGCTCGACGACTGTTCGGAGGACCTCGACATCAAGCCGCTGCGGTTTCATCGCGGCCCAGGGATTGCGCTTCGGGTCCGCGCGGTCGCGCCACTCCCCGAAGTTCGCGACTGAGAAGGCCGGGAGGCCTGCGGCAAGCTCATCCCAGCCGAGCGGTACAGCGACCCGCATGCCGGCACGGGCCCGTGGGGACCACGGCGCCACCGCAGTGGCGCCGCGCTCATTGCGCATCCAGTCGATAAAGATGCGGCGGGTACGGGCAGCCTTGGTCATCTTGATGAGGTACAGCTTGGGGTCCGTGCTCTCGATGGCCGCAGCGATGCCTCGAGAAAACAGCCGGATGTCGGGCCAGTGCGCCGCCGGCTCAAGTGCGGCGACGATGTGAAGACCCTTGCCGCCGGTCGTCTTCACGAAGCTTTCCAGCTGCAAATCCCGCAGAAAGGCGCGAATGCTCAACGCGCTTTCGACCAGTGTCGACCAGGCGAGATCCGGGTCCGGGTCCAGGTCGAGAATGAGCCGGTCCGGCTGCTCCAACGCTTCTGGTTTGTCGAGGTCGTACTGCGAACCCCAGGGGTGGAGTTCAAGAACGCTGAGCTGCGCGAGGCCGAGCAGGGCTTCGGCGGAGCCGAGGGTGATGTACGGCTCGGAGTGGGCGGGGTTGGTTTTATCCGGCACCTCGACCGAGCCGACGCTCTTCGGAAGGCCGATTTTCACGTGCTTCTGGAAGAAGCACTTTTCAGTCGAGCCGTCAGGGCAGCGCACGATGGAAATGGCTCGCTGCGCGAGGTGCGGAAGCATGGCCGGCGCGACCGCTTCGTAGTAGTCCGCGAGCTGCTGCTTGGTGAGGCCAGTGGCTGAGTCGAGAATTTTGTCAGGGTGCGTGAGCTTCGATGTTGCTGCCCTGCCTGACGTTGAAAGAAACGGGCGCTTGGTCGCCGCGGACTTTCCGACTGCTTTGGATTCGGACACTACAGCGGGTTCTTCGCTTGGCTCAGCGGAAACCACTTGGGGGGTCATCGCCGGGGTGACCAGGTCCTGCACCGCCGATTTCTGTGCGGTTCGCGGCGGCTTAGGCGACTCCCGCGCGGAATCCTCGGCGTCCGATCTGTCAGGAGCGAGCAAGCTAGGCTCCTCCTTGACGACCTCGGCGGCGGGCTTGTCGGCGCGCAGCCCCTGAAAGGAAGCGTGGCGAACAGCGCCGTCGGCGGTCCAGGCAGCGAACTGCACTTCACACACGAGCTCCGGGCGAACGTACACAGCACCCCGGCGCGCGAGGCTGTCTAGCGCATTGCTGTAGGGGGATTTCGGCTGGCGAAGCGGCTCCAGCTGCGCACGTAGCTCGCGTGCGGTGGCCTGGGTGAAGCCGGTGCCGCATCGGCCGCAGTGGATCAGCTTGCCCTGGTCATAATAGCCGAGCAGCAGCGAGCCCAGTCCCTGGCCCGCGTCCTTGGGCAATGTAAAGCCGCCGATCACAAACTCTTGCCGGTGCGTGCACTTGAGCTTGAGCCAGGTGTCCGATCGGCCGGGCGTGTAGCGGGCATCGATCTGCTTGGACAGTAAGCCCTCTGCGCCAAGCTGGCAGGCGTGAGCGTAGACTTCATCGGCTGAAAGGGTAAGGTGCTGGCTGTACAGCAGCAAAGGCTTGTCCGCAGCCTCTGCGGCTTCGGCAACCAGCGGCTCCAGCAGGGCCTTGCGCGTGTGGAGCGGCAGGCCGCGCAGATTGCTGCCGTTCAGGTGGAGCAGGTCAAAGGCACAGTAGGTAAACGCGTCATTCTTGCCATCTTCAAAGGCTCGTTGAAGTCTGGAGAAGCTGGACTGGCCGCTGTCGTCAAGGATTACGAGTTCGCCGTCAACGACGGCCTGATCGACAGGCACCTTTTCCATCGCATTTGCAACTGAGCGCATACGGTGCGTCCAGTCCAGGCCGGAGCGGGTGTATAAGGTGACCTCGCGCTTCTTTTTGCCGGTTGAATGGATGTGGGCCTGAATGCGATAGCCGTCGAGCTTAAGCTCGTGCAGCCACCCCGTGCCGGGCGGAATGGTTGAGGCGGCGCTGGCGAGCTGAGGCGGCAGAAACGCAGGCATCGGCTCCTGCGGAGCGGAGTCGAGCCAGGATTGCGTGGTGGATTGAACGGTGGATTGGGTGGGGACTTTGGACGCTCGTTCGGGATGGCTCACGGCCCTCCCTGCTTTTGCGGGCGAAGCTTTCTCATTGGTTTTCGCCGCAGTCTTCACACGTGGCTTTACCAGCTTCGCCGTGGGCACAGGAGCGCCGGCCGAGTCCATGCCGTTTGCCCTTCTCTGCTGCTCCTCCGGCGGTGTGTTCGCGATGGCAGGGGCCGACCGCACTGCTTCGGGCGTAAGCACGGCTGCCCGCCGCGCTTGCTGGATCTTCGCCTGCAGGCGCGAGCGATTTGAAGGGGCAATGGCGTTATCGGCTTCGCGGGAC
>CAXTMW010000069.1:0-271 GCA_964245455.1 uncultured Acidobacteriaceae bacterium
GTACCGTGTGGGTGCTGTTGGAGCGCGACCCCTCCGCGGTGCTCCAAGCGCTTGCCGACGGCATCGAGGGCAGCCGCGCCGCCGTGGTGGTTGCCGCGCTTGAGGGGACCGGCGTGCGAACGCGTGCGGTACTTCGGCAGCCCGCCGGCATGGCGGCCCATGCAGCGGCGGACTCGCTGGAACTACACTTGCTCGAAGCATTTCCAGACAGCGCAGGCACGCCGACTCTTCCGAGTGAGCTGCACCTAGCCGCGGCCCGCGCCATGGCCGG
>CAXTMW010000069.1:281-16545 GCA_964245455.1 uncultured Acidobacteriaceae bacterium
CCGTTCCACCGTCGAACGCCCCGCCTACTTCGTTGAGTATCTCGCCCCAGCGCCGCGCTTGTCTGTCTTCGGCGCGGGTGATGATGCGCAGCCGATCGCTGCCTTTGCCGAAGCGCTCGGCTGGCGCGTCGTTGTCGCCGACGGGCGCTCGCACTTGCTGCGGCGGGAGCGCTTCCCGCAGGCCGCCGAGCTTCGGCTGCTCACCTACACAGGCGCGCCCTCCCTGCCGGCCTGCGTCCCAGGCGCGCCGACCGGCTCGCCGGCTGCGCCGCTTCCCTGTGCGCTTGGGAACTCCTCCGCAGGCTCACCGCCAAATGGAGGCATTGCTCGGCAACCTGGGGCGGAGCCGCCGGAGTTGCGATCCATAAGCTCACTCCTAAGCCGGGAATGGAGCGCTGCTCTCATCCCCGCGGCTATTCCAGCCACACACCCGGGCACCAGACCCGGCGACCTCGCCGTTATCCTCACGCACTCCTATGAGCAGGATCGCGCCCTTCTGGCCGCGCTGCTTCCCGAGCCGCTGGCTTATCTCGGCATTCTGGGCCCGCGCCACCGCACCGAGCGGCTGCTTGCTGAGGTGGTACCTGCCCTGGGCTGGACCGTGGACGACTGTTTGCGCCGTCTTCGCACTCCGGTGGGCCTCGACCTCGGCGCGCGGGATCCTGCATCCATCGCTCTCGCAATTGTGGCGGAGATGCAGGCCACGCTCACCGGCCGGGAGGTCGCGGTCTCCCGCGCCGCCCAACTTGAACAAGTCACTGCGACGGAGAAGGCACGTGCGTAGCGCCCTGCGCAGGATCGAGCTTTCCGGGTACACGCTGTCTGGTCGCGCGCGCCTGTCTGCTCATGCCGAATGACTCGTCGCAGAACCGCATAGCCGCGATTATCCTGGCGGCCGGCGCCTCCACGCGCCTCGGCACCCCCAAACAGCTCGTGCTTTATCAAGGCGAGCCGTTGCTGCGCCGCGTGGCCCGCTCCGCGCTTGAAGCCGGCGCGTCGCCGGTGCTGGTAGTGCTCGCGCCGGCCTTCCACCCCAGCACCCAGCCCCAAAAGCGTCTCGACCGCAGCGCCCACACCGCCATCCAGACAAGCCCCAGCAGCACCATCCCGGACCTTTCCACGCAGGCCCTTGCCGGCCTGCCTGTCACTCTGGTTGCCAACCCTGACCACGACTCGGGCATGGGCAGTTCGCTGCGCGCCGGCATGGCCGCGCTGCTTGCACGCGCGAGCCGGTCTTCGCAACCCGCCTTCTCACCTTCCGCTCCTCGGAGTCCTGCTCTTACAGACTTGGTTTCTACGAGTTCAGCGGTTACACATCAAGCCCAGCCCGACCGCGTCCTGCTGCTCGTCTCGGACCAGCCGCTCGTTACCCCCGAGCACCTGCGTCTTCTGCTCGCCGCGCCCGCACCCGACGGCATTGTTGCGGCTGCCTATGACGGACGCCTCGGGGTCCCCGCCGTCGTCAGCCGGCAGCACTTTGCCGCCCTTGCCGCAGCCGAAGGAGACCAGGGCGCCCGCACCCTGCTGCGCACGCTGCCCGCCACCCCGTTCGATCTGCCCGAAGCCGCCGTCGACATCGACACCCCCGACGACCTTCGCAGTTTGAATATGGGAGCTCGCTAGCGCCGCATACGCTTACCCCAGCGGCTTGCCCACGTTCCTCGGCTTCTCCGGCACGGCGCTCGGCTCCGCGTGCACCGGCTTCTGCCCTGCCGGATCCGGCAGCCGCCCGGCCTGCGGCCGCGTCCCGCCGTCCGCCCAACCGGCCAGCTCGTCAAAAGCCACGCCCACCTGCTCAGGCGTCACATTGCAGTGGCCGTCGCGGTCTACATATTGCTGCACAAACCTATCGCCCACCCCCAAACGACGGGTCAGCTCGTCGTAGTAGCCGGCGGTTGAGGCCGGTACCAGCGGGTCGTACGTGGTGTGCAGGGCCAGCAGCGGACGCTTCAGCTCGCCGGTGGGCGAGCCGAACTCGGCCACATATTTCAAAGCCTTCGGGTCGGCCGTGTAGCGCCGTACCCGCGCGTTGAGCGCATTGTCGTCTGTCGTTCCGGTATAGATCAGGTTGCGGTTGTCGAACGGGTTCCCGCCTGCTTTTTCCCGCAGGTCCTCAATAACATAGGTGTTGAAGATGAGCACATCGGCCAGGCCCCGATTGGTGTGGATATCGGCCAGCGACCGCAACAGCGCCGCCTCGGGCGGGTGCGCGTCGAGCGCCTTTTCGACTACCGTCGCGGTCTCCGGATCATTCATGCGGAAGCCCCGCGGAATATGTTCGACGTCCGGCAGAATACCGGGGAAAAACGCGTCAAACGCCACCCGGTTGGCAAACGCCCGCTGCATAATCAGGTCCGCCGGCGTCAGCACCCCGCACAGCGCCAAGCCTCCGGCGTAGTCGCGCGCATGCTGTTCCAGCGTGAGCACGGTTAGGAGGCCGCCCATCGACTGCCCCATCACAAACGTTTCGCTTGGGCTTCCATAGTGCTTGCCGAAGTATCGCCGCAGGTCCTCCGCGTCGCCGGTGGCAGTTGCAATCGCCCAGCCGCCCGCTCGGTAGCCCGGCTGCGCCACCGCGTAGCCCCGCGCCAGCAGCTGCGCGATCAGGCGAGTCGGCGGGTTCGGCGCTTTGGTCGCCGGGTTCATGGCAAAGCGCTGCGGGTCGGGCTGGTACCCGTGGTAGTACACGATCAGTTTGCGATTCCAGCCGGTTGCCGGCCTTGAGGCTCCTGCCGCGCTGCCTGCTTCGGCCGCGTCCTCCGGGATGTCGATCCGAAAGTTCGATCCCCGGATGTCCCCTTCTTCGGTCCGCACCGGCCCGGTCGCGACGGAAGGCTTCGGTCCAGAAGCGGGGTCCGAGTCGCCCAGCTGCGTCATCCCGTTGCCTGGTTTTGCCGTGTCGCCCTGTGGCTTTTGCCCTTGCGCAACCCCTGTGGGTGCGCCCGCATTCTGCCCGTACACCGCCCGGACCGCAGGCATCGTGCACAGAACCAGCAGAAGCAAGCCGGCTGGCACACCGCCACGCACACGGCAAAGCCGACGACCGTCGGACCGAATCCCGGACCCAGATGCAGGCTGCACTTGCCTCATGGCTGGATACTACCCGCCGCTCTCGGGCATGGGGAAGATGGCGGCCCATCGTGCGTTTACCGGAAGGAGTCCGCCGGTACCATAATGGAATGCCGACCCAATCTGAATCGAACACCCCGGCACCTTCCCAATCCACCCGCCCCGAGGCAACCATCGCCCGCCGCGCCGCCGAGCGGCTCCACTCTGGCCACGTCTGGGTGTACGCCTCCGACGTGCTGCCGATGCGCCACGAGATGCAGGGCGCCCCCGCCGGTTTGGTTCATGTGCGCGATCAGGCCGGCCACACCCTCGGCACCGCCCTGTGGAGCCCGACCTCACAGATCGCGCTGCGCCTTATTTCGCGCGACGACCTCCCCGAAGAAAATTGGCTCCCGCTATTTCGCGAGCGCTTTCGCGTTGCGATCGCCCGGCGCGAAGAGCTGCTTGATGGCCTCGCACCACATGACACCGACAGCTGCCGCCTCGTCTTCTCTGAGGCCGACGAGCTCCCCGGCCTCGTCATCGACAAGTATGCCGGCCTCGCGATCGTCCAGATTCTCGCTGCCGCGCTCGACCGCCCTGAGATCCGCCGGGCCATTGTTGAAGAGCTGACGGGCGCTCTGGGCTCCTCGATCGAAGCCATTGTTGAGCGCCCCGATCCGCGCATCCGCGAGCTCGAATCGCTATCCGCCCCCGCGTTCGGCCCGCTCTGGACGGGGGGTGCGAATCCGGGTCGTTCCGCAGGGTCAGCCGGTGACCTGGAAGCGCCCCGCACCGCGACCGAGTTCCGCCTCAACGGCCTCCGCTTCCACCTGGACGCGGACGCCGGCCAGAAAACCGGCGCTTTCCTGGACCAGCGTCTTAACTACCGTCTGGCCGCCCGCCACGGCCACGGCGAAGCGCTCGACGTGTGCACCTACCAGGGCGGCTTTGCGCTCCATCTCGCCACCACGTGCCGCTCCGTTACCGCGCTCGACACCTCAGAGGCCGCGCTCACTGTCGCCGAGCAGAACCTGGCCCTGAACCGCGACACGCTCGGCTCGATCGAGGTCGACTGGGTCAAAGGCGACGCCTTCGCGGTGCTGCGCGAGTGGGCCGAAGCCGGCAGCGCGTACGACACCGTCGTGCTCGATCCGCCCGCCTTTGCCAAGACCAAGCGCGCTGCCGAGAACGCCTTGCGCGGCTACAAGGAGCTCAACCTGCGCGCTCTGCAGATGCTCCGCCCCGGCGGCACGCTGGTGACCTGCTCCTGCTCCCACCACGTCTCGCTGCAGGACTTCCAGGCGGTCGTTGCAGCGGCCGCAGGGGATGCCGGCCGCCGGGTGCGCCTCCTTGAGCGCACCGGCGCCGCCCCGGACCATCCTGTGATCCTCACCATCCCTGAGACGGAGTACCTGAAGTGCCTGGTGCTGGAGGTGGAGTAGGGTGGTTTTGGTCTCTTGAACCGAGTAGACGGAAGCGGAACGTATTAGAAATGGCAAGGTACTAACAAATCGTTTGCATCTCAGGCGACCACGAGCTAAACTTACTTTATACACGCTGGCAACGCCGAAAGGTTTTGTCAGCTCAAGAGCCGTCTGAGCGGAAGCTTAGGCGGCTTTTGTGTTGGTGCATGTAGAAGACGTATGCCCGAACGAAAGCGCACGCACGTGTATGTCGACGGCTTTAACCTTTACTACCGTGCATTGCGACGGACCCGGTTTAAGTGGCTTGACCTGCACGCTCTAGCGGAAGCTTTAGTCGGGCCAGACCACGAGGTGGTGCTGATCCGCTACTTCACAGCTCCCGTTAGCGGAAAATGGGATCCAGGTCAGCCCATCCGGCAAAAATGCCACCTCCAAGCATTGCGATCCCTCCCGAAGGTCACGATTCATCTCGGCAATTTCCTGACCTCGGAGAAAGTGCGGCCATTAGCAAGCCCCTCACCGGACGGACCAACCCATGTCACAATCTGGAATAGTGAGGAGAAGGGTTCCGACGTAAACCTTGCTACATACCTCATGCACGACGCCCATCGTGATCTTTTCGATGAAACTCTTGTTCTTGCGCAAGACACAGACCTGATCGAGCCAGTACGCATTGTTCGTGACGAATTGCGAAAAACAATCGGCGTACTTGTTCTAGATGGGCGGGCACCCGGCAAACTCGCCGGCTTTGGCAGCTATGTACGCCACCTCACGCATAAAGAACTTGCGGAAGCTCAGTTTCCGGAATCCATCCCTTTCGGAGGAAAAGGGAAAAGTGTGCAGCGTCCGTTGGAGTGGAGCTAACTGAAACTAGGGTCGTCGACCATGAACGCGTATGAAGGGCAGAGCCGGCCGGCCGCAGTGTCGTCGGCCCAGCCCAAGGGCCGCGCGTGACAGCTGCTCTGTCCAGCGCACAGCAAATGTCCGCCGGGCACACCGGCCAGATGTTTCAGTCATCCTACAAGCTATGGCTGAGAGTCAGCAGATGCGCATCACCATCGCCGCGGTGAGGAGCTCCGAGGAAATCCTCGCCGTCCGCGCACTGTTCCTTGAGTACATCGCCTGGTTGCAGCTCGATTTGTCATTTCAGGATGTGGAACGCGAATTTGCCGATTTCCCCGGCCGCTATGCGCCGCCGAACGGCGAACTGTTTCTTGCCCGACGCGAAGACGGGCTTTCGGTGGGTTGCATGGGGGTACGATCGCTAGGCGCGCAGGGTGCCTGCGAGATGAAACGCGTGTACGTGGTGGAAGCCGCGCGTGGAACGGGGACCGGACGAGCGCTGGCGGACGCCGGCATCCGTTTTGCGGAAGCCGCCGGCTACCGGGAGATGTTTGCGGACACCCTGCCTCAGTTCTCGGCGTCCCAAGCGATTCTGCGCGGAACCGGCTTTGAGGCCGTCACACCGTACTATTACAACCCTGTGCCGGGCGCTCTGTTTTTCCGGAAGACTCTCAGCGCGGGCGGAAGCAGTTACGAGATTTGACCGGGATAGATCCCGGGGAGTTAAGGAGTTCCACGTATGGCCATTCGCTGGGATAAGTTCACCGTCAAATCGCAGGAAGCCGTGCAGTCCGCGAGCGCAACCGCCGCGGACAACGGCAACCCGGAGTTGCTGCCGCTCCACCTGCTGTCTGCCCTGCTCGCCGATCGCGAAGGCGTGATCCTGCCGGTGCTGGAGAAGGTCGGCGTGCCGACCGCGCAGCTTAACGCGAAGATCAAGGAAGCCACTACGAAGCTGCCTAAGATCCAGGGCGGCTCGCAGCCCGGCATGAGCCAGGCGCTCAACCGCGTGCTTGACCAGGCGACCAAAGAAGCTGACAACTTCAAGGACGAGTATGTCTCGACCGAGCACCTGCTGCTCGCGCTCGCAGACGCGAAGAACGACGGTGCGGGCCTGTTGCTGGCAAGCTTCGGCGCGACGCACGAAGCAATTCTGCGCTCGCTGACCGCTGTGCGTGGATCGCAGCGCGTCACTGACCAAAATCCCGAGGCCAAGTACCAGTCGCTCGAAAAATACGCCAAGGACCTGACGGAGCTCGCCCGCCGCGGCAAGCTTGATCCGGTCATTGGCCGCGACGAGGAGATTCGCCGCGTCATCCAGGTGCTTTCGCGCCGAACGAAAAATAACCCCGTGCTCATAGGAGAACCCGGCGTCGGCAAGACTGCGATTGTGGAAGGCCTGGCGCGCCGCGTTGTGTCGGGCGACGTACCGGAGATCCTGCGCAACAAGAAAGTTGTCTCGCTCGACCTCGGGTCGATGCTGGCCGGCGCGAAGTACCGCGGTGAGTTTGAAGACCGCCTCAAGGCCATCCTCAAAGAGATTGAGGACTCGCACGGCGCCATCATCCTGTTCATCGACGAACTGCATACCATTGTCGGCGCGGGCGCGGCCGAAGGGGCCATCGATGCCGCGAACATGCTCAAGCCGGCGCTCGCGCGCGGCGAGCTGCGCGCCATCGGCGCCACCACGCTCAATGAGTATCGCAGGTACATCGAGAAAGACGCCGCGCTCGAACGCCGCTTCCAGATGGTCTACGTCGGCGAGCCGAACGTCGAAGATACGGTTGCGATTCTGCGCGGGCTCAAGGAGCGCTACGAGGCGCACCATAAGGTCCGCATCAAGGACTCCGCGATTGTCGCCGCCGCGACGCTCTCGCACCGCTACATCTCCGACCGCTTCCTGCCCGACAAGGCAATCGACCTAGTCGACGAGGCTGCTGCCTCGCTGGCGATCCAAATCGGGTCGGTCCCGGAAGAGATTGATCAGCTGGAACGCACGACGACCTCGCTGGAGATCGAGAAAGCCGCGCTGCGCCGCGAAACCGATCCGAACTCCCGCGAGCGCATGCAGGCCGTCGAGGCCGAGCTCGCGGGCTTGAAGGAGAAGTCGACCGGGCTGCGCGCCCGCTGGCAGAAGGAGCGCGAGGCGATCACGCGGTTGTCCGAGGTCAAGCAGCGTGTGGAAGCCCTGCGTTTCGAGGCCGACGAGCAGACGCGCCTCGGCAATCTCGAACGAGCAGCGCAGATCCGCTACGGCGAGCTGCCAAAGCTGGAGGCCGAGCTGCGCGAACTGAACACGCTCCAGGACGACATGGAGCATGGCGTCCGCATGCTCAAGGAAGAGGTCGACGAGGAGGACATCGCATCCATCGTGTCGAAGTGGACCGGCATTCCGATCTCGAAGATGCTCGAAGGCGAGGTCAAGAAGCTGGTGGCGATGGAAAGCCGTTTGCGCGACCGCGTGATCGGCCAGGATGACGCGCTGAACTCGGTCGCGAATGCAATCCGCCGCTCGCGCGCGGGCCTCAGCGACCCCAAGCGGCCCATCGGGAGCTTTCTCTTCCTGGGCCCTACCGGCGTCGGCAAAACCGAGACCGCGCGCGCCCTTGCCGAGTTTCTCTTCGACGACGAGCAGTCGATGGTGCGCATCGATATGTCGGAGTACATGGAAAAGCATTCGGTCGCGCGGCTCATCGGCGCGCCCCCGGGGTATGTCGGCTTTGACGAGGGCGGCCAGCTGACGGAAGCGGTACGCCGGCGTCCGTATGCGGTGATCCTGTTCGACGAGATCGAGAAGGCGCACCCGGATGTGTTTAATGTGCTGCTGCAGGTGCTCGATGACGGCCGCCTGACCGACTCCAAAGGCCGCACGGTCGACTTCAAGAACACGGTGCTGATCATGACCTCAAACCTGGGCGCGCACGTGCTCCAGGGCGAGGCGTTGGAAAGCGAGAACGGCTGGGAGCTGGCCCGCGAGGAGGTCATGGACGTGCTGAAAGCGCACTTCCGGCCCGAATTTCTCAACCGCGTGGACGACATCGTGCTCTTCCGTCCGCTTGGCGAGGAGCAGTTGACGCACATCATCGACCTCCGGCTGGATGATATGAAGAAGCTGCTGGCTGATCGCAAAATCACCCTCAGCATGACTGAGGGCGCGCGGCACCAGCTTATTCTTACCGGCTACGACCGGGCCTATGGAGCGCGCCCGCTGAAGCGTGCGATCCAGAAGCTCGTTCAGGATCCGCTCGCCATCAAGATCCTCGACGGCGAGGTGCTGCACGGCGACCATGTATTGGTCGACGCAGACCCGCTCAACAACCGCCTGCTGTTTGCCGTGGAAAATCGGCAGGCGGTGGCAACGGAAACGGCGCTTTCAGCGTAGGAGTGCTTGCAGCTTTTAGCCAATGTATGTGGCAGCCGGCGTGGTGCTCGCCACCCCGGCTGCTCCAAGCTTTCTTACTGACGGATACTTTGTCCATTGACTCGCACGATGCGGTCATACGTGATCGTGACGGCGATTGTTGGCTATGGAGCTGCGACCGGCACCCGGACCTACCTACGAGCGCTGCCGACGCCCTCCATCGACATTGCCCCAGGGGTATCTATCCCGAGCGCATCCATAGAAATCCGAAACCGGCCGGCCTTGTAACTCATCCGTAGGCGCCGATACCTGCGCAGGTACAGAGTTCCGACAGCAGCCGCCCCAAACCCTGCGGCTGCGCCGATGCCGAGCGCCCACCGCGGCCCGAATGTGTCCGCAACCCACCCGACCATCGGCGCGCCAAGCGGCGTACCGCCCAGCGCAATCGCCAGCAGAATCGCCATGACCCGGCCCCGTACCGCGGGCTCGGTGGACAGCTGCACTAGGCTTACCGCGCCGGTCGTCACGGTTTGCGCGGACACCCCGACAACCACAAGAGCGAGCCCGAACAGCAAAGCGACCGGCATAAGGGCAGCGAGCAGCAGACCCGCCCCGAAGACCGCGGCACCGGTCAGCAGCACCGCGATGTTCGGCTTGCGGCGTTGCGCGGTCAGCAGCGCGCCCGCGACTGAGCCGACTGCCATGACCGAGGTCAGCAACCCATATTGGCCCGCCCCGGCGTGGAACACCGTTACCGACATCGTTGAAATAAAGATGGGAAAGTTCAGCCCAAAGGTGCCGATCAAGAAGATCATCAGCATCACGGCCCGCAGGTCAGGCCGCCCCGCGATGTAGCGGAACCCCTCGGCAAGGCTGCCTTTAGCTTTGCGCGCGCGCTCACCGCGGTGCAGCTCCCCCTGCCGCAGCAGGCTCAGCGAGCCGAGCACGCCGGCAAAGGAGAGTGCGTTCACCACAAATACCCAGCCGGTGCCGATGCCCGCTATCATCACGCCGGCAATGGCCGGACCGATCAGCCGCGCCGCGTTAAAGGAGGTGGAGTTCAGCCCGACCGCGTTGGTCAGGTCCCCTTCCGCCACCAGCTCTGACACAAAGGTTTGCCGCGCCGGCCCGTCAAACGCCGACGCGCACCCCAGCAGAAACGCAAACACGTCTACCTGCCAAAGCCGCACCGTACCGCTAACCGTCAACAGCCCAAGCCCCAGCGCCAGCGCGCCCATGGCTGCCTGCGTGGTCATCAGCAGCTTGCGCCGGTCCAGGCGGTCGGCAGCGTAGCCGGTCAACGGCAGCAGCAGCACCTGCGGTCCAAACTGCAGCGCCATCACGACGCCGACTGCGGTTGCATTGTGGCGCGTCAGCTCGGTGAGCACCAGCCAGTCCTGCGCGGTGCGCTGCATCCACGTGCCTATATTCGAGATGAGCGCCCCGGCCGCCCACACCCGGTAGTTGTGCCCCCGCAGCGAACGAAACATCCCCGTCATCGCAATGCTCCCTGCTTCTGGGCCTCGCTAGGCGTGCGTTGTATGCAGCAGCGCAACGATTTCGTCGGTCCTGCCCGTTTCGCCGAGCCTCGGGAAAATGTGCGTCAGGCTGTGCGCATGGGCATCCGCCTGGAGGTCGGTCATAGCATCAACCGCAAAGGTGACGTGGAAGCCATGCTCGTGCGCGAAACGCGCCGTCGACTCCACCCCGACACTGGTGGCCACGCCGGTCAGCACCACCTGCGTGACGCCCAGCTTTTTCAGCAGGTCCTCCAGCCCCGTGTTGGTGAAAGCGCCCCACGTTCGCTTGGTGATCAGGTGATCGTCCGCTTTGGGGCCAAGCTCCGGAACAATGTCGGTCCAGCCCGGAGGAAACTCGCCGCCGTGGCGAGGCCGGTCCGTGCGGCCCGGCGCGACCCCGGCAACGTTCACCAGCACGACCGGCAGCCCGTGCCGGCGAAATGCGTCGGCCAGCGTGCTTGCCTGCTTCACAATCTCGGCGACTGGGTGCGCGGCGGGCATGGCAACGATTCCATTCTGCAGATCAATGACAATCAGGGCGGTTTTCGGATCCAGGGTGGTAACTGGCATAGAAATCTCCTTGAAGAAACAAGCGCATTGTGCGGCTCGGATTATTGGTCGAGAAGGCGTTCCAAAAGCACAACAGCGTCGGCGAGCTTGCGCTGCTCCGCAGGCGTGAGCTTTGCTTCGATCACGGCAAACAGCCAGTCCTCCCGCGCGGTGCGAATCGTTCTTATCAGTTCCGTGCAGGCTGGCGTCAACGACAGAATGGTTTGCCGCCCATCGGCCGCATCCGGCGCGCCGCTGAGCAAACCGGCCGCCTGCAAACCCGCGACAGTGGCACCCATGGACTGAGGACGCACCCCTTCCGCCCGTGCAAGCGTCGTTACAGTCATCGGCCCGTCGCGCTCCAGGCGAAGCAGCACCGATTTCTGTGACGAGGTAAGGTCCCCTGGATGCCCCTGCTCCCGCAGCCGCCGGTTCAGCCTCGACAACACCACCCGGAGATCCCCGGCCAGCGCCGCTGCCGGTGCCGGTGCGATACCGCGAATCGCAAGATTGGGCATGAGGTAACTCTAGCAGATAGCAAGCTAAACTACAAAGTTTAGCTTGCTATTGTGATCATAGAGCGGCTTCTCTAGCAGGGTATGCGCTGTCATCACCCGCGCGATCCCCTGCAGGTCCGGCACCAGTTCCGGCGGGCTCCACAGTGTGCGATCGAACAACCCGGCAACCGCCTCCGCCTGCCCCCAACCGACCTCGACCGCCAGCAGGCCGCCAGGGTTTAGTTGCCGGTGGGCCTCCGGGATCAGCCGCCGGTAGACCTCGAGCCCGCTCGGCCCGGCATACAAAGCTGTGCGCGGCTCCCAGTCGCGCACCTGCGCCTCCAGGACCTCGCTGTCGGCGATGTACGGCGGATTCGACACGATGGAGTCGTAGCGCTCACCCGATACAGCGCTCAGCAGGTCTGATTCCAGGAAGCGCACACGCCCCTCAACTCCGTGGGCCCGCGCATTTTCCTGTGCTATCTGTAACGCTGACTGCGACAGATCGAGCGCGTCTACGTGGGCCAGCGGCAGCTTGTATGCCAGCGCCACCGCGATGGCGCCCGAGCCTGTTCCCACATCCGCGATCCGTGCCGGCCTGTCGTTTGGCAGCGTGGAGAGCACCGCGTCCACCAGGTGCTCGGTCTCCGGCCGGGGGATCAGCACCGCCGGCGTCACCTTGAAGCGCAGGCTATAAAACTCCTGCTCGCCTAGAATGTACTGCATCGGCTCGTGCCGGGCGCGGCGGTCAAGCAGAGCTTCGTACTTGAAAGTTTGCGATGGGGTGAGTGGAGCGTCCGGGTGCGCCAGTAGCCAGGCGCGGTCTTTGCCGAGAGCGTGGCAGAGCAGTAGAGCCGCATCTCGCAGGGGCTCTCGCGAAGTGGCTGATAATCGTGCGCTTCCTCGTTTTTGCTGCTGTCTTGCTAAGGAATCGATGTGCGCCAGAGCGGCCTCGGAACCACACTCTTACTGATACGTCCGTGCGATATAAGTCATTGCACCACCCGACACATTCGATCAGGGAGTGACCATGCGAGCGATTACGGGACGCTACTGCTGAGCCGGCTTGGACCCGAGAGCTTTCATCTGCCGCTCGTACTCTGCATTGCATTGCACTGCTCAGCCTGCGCCAGTTTCAGGTTCAGCAGGATCTCGCGCTGCGCCTGCTCAATGGCCTTCATCACGCGCTCGTCGCCTTCGCGCATCCCTTTTTCAAGACCATCCAGACGTTGATCCATTCCGTCCAACCGCGCCGCGATGGCGCACAGCTCGGGGGCCACGAAGTCCTGCAACAGTTTGCGCGCATCCTCGATAGCTCCCATCGTCTCATCCGCTCCTTCTCGCTTGAAGCTCGGCGAACTTGACAAAGATTCTAAACCCGCAGATGACCTTGCGACACGCAGCCTCATGAATGCGCTCCTACGCGGCTTCTGCCTTCAGCCGCTCCGCGTTGTAGTGCGCGATCAACGCGTCGATAACTGCCTGGATGCGCCCTTCCATCACCAGGTCCAGCTGGTGCAGCGTCAACCCAATCCGGTGATCAGTCAACCGGTTCTGCGGGAAGTTATAGGTCCGTATCTTCTCGCTTCTGTCGCCTGACCCAACCTGCGACTTACGCTGCGCCGCCTCGATCTGGTGCAGGCGCTCCTGCTCGACCTCGTAAAGCCGCGCCCGCAGCACTCGCATCGCCTTTTCGCGGTTCTTGATTTGCGATTTTTCGTCCTGGCAGCTCACCACCGTGTTGGTTGGCAGGTGCGTAATGCGGATCGCCGAGTAGGTTGTGTTGACCGACTGCCCGCCGGGCCCGGACGAGCAGAATGTATCGATGCGCAGGTCTTTCTGCTCGATCTTTACGTCCACTTCCTCCGCCTCCGGCAGCACCGCCACCGTAATAGCCGAGGTGTGCACGCGGCCCTGCGTTTCGGTCGCCGGCACCCGCTGCACCCGGTGTACGCCGCTCTCATACTTCAGCTGCGAGTACACCTTATCGCCTTCCACCACGAACGACACATCCTTCAACCCGCCGACGGACGACTCCGAGGTCGACAGCACCTCCACCTTCCAGCGATGCAGTTCCGCAAACCGCACATACATGCGGTACACCTCGGCCGCAAACAGCGAAGCCTCATCGCCGCCGGTCGCCGCGCGTATCTCCACCACCACGTTTTTGTCGTCGTTCGGATCCTTCGGCAACAGCAGCAGTTTCAAATCTTCTTCCACCCGCGGCAACCGCGCCTCAAGCCCCGCAAGCTCTTCCTCGGCCATCGCGCGCATCTCCGGGTCATCTTCCGCGAGCATCGCGCGCGCTTCTGCGATTCCCTCCGAGATAGCCCGGTACTTGCGGTAGCCATCGACCATCGCTTCCAAGTCGCGGTGTTGCTTGGCAACTTTCTGATAGCGCTGCTGGTCCATCACAATCTCAGGCTCGGCTAGCTGCGCCCCCAGCTCTTCGTACCGCGCGGCAATCTGCTCCAATCGTTCAAACATGGCTTACCTTCGTTCTCTTGTAAAAGTGTGTAGGAAAATCATCCTGAACAAGCGCAAGCCTAGTGTTGCCGGCGGAACAACAATCGATCAGGGATGACAAAGCGCACTGCGGCGAGGAACCGCTAGAGGGGGCCGGAAAAGGCGTGGAGCCGATTGGCGGTGCGCATGACTTATTGTACCGCCACGCCTGCTATCCCAAGCTCCGCATCTATCCTCGAAAGTACCCCAGACGAGCCCACCATGGTCACCTCCGTACCCTATCCCGAGTTAAACCAGAACCCCGCGCAAGCGCAAGTTCCGGGCACCCTGGCCCGCTGGGCCGAAACCTGCGAAGCCCTCGGCGCGACGACGAAAAAGCTCGAAAAACGTGCCGTACTCGCCGCCTACCTGCTCTCGCTTTCCATCCTTGATGCCGCGCGTGCCGCTCAGTACATCGCCGGCGCGCCATTCCCTGAGGTGGACCGCCGCAACCTGAGCGTTGGCGGTGCCCTGCTCTCCAAAGCCGTCTCCGCCCGCTCCGCCGCTGACCCGCGGTCCCTGGCGCTCGCCTTCCGCCACCACGGCGACATCGGTTCCGCCGCCGAGGAACTCATCGCGCGGCAGGATCGACCAGACGAGATGGCAAGCACTGCGCCCGGCCCGGACCCACCGGCGCTCAGCGACCTGGAAGCGGCGCTCGCCGAGATCGCCGCCGCTCGCGGCCCCGCAGCGAAGCTCCGCGTGCTCACCGCCTTGCTCGCCCGCTGCTCCGCGCTCTCCTGCAAGTACATCCTCAAGCTCATAGCGGGCGACATGCGCATCGGGGTCAAGCAGGCGCTTGTGGAAGAAGCAATCGCCGCGGCCTACACCCGCGAGCTTGCGGCCGTGCGTCACGCGGGCATGCTTCTGGGCAGCCTCCAGGAAACAATCGAGCTCGCCGCCGCCGGCACCCTCGACCAGGCTAGTATGCGCCTCTTCCATCCGCTTGGCTTCATGCTGGCAAGCCCGGTCGACTCGGTTGAGGAAGCCATCGCGCGGTTTGCCGAAGAGGTTGCCGCCGAACGCGCGGAGGCGGGTGTCGATGTGCCCGACGCGGGCTACGATGGCTCACCCCACAACGATCCATCCCGCATTCCATTGTTCAAAATGGGTCCTCCTGAGGCGCAGCCGAAGGACTCGCTTTCTTACCCATTCCCAGACACGGTGACGCCCAGCCCCGACCAACGGGAGGGCCACCTCATCGGAACCATCGCAGCACCCGCGCCGCAGGCGCCGCCAGCCGCACCGCAGGTGCTGCTAAGGGAGGCGCAGCTGGAGGACAAGTACGACGGCATGCGCGCGCAACTGCACGCGGGCGACCCGGCGCAGCCCGGCCGCGTCGGCCTTTTTTCCCGCAATCGAGAAGACCTGCGAAGCGCTTTTCCGGAGCTGATGGAAGCCTTTGCCGCCCTGCCGGAAGCCGCGATCCTGGATGGCGAAATCTTAGCCTGGCAACCGGCCTGGCAGCCGGCCAGTCAGCCGGCAAACGCCGACGCTTCGGCCCGCGCTCTCCCCTTCTCCTCACTCCAGCAGCGGCTCGGCCGTAAACAGGTGTCCGCGGAGCTGCGCCGCACCCACCCGGTCGTGTTCATGGCCTTTGACATCTTGTACGCCGACGGCCGGCTTCTGCTTGAGGAGACTCTGGCGACCCGCCGCGCTCGTCTGGAGCGATACCTCGCCGAGCACGCTCCCGAAACTGATGGCCGCCACACGCTTGCCGCGGTCGCCGACCAGGGAATGCTCTTTTCGGGTTCGCCTCGTGATCCGGAGACTCCAGAGAAGTCAGACGAAGGCCGTCCGGATCGATTCCCGCGCCTGCTGCTCGCCCCCGCCATTCGCCTCACCGGCGCCGAGCAGCTGGACGCGGCCTACGCGGAAGCCCGCGCGCGCGGCAACGAGGGTGTCATGCTCAAAGCCGCCGGGAGCTTGTACCAACCCGGCCGCCGCGGCCTCGCCTGGCTCAAGCTCAAGCGCGAGCTGGCCACCTTGGATGTCGTCGTCACCGGCGCCGAGTTCGGCACCGGCCGGCGCGCCCGCCATCTCAGCGACTACACGTTCGCTGTCCGTGCTGGTTCGGGCGAGCTGCTCAACGTGGGCAAGGCGTACTCCGGCGTGACCGATGCTGAAATGCACGAGTTGTCAGCGCATTTCCAGGCCCATACCCTTGAGGATTTCGGCCACTATCGCACGGTCGAGCCCGACACCGTTTTTGAAGTCGCCTTCAACAACATCACTCGCTCCGACCGCCACGCAAGCGGCTTCGCCCTGCGTTTTCCCCGCATCCTTCGCATCCGGTCGGACAAGCCGCTGGACGAGATTGACACGCTGGCCCGTGTGGAAGAACTCTACCTAAGCCAGCCTGACCGCCCCGCCGAGCCGGCCTGACCGCCGGCGCAGTACGCCACGGCGCCGGGTTGGGATCGACTCACTACCGCGCGCGGACCGGCACCCACACATCGGTCGTTTCCCAGCGGATGTGCAGCTCCGTTTTGCTGCCCGCGGTCTTTTCAAAGG
>CAXTMW010000070.1:0-13727 GCA_964245455.1 uncultured Acidobacteriaceae bacterium
GTCCAGTCGTTCTCGGCAGATGGTCAAGCGCCGTGTTATCCGGGTGGAACGCAAGCGGAATAAAGGTCTGAAACCCGCCTGTGCGATCCTGCACCGCGCGCAGCCGGCACATATGATCGATCCGGTCTTCCTCGTTTTCGACGTGGCCGTACAGCATGGTCGCATTCGAGCGCAGGCCCAACTGATGCGCCGTTTCGGCTGTTTCGAGCCACTCATTGCCATTGATCTTGTGGTCGCAGATGATCGACCGCACCCGGTCCGAGAAGATCTCCGCGCCCCCGCCGGGTAGTGAATCGACGCCGGCCGCACGTACGCGCTCGAGCACTTCACGGATCGAAAGCTTGGCCCGTTTTGCGAGGAATGCTACCTCGACCATCGTGAATGCCTTGATGTGCACCAGCGGGAACCGCTTCTTGAGCCCGGTAACAAGGTCCAGGAAGTACTCGAGCGGCAAATCGGGATGGAGGCCGCCGACGATGTGGAACTCCGTGACGGCTTCCGAGTAGCCCTCCGCGGCGGTCGCCCACGCTTCCTCAAGCGCCATCGTGTATGTGCCTTCGGCGCCCTTTTTGCGGCCAAACGCGCACAGCCGGCAGGAGGCGACGCATACATTCGTGGGATTGATATGGCGGTTTACATTGAAAAACGCAAGATCGCCGTGCAGCCGCTCGCGGACGGAGTTCGCCATCCAGCCAATGGCCAGGATGTCGGCGGAGCGGTACAGACTCAGCCCATCCTCGAAGCTCAAACGTTCGCCGGCCTCGACCTTTTCGGCAATCGGCTCCAGCGCCGGATCGTCGGTCACAAAGGCGTGGCGTGTATGTGTACCCGTTGATACTGCTGTTTGCGCTGCTGCCATGATCCGTGTCTCCACTCTTACTTTACTAAAGGCCCAACAGTGAGCCTGCTGCTTGCCGTCGCCTGCCGCTTCCGCTCGTCACACGATCAACAGGGAACGACTCGGAGGGCCGGCACCGCGCCGCTGTTACCATGCCGACAGAAGCCGATCCGGACGATCCTCCCGCGTTGCCGCCCTTTTGCCTTCATTGCAGCAGCAGGAGTTTTCATCTTTGCCGGCTGTCCTTGGATGAGCGCGCTCGGTCCCGATACTCACTCTGGCGGGGCGCAAACCGGTGAAAACGCTGTGATGGAGGGCGTCTTCCCATCCATCACCACGGAAGCGCTCGACCGGACGCCTTTGCAGCTGCCGGCTCAGTTTGAAGGCCGGCAAAATCTGCTTCTTTTCTCATGGGCTCGTGATCAGGCAACGCAGGTCGACACCTGGACACCCGTGGCGCAGGCGCTGCAGCACACAGACTTTACGTTCCGGGTGTACCGCATGCTGGTAAGCGCGCGGGAGAGCGCCTTGTATCGCTGGTGGGACAACGCGTCGCTGCGCGCGTCCGAGACCGACCCGCAGCTGCTGCACTGGAGCGTTCCGCTTTACACCGACAAGGCCGCGCTCTGCCGGTCGCTTGGCATCGCCGACGATGAGCATCGCGTAGCCGCGGTTCTTGTCGATCGAGCGGGCCGAGTACTGTGGCATGCCGAGGGTACCTCGACCGATCAGACGCGGAAAGGCTTGCTGGCAGCTGCTCAGGGAGCTCACTAGGCAGGCCTCACCTGCCGCACAAGCTCGAGCGCGTCAGTGACACTATTGTAGTAACCGGGAATGATGCCGACTTCGTGGAAGCCGTGCCGCTTGTAAAACTCCTGTGCCGGGTAGTTGTCGATCGCGACTTCCAGCACGATCGCCGCTGAGCCAAGCTGTTCGGCTTTTCCGAACATCCAGTCCATCAGCGCGCTGCCGACCCCTGTTCTCCTGTGGTCAGGAGCGACATCAATCGTGAGGATGTGCAGGGCCCGGTCGTTGTCGGCACTCTGTCGGCGGACAGGTCGCACGACCGCAAAGCCATGGATCGCGCCTCCGCTTGCGGCGACGACGGTGAAGGAGCTGGGGTGCTCGATAAAGCTGCGCAGCTCTGCCCGACTGTAGGCAATGCCGGGTGGAAAGCAGATCTGATCCAGGGCATGGAGCGCCGGCAGATCTGCCGCCCGGTACGGACGGAGCCTTGTTTCGCGCACCTTACGGAGCGCCAGGCGCCTGATGAGAGCTAGCACTGCTCGCGGTCTCGGGTGCGGGTTCCAGTACAACGCCGTCGTACAGGGATGCCGCGACCAGGTGGCCTCCCTGTTGCAGAACCTGGTGAACCCTCCACCCGGCCTGCCAGTACTTCCACGGACTGCCCGAGGCATCCACGCCGAAGATCGTTGTGGAGGTGCGCGAACTGACGAGAACCCGTTTCAGCGCCGGATCATAGTCAAGGCCGCCGATCTCTCCGAGTGGCAGGTTCTTGATCTGCTGCCAGTTCGCGCCATTGTCGACTGTGAAGAAAACGCCCTCGCGGCCGCCTGCCCATAGCGCTCCATCGGCTGAGAGCGCGAGCGCACCGATTCCTGAGAGACCGGTGGGCAGCAGGATCGGCTTCCAATTTCGGCCCTTGTCCTCGGAAAGCATCAGGCTGCTACGGGCGCCGGTGATAACCCGGTTTTCCCGCGCATCCACGTAGTGGTAGTCCACCGGCGGCAGGGTCGTCGCTTCCCAGCTCTGCCCGGCGTCTTGCGAGCGGTACACTCCTTTTGCGGTACTTGCGAACCAGGCGGAACCGCCGAGATCGAGCGCATTGACTCGCCCGCCGATCGCACCGGTCTTCGTGACAGCGTCCACGGTCCTCGTAGAGCGCCTGCCATGCTCGCGAACCTGAATCTTGCGGCTGGTGTGCGCCAGGATGTCGCCCGCGGCCTGCCACTTGCCATCGACCAGCCGGACCAGGCCGTCGTTGGTGCCGGCATAGATGCTTCCATCCAAGGACTGCGCCAGCGCGAAGACATCCCGACCGGCAAGGCCATCAGACTGCTGCTGCCAGCTGCTCCCGTTATCGTGGCTCACAAAGACGCCGCCATAGACCTTGTCGTTGAGAACCCCGGCGTACAAGGTTTTACTTTGTTTGTCGTCGACCAGCAACGTTTGTACCAGACGTTGCGAAAATCCGCTGTTTGCGCTTAAAAAGCTCTTGCCGCCATCGTCACTCGCGAGCACACCGCTTCGATCGGTCGCCAGCAGGACGCGGCTGTTCTGTGTCGGGTCGACGAAAACATCGTTGATGATGACGTCCGGCCCGGTCAGCCTCGTCCAGTTTGTGCCCCCATCGGCTGTCTGGTACAGCCCCTCGGTCGTACCCGCATAGACGATCTTCGGGTTCGTAGGGTCCTGCATAAGCACGCGCGTTCGTCGAGCAGTAGATGGAATGCCCTGCACTTTATGAAAAAGCTGGCCGGCATTCTCACTCTTGTAAATGCCTGAACAGGCGCTTGCGTATACGAGCGTCGGTGTGTGCGGGTCAATGATGATCGAGAACACGTCGGAATCATCAATCAAGCCGTCCTTGATATTGGACCAGTGCGCTCCACCGTCGGTCGTCTTCCAGGGCAGGTGCCACGTGCCGGCATACACAACGTTGGTATCGACGGGGTCAATCGCGACCGACTCCACCTCGTGGAGCTCGGTCGAGCCGACGGGACTGACCTCTGCCCAGTGTTCACCGGCATCGGTAGAGCGATATACCCCGGTGACCGTCCCGGCCACGTACATCTTCGGGTCGGACGGAGCTTGCGCAAGAGCGCGGACACTCTGGCCATCCATCCCCTCGACAGGCTTCCAGACTTTGCCTCCGTCGTGGGAGATGTAGATACCGCCGCCGCGCTCGTCCACCTTGAAAACCCCTGCGACAAGTGTTTTCGGATCGCGTGCATCGACGAAGATATTATCGACCGCAAGGTCGTCTCCCGTGCCAAGCCTGGCCAGGCGATGCCAATTTTTGCCGCCGTTGGTCGTTTCATACACCCAGGAACTCAGCGTTCCCAGATACAGATGCCGCGGATCGCGAGGGTCTGCCGCAAAGGAGCGCGCATCGCCTCCATCCGGCCCTACCGAGGCCCAGCTCATGACCGGTGCGGCCGGCGTCTGAGCGAGGGCACTCCGGCTTGTTACGCCGCAAGCCATACCGTACACCACGATGAGCAGCAGGATAGCAAGCGTAAAAGATCGAGCCCGGCGGGACACCTGCGAAGTTGCCAAAAAGCAGTCGGTGTTGCGGAAGTGCATTAAACGCATTGTGTCTTTGCCGGGGTGAACCGGTCTCCTCTGGCCCTTATCGGCCGAAAGCGCTTTGGAGTTCAAACGAAAAAGAAGGGCTAGCCGTCGAAACGGCCAGCCCCTCCCAGTTCTGGTTCAAGTCCGGAGAGGAGGGCTGGTGAAGCCCTCCGTCCATGTTACTTCGCGGTATGGTGACGGCGGTGGTGCTTGCCGGCAGCGTGGGCGGTGCGGGGCTGGGCCTTGGTCGACGACTCATCCACGGCGGTTGCGCCCGGGAAGTCATTGTCGAAGTTAGCACCTGCCGGGACCAGGTAGTCGTCCACCTCATTGGTACCCTTGGTTCCGGTGCGGACCGAGATGCGCGAAGCATCAATGCCCTTCTCCTTCACCAGGTAGTCCTTGGTGTTGACGGCGCGCTGCGCGGCCAGCTTATCCGGCGTCATTGCGGGCGCCGCGTGCTTGCCATGCTTGCCGCGGGCTGCAGGCTGTGCATTCGCAGCGGCGTTGCCTACGAGTGTCAGCGATGCATCGGCGGAGCGTTGTGCGTTGAGCGCGAGGTCATCAAGGCAGGCCTTGGCTTCGTTGTCCACGCGCGCCGGGCGCTTGTGGTCGCGGTCAAAGGTGATGGTGCAAAGCTGCTGCGTCTTCGGTGCCGGTGCCGGCGGCGCGCTCACGGTAACCGTGGTCGTCGTCGTTGCGGTCTGGCCCTTGTCGTCAGCCACGTTGCAGGTGACGGTAATCGCGCCTGCAGGGGCGCCTGCCGTTGCCAGGGTCGCGGTGTTGGTCGTACCGGAGATCTGGCCGGCCGTTGCCGAGTAGCTGTAGGTGAGCGGACGGTTCTGCGGGCTGACACCCACGGAGGTAATCGTCGAGCTGTCACCCGGGTTAACGGTGCTCGGGTTGGCGGAGCAGGTGATGGTCGGCGGCTCAAACTGTTTCACGGTCAGACTGCTGTTGCAGTCAGCCGACATGCCGGCTTTTGTGCCTTCCGTCACGTGGCCTGTGATGGGGTAATTGCCTGCCTGCAGGTTGGTCGTGTCGACAGTTGCGGTCGGTCCCTGGTCGTCATCCTTGATAGTCAGGCCCTGACCGGTAAAGGTGTAGGTCGCCTTCTTCTTGGGGAGGAGGTTGACAGCCGTACCGGTGATCGTGACCGGATCGCCAGGAAAGACGCTTTGCGGATTCACTGAGCAGGTCAGGCTGACCGGGGGGACATTTAGATTGCCGAACTTGAACAGCAAACCTGAGCTTAACTCCGCCGAGTCGATATTGGCTCGGCCGCCGTTGACAGGCTGCGGTCCGAAGTCCGCGTGCTGGTACACGTAATCAGCCTGAAACAGACGGATACCGAGGTGATGGTTAAACAGCGGCGTGTCGTAGTCCAGGCCGCCGCCGACCTTCAGCATCGGGCCCCAGGTGTAGTTGTGATAAACGTTCGGTTCCGCGTTGGGTCCGCCGACGCGCGCTCCACCCGCCATGGCATGGGCAAAGGGCGTTACACCCAGCGCCGAGGGATAGCGGACAATCAGACCGGCTGACGCATCGTTGAAACCATCGTTCTTGCCGAGGGTGTGATCCGCGTATTCCACCACGCCGCCTACATACTCGTTAAAGAAGTAGGCGAATGAGCCGATTGCGCCGTAGTCCACCGACCGGTAGGCCACAGGGTACGGAAGTCCGGTAACTGCGCTGTTGGTCGTCACCGTCCCGTGAGGGGCGAAGTACGAGTACCCGGTGAAGATGTCGATCCGCGAAATCGGCTTCTGTTTCGGCCCGGCCGGAGCCGTAGATGCCGGGGTTGTTGGGGCACCCGGAGCGGCCGGCGGCGTTGCGCTCGAATCCTGCCCAAGGAGGCTCGTGGCGCCGAGGCCCACAGCACATCCCATAAGCAGAACTCGGCTCAATAAATACGTTGAACCACGATACATGCGTCTATCCTCCGCAACATTGCTGAAAAGTCGTACAAACGTCCTAACAACGAAGATCGATGAGCGGCTTCTTCTGCTGGTTCCGAGTATGAATTACCCGCGACCGAAGCTGACGCCCGTTTACTACCTTAGAGCAAAAGAGCGCTGACAAGTTGCCTAGACTCAGCGGTTTTTGCCCAGTACCCAGTTGTGCAACGAGCCGGGACCCGCGGGTCTGATCCCCACTCGATCAAGCCAAGGTTGCCAACACAAGAGTGTTCGCTCCTCGGTGACAAAGCAAGCAAAATCGCACGAAACGTAACACTTTAGAGCCAGAAAAGACCCTATAAGGGAAGAGCCGCCCGGGGGCGACTCTTTGAGAGTTCCAGTTTCCTGTTCTCGGCTGTGCGCCGGGCGCCTACCCCGCGTATTCCGGCCTAAGCGCCGCAGCGTTTATGCGAGGTTGAGAGCGCGGCGAACCGTGCCTTTTTCACGCTGGATTTTTTCCTGAAGCAGCGTCAGCGCATAGATCAGCTGTTCCGGGCGGGGCGGGCAGCCTGGCACGTAGATGTCTACCGGGATCACTTGATTCACGCCCTGCACGATCGCGTAGTTGTTGAAAACGCCGCCCGAGGTGGCGCACGCGCCCATCGAGATCACCCATTTCGGTTCGGGCATCTGATCGTACAGACGGCGAATGACCGGGGCCATCTTGTTCGATACCCGGCCCGCGATGACCATCAGATCCGCTTGGCGCGGCGACGGGCGAAACACCTCCATGCCGAAGCGGGCGATATCGTAGCGGGAAGCGCCCATCGACATCATTTCGATCGCGCAGCAGGCGAGGCCGAACGTCATAGGCCAGACCGAGCTTTTCCGCGCCCAGTTCAGCGCCGAGTCGAGCGACGCCAGCAGAATGCCCTCCGGCTGCTGCTCCCCATACGTGACTTCGCGCAGCTTTTCGCGGTTCTTCGCGGAAGACTCCAGTGCTCCAAAGAAGTAGCGGTCCCGGGGTGTCGCCGATGTGCTCATGCATTCATCATAGCGGCTGCGTCCCGCAGCGTCAGCCTATGCCGGAGCCTTGTTTCCATCGGCTCACCTTTCCCTGCACTCCCGACGCGCAACAGCTCAGAGCAGGTTCTGCCTTCGCGGCGCTTCCGGTTTTAAACAAAGTATGTAAATGTAGCTGCAACACGGGATACAACGCGGCCTGAGCGGGTGACCACGCGCATCGGGCGTCGTGACAGATTGTTCCCGGCGACCTTTTTCCCTGGGGTGCCATGTTCACCAACACCGTTCTCCCCTCTGTTCGTAAAGGGCTCACTCTTGGCCGCGTCGCCCTTGCCGGGCTCGCAGCCGCAGCGGCAAGCCCGGTTTTCGCGCAGACCGTCGCAGTTCAGCCGGCAACGGCCGACGCGCGCATTGCCAGGCTCGAAGCAGCGGTGACCGCAGCGCAAAGCGGCGCGGATAACACCTGGATGTTGGTCTCCGCGGCCCTGGTGCTGCTGATGACCGGACCCGGCCTGGCGCTGTTCTACTCCGGCCTGGTGCGGCGCAAGAACGTACTGGCCACCATGATGCAGAGCTTCAGCATGATGGCCATCATCACGGTTCTGTGGGCGCTGGTGTCGTACTCGCTCGCGTTTGACTCGGGTTCCGGCTTTGTCGGCGGCCTGCACCACCTGTTTCTTCGCGGCGTCGGCCTCACGCCCGATCCTGATTATTCCGCCACCATCCCGCTCCAGACCTACATGATCTACCAGCTCATGTTCGCCATCATCACGCCTGCGTTGATCACGGGAGCCTTTGCCGAGCGCATGAAGTTTTCCGCGATGGCGGTGTTTCTGGTGCTCTGGTCACTGCTGGTCTACTCACCAATGGCGCACATGGTCTGGGGCAAGGGCGGTCTACTGAATGCCTCACTCGGCGGCCGCTTCCCGACGCTCGATTTCGCGGGCGGCACGGTGGTCCACGTCACCTCCGGCGTGTCCGCGCTGGTCTGCGCCTTGTACCTCGGCAAGCGGGTCGGCTACCCCAAGGAGCCGATGACCCCGCACTCGGTTGTGCTTTCGCTGGTCGGCGCGTGCCTCCTGTGGGTCGGGTGGTTCGGCTTCAACGCCGGCTCTGCTCTCAGCTCGGGTCCGCTCGCGACCAGCGCCTTTGTCAACACGCACTTTGCCGCGGCCACGGCGGCGCTGGCCTGGGCGGCGGCCGAGTGGATTCGCAACGGCAAGCCTTCCGCGCTCGGCGCGATCTCGGGCGCGGTCGCGGGCCTGGTCGCCATCACACCTGCCGCCGGCTACGTGCAGCCGATGAGCGCTCTGCTCATCGGCCTGCTGGCCGGGGCTTTCTGCTATGGCATGGTGGTCTGGGTCAAACAGCTGTTCGGCTACGACGACTCACTCGATGCCTTTGGCGTACACGGAGCAGGCGGCACACTTGGCGCCGTGCTGACCGGCGTGTTTGCGTCTTCGGCCATCAATCCCATCTTTAAGGATGCGAAAGGAAATGCAATGCCGTCGGGAGCGACCGAAGGCAACTGGCACCAGGTCGGCAATCAGCTCGTCGGCATCGCCATCGCGTGGGCCTTGTCCATCGTTGGCACTCTCCTGCTGCTCAAACTCGTCGACCTGACTCTCGGTCTTCGCGTCTCTGCCGAAGAAGAGGATGAGGGCCTCGACATCACGCAGCATGGCGAAGAAGGATACGACTTCGCATCGTAAGAGCGCTCGTGTGAAGAGGCGCATACTAGCCGCACCACCGGGCCCACCTTAGCGCGGAGGGGTCGAGAGCAGGAGAATCGAGGAGCAATGGTCAAGATAGAAGCGATACTGCAGCCCTCCCGGCTGGATGCGGTGAAGGACGCGCTGCTCGAAGCCGGCATCGAGGGGATGACCATCCTGGAAGCCAGGGGGCACGGGCGGCAAAAAGGGCACACGGAGTTTTATCGCGGGCGCGAGTACACCGTCGATCTGCTGCCTAAGGTTAAGTTGGAAACGGTCGTTCCCGATGAGCTGGTAGAGAAGGCGATCAGCGCTATCTCCAACGCCGCACGCACCGGCAAGATCGGCGACGGCAAGATTTTTCTGACGCGGATTGAGGAAGCCATCCGCATACGCAACGACGAGCGCGGGCCGACGGCGCTGTAAAAGCCGGCAGCCGGTTTGGGTCGGAAAGGGTGGGTAGCATGTGGAAACCGGCCGTCCTGCCGCTTGCGGATCTTCGGGAGCGAGCTTCCACTGCTGCCGCCTCGGCCCGCGAGGCGTTCCGTCGTACCGGCGACGGCATTGGAACGCTGCGGCGCCGGTCAGCCGATGTGGACGGGCTTCTGCGGGCGATTTGGGCCAAACTTGCGCCCGGGCTTGATCTTCCGGTGGCTTTATTCGCCATGGGCGGGTACGGCAGAAGCGAGCTCGCCCCGTTCTCCGATGTGGACGTTTTATTTCTGTGCGCAAACGAAAGCGCGGAGCGGGACGCGCATGAGCTGATCCGCACCGCGACCCAGGCCATGTGGGACATCGGGCTGCGCGCCAGCCCGGCAACCCGGTCGTTGAAGGAGTGCGAGCGCCTCGACGGCGAGGGCAGGCTCGAGTTCGCGATTTCCCTGCTCGACCGCCGATTTCTAACCGGCGATGCCGCCCTTGGCGCGCAGTTTGCAGGTGCGGTGCTGCCGACCGCAGTGCTGCGCGAGGCGGAAAACCTGCAGGCGCACCTGGCGGAAGCCGCGCGGGCGAGACATCACAAGTTCGGCAACACCATCTTTCACCTGGAACCGAACCTGAAGGAGTGCCCCGGCACCCTGCGCGACTACCACCTGATCCACTGGCTCACCATGCTGCGGCTCCTGAACTTGCAGGGCCCGGAGCAGCAACGCACGTGGCCGGTTGCTGTGGAGGGAGCGGAAGCAAGCTCCGCAGGGCACGGGACGCCGGACCTGCCGGCAGCGTTTGAGTTTCTAGCGGCAACACGCTGCTTTCTCCACCTCCGCCACAATCGCGATGACAATGTGCTGGACTGGGCGGCACAGGATGAGGCGGCGGCCCGCAGCGTGGGACTTGAAACCCTCGGCTCGGTCGACCCCGCCTACTGGATGCGTACCTACTACCGTCACGCGCGCGCGGTTGCGCGGCGCGCTACCCTGCTGCTGGCCGAGGTGCCGAAAGCAACCCGCAGGCCGTTCCTCAAGTCGGTGCGGCGCAAGCGTACGTCCATCCCAGGCACTGCTTACTTTGTCGAGGACGAGCGAATCTCGCTCAACGTGCCGTCCGCGCCCTCAGTCAACGATGCGGACGCCTTGCTGCGCGTCTTTGTCTATGTAGCGCAGCATGGCGCCCGGTTTGGCGAAGACGGGGAGGCACAGATCGCGGAAAGCCTCCCGGCGCTTGCGGTGCATCTGCCGGAGGGTCCGTTTCTCTGGAACTGCCTGCGCGACATCCTGCTGGGGCCGTTCGCCGCGCACGCCCTGCGCCTGATGCACGCCCTTGGGCTGCTGGAGCTGATCCTGCCCGAGTTTCACGGCATCGACTCGCTGGTGGTGCGCGACGCCTACCACCGCTACACAGTCGACGAACACACGTTCCTCGTCATCGAAAACGTACATGCGCTGCGCACTCCTCGGCACGACGCCGAGCGCAGGTTCTCCACGCTGCTGCCGGAGATCGAGCGCGTCGACCTGCTGATGCTCGCGCTGCTGCTGCACGACACCGGCAAGGCCCGCAAGACGGGCGACCACGCGCACGAAAGCATTGAACTTGCAGAGCGCGTATTTGCACGGCTGGAGTTCGACCTGGAAGAGCGCGAAACTGTACGCAAGCTGATCCGCAACCATCTGGAAATGTCGCACGCGCTGCGGAGAGATATCTTCGACCCTGAAAACGTGCGCTCCTTCAGCCGGCACGCTCCTGGCCAGCAGCAGCTCAAAATGCTGACGCTGCTCACCTTTGCGGACATCAAGGCAGTGAACCCCGACGCGCTGACGCCGTGGAAGGCGGAAAACATCTGGCAGCTGTATATGGCGACAGCAAACTACCTGGATCGCTCGGTCGACGAAAGCCGCTACCACGTGGATGCCGATCCCGTGGTACTGGCGCGCATCCTGGCCAGAGTTGCCGCGCACGGAGGCCTTGCCGATGCCGGCGGAGCCGGGCAGGAGCAGCTGCGCTCGTTTTTGGAGGGGATGCCGCAGCGCTACCTGCAGACGCGGCTCCCCGACGAGATCGGCGAGCACTTCAAGCTTTCGCTTGACCTCCCTGTTGAAGCAGTACAGCTTGCGTATCGGCAGCACCGGCAGCTGCATGAAGTGACGTTGATTACCCGCGACCGACCCATGCTCTTCGCCGACATGGCCGGTGCACTGTCGGCCTGGGGGATGAACATCGTCAAGGCGGATGCTTTTTCAAATGCGGCCGGCCTGATCCTCGACTCTTTTCAGTTCACCGATCCCTTTCGCACGCTGGAGCTAAACCCCGGGGAGCACGGGCGTTTTCTTGCGAGCCTTCGGGCCGCGCTGGGCGGGGCTGCGCTGGTTGACGACATGCTGCGCTCCCGCGAACGTCCGCGGCGGAAAGCTCCGGCTCGCGCTGCCGTTGAGACCCGGTTCCACTTCGACGCGCAAAGTTCCAGTCACAGCACCTTACTGCAGGTCGTTTCCCCCGACTCTCCCGGCCTTCTTCGCGCACTATCCACCGTGATCGCCGATTGCCGCTGCAACATCGAGGTGGCGCTGATCGATACGGAGGGCGAGATCGCCATCGACGTCTTTTACCTGACCGCAGACGGCAAAAAGCTCGCTGAAAAGACACAACGATGCATTACTGGGAAGTTGGAGGCGATGTTTGCCGCGTCCGATGGGCTTTATGCACCGCCGGCGCTCCCAGACACTCGGGCGAGGTCCCGAGACCGGCAGGTTTAGGGATAGCAGCAATGCGCCCATAAGAAAACGCGCCCATGAAAGGCGCGTTTTCCCCCTGCAACTCCCGCGTAACTTCACCCGGTCGTCTGGAGCGCCATCTATAGATGCTCTCAGCTAAAGGGGACCGCGGTCGAGGGTTGAAGCATGTCGGCGGAGGCCGCCAGGCAGCGATGAGTACTAATCAGCCTTGCGGCTTCGCGAACGCCGCGCGCGATTCCAACCGGCTCGGCGCAGCGTGGGCACAGTATTTGTTTGCTGTTGGCAACGCCGCGGAAGGCGGCATGCGTTTGGGGACGGGCATGGATGGTGGTGATCATGGCATCTATCCTCGTGTAGGGGGGTACTGGTGTGCCCATGTAACCATGCGCCTGCGGCACGGAAGTAACCCACGGTGAAAATACCTTATGCCTATCTAGATGCTCTGGAAAAGTTCAATGTTGTCGCAGCGCGCAACTTTTTCTTGCGCGCGGGCATCAGCCGGCCGGCACAGGCTTCATTACACAAGTCTTACAACCGCGCTCCCGATCGCCTGCTAGGCTCAGACCTCAGAGAAACTCCATCCCCAAGGGAGCAGGAATAGCCTCATGCCCGTTGAAGTTCAAGAAGCACAAGTAGTTACCGTCAGCACCGCCAAAGCCTCGACCAAGGCTCGTCCGGCCGCCTCTCCAGAAACGCCGACGCTCGGCAGAACACACCAGGGCGGGTCTGTTTCCTGGGTCACGACCGGCTTCATGGCGTTGTTTCATGTGCTTGCGATCGCAGCGCTCTTCTTCTTCAGCTGGGCAGGTCTTGGGGCGGCGATTGTTCTTTACGTCATCTCCATCAATATCGGCATCGGCATGTGCTATCACAGACTGCTGACGCACCGGGGCTACAAGGTACCGCAGTGGCTGGAGCATGTGCTAGCCGTGTGCGGAACACTGTCACTTGAGGGCGGACCCATCTTTTGGGTCGCCACGCACCGGGTGCATCATCAGCTTTCAGACCATGAGGGCGACCCGCACTCGCCGACCGAAGGCACGTTCTGGGCGCACATGGGTTGGATCATGAGCGGCCAGTCGCTGCACGCCGAAACTGCGATCCTGACCCGGTATGCGCCGGACCTCGGCCGGGACCCCTTTTACGTCTGGCTTTCCAAGTACCACTGGATCTCCCTGACGACGGTTGGCTTCGGCCTGCTGGGTGGGGGCTACCTGCTGGGCGGCTGGCGCGAGGGGGTCTCGATGGTTCTGTGGGGTATCTTTCTGCGCGTCACCCTCGGGCTCCATGCCACATGGCTCGTGAACTCGGCGACGCATATGTGGGGCTCGCGACGCTTTGAGACCCGTGATGAATCGCGCAACAACTGGTGGGTCGCCCTGCTGACCGGCGGTGAAGGCTGGCACAATAACCATCATGCGCACCCGGTGTCGGCTCGGCACGGGCTGCGCTGGTACGAGTTCGACCCGAACTATTACGGCATCTGGCTGTTGAAAAAGCTGGGCCTGGCTCGCGACATCAAGGTCGCCGCTTGGGACCCGGCGAATCCGCGGCCGGCCGGCACCGCCTGAGGCATAGGCAGGAGAATCCAGCGCCCGCGAGCTATACTAGCCGGCGGGCGTTGTCCGTTGCGGGGGTTTGAAGCACATGCGGATCACACGTCGGCGGCCGGCGATCCTGCTCGCGATCCTGCTTGGCGTCGCCCTGGTCGCGCTCGCGCTCGCGCTCAACATCAGCTGGATTGGACTGCACTGGCGGGAGATCCTGCCGCATG
>CAXTMW010000070.1:13737-16516 GCA_964245455.1 uncultured Acidobacteriaceae bacterium
GCCCTCGGCATTCCGGTCACGCTGCTGCTCATCGCCGGCGTTGTGTTGAACACCATCTTCCTGGTGCGCGAAGTCCGGCGGAATGAGCGCCAGGACTCGTTCCTGAACGCCGTTACCCACGAGCTGAAGACGCCGATCGCCTCCATCCGGCTGTATCTCGAAACCCTGCAGCGCCGGCCGGTTCCCGAGGAAAAGCGCCAGGAGTTTTACAGGATTATGCTGGCCGACAGCGACCGGCTTCTTGCGACTGTCGAGCAGGTACTGAAAGCAGGCGAGGTCACGCAGCATGGCAGCCGGCACGGCTTTGAGTCGGTCGATATGCGCGCACTGGCCGAGGAAGCTGTCGCGCGGGCGCTCGCCCAAAACGGACTTGCGGAATCGCCGACCATCACGCTCGACGTCCCGGCGCAGCCGCTGTTTGTAAGCGGAAACGCCGACGTGCTGCACACAGCGCTCGGCAACCTGCTCAGCAACGCTATCAAGTATTCGCCCGATGCAGGCTCGGTCCAGGTGAGCCTTTTCAGCGATGAGCAGGGCCAGGCCTGCTTCCAGGTCATGGACCGCGGCATCGGCATCGATGCCGTGCACCTGAAACGCATTTTTAAGCGCTTTTACCGGGTGCCAATTCGCCCAGTGCTGCGCAAACAAGGCACCGGGCTTGGCTTATTCCTGGTGCGCACCATCGCAAAACAGCATGGCGGCAGCGTCGTGGCGGCGAGCGCCGGTGAAGGCACGGGAGCGACATTTACCCTGCGCCTGCCACGCCTGCCGGAAAGCCTGCCGGCCGGCGCAGCGCCCCTTCCCGAGGAAGTCCGTTCGTGAGCGCTCCGGCGCGCGTCTTGCCGGTACGCATTCTGGTCGTCGAGGACGAGCAGCACCTGGCGCAGGGCCTGCTGTTCAACCTGCAGGCCGAGGGCTACGAGGTCGAGCTGGCCTATGACGGCGAGACCGCGCTGGTCCGGCTCGCCAAGGACCCTCCATTTGAGGCCGTGCTGCTGGACATCATGCTGCCCGGCATGGATGGGTTCGCGGTGGCAGCCGAGCTTCGACGGTTGGGCAACTACGTGCCCGTGCTGATGTTAACGGCGCGCGGGCGCCCGGAAGATGTGCTGAGCGGCCTGGAAGCAGGCGCGGATGATTACCTCCCGAAGCCGTTCGATCTGGGTATCCTTCTGGCCCGGCTCCACGTGTTGCTGCGGCGGATGCGTTGGCAAACCCGCGAGGCTGCGCCCGACCCGCAGGCGGCCGATGCCGGCGCCCCCCCGGCCTCGTTTCATTTCGCCGGCCGCACCATCGACTTTTCACTCCTGGAGCTGCGGGCGAAAGGCCAGCGCACCCGCCTTACCCTGATGGAAGCCGAGTTCCTCCGCTACCTGTCCGAACACCCTTTCCGCATCATTCCTCGCAAGGAGCTGCTCGAGCAGGTGTGGCGGGTGCGCGAGGACACCGACACCCGCGCGATCGACAACTTCGTCGTGCGTTTGCGGCGCTACATCGAGGACGAGCCCGCAAACCCTGTGTACCTTAAAACGGTGCGCGGCGTCGGCTACCGGTTTCTCCCGAACGGCGAGTGACCGACCGGCCCTTGAACCCCACTTGCGACTGCTGCTGTAAACTCAGGCTGGGCCTCCGCCTTCATGCGCATCCTGACACGCTACATCCTTCGCGAGATCACCTCGCACGCGCTGCTCGGTGGAGTGCTGTTCACCTTTGTGCTGTTTATCGCCAAGGACCTGGGCCACCTGCTCGAACTCATCATCCGCAATACAAGCTCCATGGGCGCGGTGCTCCGCATCATGCTCTACGCAATCCCTAACACCCTGGTGCTGACGGTGCCGATGGCGGTGCTTGTCGGCGTGCTGCTCGGCTTCAGCCGTCTTGCGGCCGACAGCGAGATCACCGCCATGCGCGCTTCGGGCATCGGCGTGTGGAGTTTTGCCAGGACGGCGAGCATTGTTGCGGTTCTCGCCCTGGGAGTCTGCCTGCTGAATTCGCTCTATCTGGCGCCCGCCGCGTGGAAAGCCTCGCTTGCGCTCGAAGACCAGCTGCGCAACGCGCAGGCCTCCTTTGAGGTGCAGCCGCGTGTCTTCTACGAGGACTTCAAGAACATCGTGCTGTACATCGACGACGTTCGGGCAACAACGGGAGCCTCTGAGTGGCGCAAAGTGTTCCTTGCCGACCTGTCAAACCCGACCGTGCCGCGCATTACCACCGCAGCCCAGGCAACGGTGGTCAACGACCGGAACGCGTCGGTGATCATGCGCCTGCGTAACGGCACGCAGCAGCAGGTGGATGCGCAGAACGGGAATCAGTACAACGTGTCAACCTTCGAGCAGACCGACCTGCCGCTGGTCTCGGAAGCAGATGATACAAATCACTCTGTGCGTGCCCCCTCGCCGGTGCTCGCACTCTCCAACACCGAGCTGCGCAGGCTGGCACGCCTGCCGGGCGGGCGCTGGTTCCAGATCGAGCTCGACAAACGCTTCGCCTACCCGTTCGCGTGCCTGGTGCTGATGCTGGTCGGGGTGCCGCTCGGCATCAGCTCTCGCCGCGGCGGCAAAAGCGCCGGCTTTGTGCTGTCGATCGCGCTGGTGTTTATCTACTACTTTCTTTCCTCAACCGGCGTGGCCCTGGCCCGGCAAAACAAGCTGCCGGTCGCGCTGGGTGTCTGGGCAGCAAACCTCCTGTTCGGCGCCGCCGGGCTGCTGCTGCTACGCCACCTGTCGGTCAGCGGCGCGGGCGTCCCTTCCCTGCCCAACCCGGCTGCATGGTTTAAGCG
>CAXTMW010000071.1:0-2268 GCA_964245455.1 uncultured Acidobacteriaceae bacterium
GCGCGGCAAAGCCGACCCGGCTCGAAGCCTCCGAGCTGCGGCAGACCCAGGAAGCAAAGCCCATATCGAGATCCCACCGCGGAACAATCGCCAGGTCATAGGCATGCGCGGCAAAGTCGGCCAGAAATCCATCGCGGCTGGCGGGCGCTCCCGAGGCTGCCGCCGTGAACGACTCACCCTGCTGGGTGACCTGGAAGCCGACAACCCGGTCGACATAGGGACACAACTCGGCAAGCGGCAGCGTTTGCGGCGCAACCAGCAGATCGATGTGCGCGTGCGGCGCGGCGTGGCGCAGGCCTCGCAAAAACGGGGTCACCAGGAGAAAGTCGCCAAGGCTGTCGAGCTTCGCCACGAGGATCTTGCGGCAGCTCTCGATCTGTATCGGTGTTGCAGGCGTCGTGCTGTTCTGTGCCTGTGTCATGGAATGTCCTGTGTGAGCTGTACGCCCGGGTTCGCGGAAAGCGCCATGAACAGGGCGCTGTCGCATGGAAGGTCATGGCTGGTATGCCCACAGATCGTTGAGGTACGAGTGGGCCCCGGTCGCGTCATAGCCCAGGCCGCCGAAGAGCCAGAGCTTGCCGGATGCATCTACCCAGCTCAGGCCGGCACTCCGTCCTCCCGGAGCATCGCCCGAAGCAGGGGTGCCGAGCGTCCCGTAGATGCCCGGCTGGGCGCCCAGCTTCGCCCCTTGTACCCAGGTCCACTGCCCCGCGCGATAGCTCCAAAGATCGCTGAGGAAGTCCACCGCGCCGCTCGCGTCCGGACCGTTTCCGCCAAAAAGCCAAACGGTTCCGCTTGTGTCGGTCCATACGCTGGAGGCAACGCGAGCTCCGGGCGTATTCGCGGACGCCGCGACGCTGAGCATTCCGTACGTTCCCGGCTGGTTCGGCTCATCGGATCCGCCCATCCAGGTCCACTGCCCGCCGCTGTAGCGCCATAGGTCGTTCACGAGGTTGAACTGCCCCTCCGGGCCGATCGCGCCGCCAAACAGCCAGAGGGCCCCCTCCGCATCAGCCCAGCCGACGGCCTCATACCGCGCACCGGGACTGTTCGTGTCTGCGGCAACGCCCATGGCGCCGTAGCTGCCGGGCCGGCCAACCAGGTTGGAACCGGCCATCCAGGTCCATTTGCCTCCGCTGTACGCCCATAGGTCGTTCAGATAGCCGAGAGTGCCGGCGGAGTCGATGCCCTCACCTCCGAAGAGCCAGAGTGTTCCGGCAGGATCGGTCCAGGTCACAGCGAGGGCGCGAGCGCCGGGAACATTGCCGGAAGCCGCGACGCCGCGTGCGCCGTACTGCCCCGGTTGCCGCTGCGTGCCCAGGTCCGAGCCGCTAACCCAGGTCCACGCGCCATTCTTGAACTCCCACAGGTCGTTAAGAAAGTTGCTGACGCCATTGCGATCAAGCCCGAGGCCGCCGAACAGCCAGAAGTTGCCGGATGTATCGGTCCAGCTTGCGCCGCCGGAACGGCCGCCCGGCGTGTTTGCCGCAGCCGCGATGCCCTGTACGCCGTATACGCCGGCGTGGTCACCCATGGTGTCGCCGGCGACCCAGGTCCAACTGTTGTGGCTCGCCGGCTGCTGCGGTGGAGCGGGCGGCGGGGTCGGGGCAGGGCCTGCCACCGGGACGGGCGGAGCAGGGAGCGTGTTGGCGGTGAAGCCGCAGCCGGTTGCAAACAGTGCGGCAGCTCCTGCGAGCAGGAGCGTAAGTCGCTTCAATGCCTTCCTCCCGTCCCGCTTGACGCGGCAGCGTTCGGAGGCAATCATCGCCCACAGGCTCCTGTTCCTCTATTTCAAATCGGGCTGCTGGGGAATCGAGAGTAATGCTGTGTGTCCCGCGACGGGAAATTACGCCGAGAGCGCGTCAGTTCGTAACTCGCGAGCCTGGGAGCATCGTTTTTTGGAAGGCTGGAAGGGCTGATTGGTACGGTAGCTTTGAAGGAGGCTTACGCCCGCGACTCCGCGCGGCGTCGGCGGGCGCGTGCGCGGGCTCGGGCGAAGGAGGACACCGCGAAGTACAGGAAGACCAGGGTAAAGCCGGAGGAGACAAGGAAGTGGGCGTGTTCGGCCCCCGAGCGCCAGGCCTCGACGATGTGGTAGTGCGGGCCGAACGGACCGTCCTCACCGCCGGAGTCGAAGAGGACGACGAATTCCTGGTTCAGCGATAGCGGGACGCGTTCGGTCTGTTGGGTGGTGCTCATGGTTCACGCTCCTTCTTCATTGATAGGTGAGCTGTCCAGTGCCTGGCCCCTGCCGTCCCGCAGGTGCTC
>CAXTMW010000071.1:2278-5005 GCA_964245455.1 uncultured Acidobacteriaceae bacterium
GCGTAGCGTCCACAGATGCTGTGCGAAGAGCACGGAGAATAGTGCGAAAAACATCCCGGTGACTTCCAGCCAGAGAATGGAGCCGGCGTGGGCGAAGGGGTTCCACAGAGCGCGGCCGAAGTTGCGGCTGCCCCGTCCAACATTGCGGGTGCCGCGACCAAGCGTTTCGCCCTGGCGAACGCGGGCGGCAGAGCGCAGGCGCTCCTCAGACGGGGTACGCTGCGGAGGGTTGGCGGGAAGAACCCGCTGAGAAGCAAGGCGCACGCCGATGCCGAGCGCGCGCCCAAAAAGGCCGGGTCGCATGCGCCCAGTGTATCGCCACCCGCGGCGAGGTTCGGGAACTCGGGTCCACGCGTGACTTTGCTGAGGGGCCGCCGGAGTTGCAGCGGGTTAAGCCGATGCTCAGATGCAATTACCGCAAGCGCGATTACCGTGTCGGAGACCCATTGGAAGATCTCCATCGTCCATGTAGGCTCGCGCAGAGACCCTTGACCGAGCTCCTCGGCGCAGGTTGCCAACGCTAACCGATGTGTTTATCGAAGCAGCTACAGGAGGGTAAAAGAGTTGCGAAGCAGTGGATGCGTGTTGCTGCGCCCGGCCATCCAACGTAGGGTTAGACAACGAATGAGCGAAAATGAGCGCCAACGGATGGGCGCGGGATCGCTTGAGGAAGATGGGGTGAGGCGCTTGAATCGCAATCTGCGGAAACTGGTGGAGCAACTCGGGGAAGCGATCCACGAAAGCGTGTCGGAGTCGGAGCAGATCGCGGGCGTGGTGCAGGATATCCGGCGGCAGGGCTTTGATGTGCTGCTGATGTTGGAGGCGACCATCGGGCTCAATGAAGTGGTCACCGAACCGGCCGGGGTGCCGGTTGAAGAAGGGGCCGCGGCTGCGGAATTCACGGCGCAGGATGTAAGCTTTCTCCGTTCGCTGCGCATTGCGATTGAAGGGGATGCGGGCGAGGGTTCCGATACCCATGATTCGGATACCAGCAAGAGCGAGGACCCGCCCGCCGAGGCCTAGGAGGCCGAGCGCTGCCTTGCCCGGAGCGCGATGGTGCGGTACATAGGAGTGCGCGGCAAAGCTGAGCAGTAGAGACCCGGCGGCACACACAGAAGCCTCCGGCAGGGAAGGACGGGCATGAAAGACACACTCGGCGTTTTGCTTGCGGGCGGGGCCGGTGAACGGCTGTTTCCCTTGACGCGCGATCGCGCAAAACCCGCGGTTCCATTCGGCGGTCACTACCGCATCATCGACATCACGCTCTCCAACTGCATCAACTCGGACCTGCGGCGGGTGTACATCCTGACGCAGTACAAGGCTTTGTCGCTGAACCGGCACATCCGCGAAGGCTGGTCGGGTGCGGTGGCGCAGGAGCTGGGTGAATTTATTGAGATCCTGCCGCCGATGCAGCGCGTAGGCAAGAACTGGTACCAGGGCACGGCGGACGCGGTGTACCAGAACATTTATTCGATCGGCGCCGAAAAGCCGAAGCACATCATCATCCTGTCGGGCGACCACATCTACAAAATGGATTACGGCAAGATGCTGGCGCAGCATGTGGACTCGGGCGCGGATGTGACGCTCGCGACCCTGCCGATCCGGCCCGATGAAGTGTCGCGCTTCGGGGTCGTCGAGGTGAACAAGCAAGGCGAGGTGACCGGCTTCCTTGAGAAGCCGAAAGCGACCCATCTGCGTTCGCCGTGGAACCCGGAGATGGTCGATGCGTCGATGGGCATTTACGTCTTCAATACAGACGTGCTGCTGCCGGCACTGATGCGCGACGCGGAGCGGACCGACTCGCAGCATGACTTTGGTCACAACATCCTGCCGGATATCCTGGGCAAGTACAAGATGTCGGCCTATAACTTTGTCGATGAGAACCGCAAGGAGCTGTACTGGCGCGACGTGGGCACGCTGGACGCCTATTACGACGCCAACATGGATGTCGCCTCGGTAAACCCGGTGTTTAACCTGTACGACCATGAGTGGCCGATGCGGACGCGAGTTCGGCAGTACCCGCCGGCAAAGTTTGTGTACGGTTCTGCCGGGCATGACGGCTCGGCAGTCAATTCGGTGATCTCGGCCGGGTGCATTGTGTCCGGTGCCTGTGTGTCGCAGTCGTTGTTTTCGCAGGATGTGCGGGTGAACTCCTACTCAACGGTCGAGTCGAGCATTGTGTTTTCGCACGTCAACATCGGGCGGCACTGCAGGATTCGACGCGCGATTATTGACCGCGATGTGCACCTGCCGGAAGGCACGGTGATCGGCTACAACCCTGAGGACGACCGGCGCAATTACTTCGTGACCGAGTCCGGACTGACGGTGGTGGCGCGCGATGCCTCGCTGTACGAGCAGGCGATCCACCCGGTCGTGCTGAGCGAACAGGGTTAAGGCGGAAACAAACGCCCGGCTTGCAGCGTCTGAAGGACAGCGAGGGCGAAAGCGGCGAGTGATCAGTATGAATCGCAGGCGCGGAGCGCTGTTGAGGGCGGGCAAACGAGCGTGGCACGCTGCCGTGCTTCTTTCCTGCCTGCCAGTTCTTGCAGGGTGCGGCAAGTTTTTCCAGCCGGTCAGCACAGGAACGGGCAGCGGCTCTGGCTCGGGTTCCGGCTCAGGTTCGACAGTGGACGCCGTTTACATTGCAAACGGAAGTACATCCCTCCAGAACATCGCTGCGTTCTCCCTCAAGAGCGGGGTGCTGGCCAATCTCCAGAACCCGCAACT
>CAXTMW010000071.1:5015-16496 GCA_964245455.1 uncultured Acidobacteriaceae bacterium
CCGCCGCGGTTCGCGGCGCTCGACGATGAGGCGCTGCTCTCGATCGGCGTACCCCCAAGCGCGCTTGCCATCAATCCCAAAGGCACGCTGTTATGGGTGGGCAGCGGTGCTGTTCTAGGCGGTCTTGCCACGCCGGGCGGACTGTTCGTTTATGTCGTCAACAGCAACGGCTCTCTCACGCTGGGTAACAGCGGCAGTGCCCTGCCGGTGTCGATCGCAGCCAATGCGATGGCGGTCGACCCTTCCGGGAACTACCTGGCCGTGGTGTCAAACAACACCTCAGGAGCAGGTACGACCACGAGCCCCATGGTGTACACCTACAGCATCGATCAGATCCATGGAACGCTGACGCAGCAAAGCACACTTAGCCTGAAAGGCATATCGGCGTCGCAGATCGCGTTCGCGCCGAATGGGACCGAGCTTTTCGTTGCGCTCGGTACAACAGGCGTGGCCACTCTAGGGTTCAATCCTAAAAATGGCGTGCTCAGCAGCGGTGCGCTCCAAAACACGCCCGGCAACGGCTACGCCGACGTGGGGGTAGCCGTGGATCCATCCAGCAAGTTCCTCTTCGTTACGGAAACGGGCACAAGCGGCGTGCGTGTCTTCTTGATTCACACGGACAGCACTTTGACTGAGCTCACAAGCGCTGTGCTGGGCACAGCAACAGGCTCGCCCTACCCGACGGCGCTTGGGCCGGGCGCGGTGCTGGTGGAATCAACGGGAACATACGTGTACGTGGCGAACTCAACGGCAAGCAGCATCAGCCAGTTTTCCCTGAACGCGACGACTGGTGCGCTTACCCCGATGGGAACGGCCATCTCGACGCTGAAGGCAGGCAGCTCGACCGAAGGCGGAGACCCTGTCTCGCTCGCCGAGGACAGCTCGCACGGGTACCTGCTGGTGGCCACCGCCGGCGGCTCGCCGGACCTGGAGGCATATGCCATCGCCGGCGCGAGCGCGGCGACACCCGGCTCGCTGACTCTTACCTCGTCAGCGTCCACGGGCAGCGTCTCTCCGGCATTTGTAACCGCAGTGGTCGCGACTCCCTGAGTGGCCGGCCACTAGGACGTACCTGACGGTAAACGTCCGAAGCCCTCACCACACATTGCCCGATGCTATGCTGGGGCGGACCGTGCCTAGCCTTCGCCACACATTCCTCCTCGCGCTCGCTGCCACTGCCATCCTGCTTTCCGGGTGCAAGGGGCTGCACGCGCCGGGCAGGGAGGGCTACGTGTACGTGATCTCGCGCGGCACCTACATCCGCGACCGCCTAGCGGCTGTGTCAAACCATGTCGAGGACATCCACAATGGCGAGCGGCTGGCCGTGGTCGCGCACGAGCGGCGCTTTTACAAGGTGCGCACGCCCGACGGCAAAGTCGGCTGGCTCGAAGAGCACGCGGTCATCGACCAGGCAGAATTCGACCGCTTTGCCGCGCTCGACCGGGACCACGCGAAAGACCCCGTGCTCGCGACCGGGGTGTTGCGCGATGAGATCTTTCTCCACTTGACGCCGGGCCGCAAAACCGAGCACCTGTACCTGCTGCCCGCCAATGACAAGCTGCAGCTGCTCCTGCGGGCGTCGGTCGCCAAACCGCTGCCGCCGCAGGCGCTGCTGCAGCCCAAAGGCTTCAAACCCCGTGCGCGCCCGACCCGGCCCGTGCGCCCGGCCGTGGTCAAGAAGGAGCAGAGCGGCTCTACCGTATTTGCCGCGGCCCCGCCGCATCCGGACAAGTACACCGCGCCCGACCTGGATCCGGACGCCGCCTGGAACGCGCAGCCGATGGAAGACTGGTGGCTGGTGCGCGACAGCGCCGGCAAGGTGGGCTGGGTGCTCGCACGCGGACTCGACGTGGATGTGCCGGACGAGGTAGCGCAGTACTCGGAGGGCCACCACATCATCGGCGCCTACCTGCTGAACACCGTTTTCGACAACGGCGAAGCGCCGGCCAAGCACATCGGGCCTGAGGAGCAGAAGCGGATCGAGAAGCGCGCCGAAACCAAGGCCGCCTTCGCCCGCAAACACCCCAAAGAGGCTGCTGAGGCGCAGGCTGCCGTGCCGGCCGCCCCCGTGCCCGCGCCGCACCAGGTAGGCCAGTATGTGACGGTCACGACCGAGTTCAAGGACGGGCTGCCGTACGACTGGGACCAGGTGCGCGTGTTTATCTGGAATGCGAAAAAACACCGCTACGAGACAGCCTACCGTTTGCGCGAGCAGCAGGGCTTTTTGCCGGTTGTGGTCGGCAAGGAAACCATCGACAAGATGGGAGTGGAGCCGACCTTCACGATCCGCTCGACACCGGACGGCGTGGTGACGCAGGATGAGAACGGGAGTTTCCACCCGAAGACGGTAAATGTGACCCAGTACCGTCTCGAAGGCGGCATCGTGCGGCGGGATACGCCCCTGCCGCCCCGGCCCGGAGAAAACGCGGACGAGGCTGTGGGCGCAGGCGGGGGCCGGGTCGGGCAGCCGTCGGCCGGTCGCGTAGGCAGTCGCAGGGCCGGAAAGCACGCCGTCCGTCGCTAGCGTATGAAATTGCGCGATGCAACCACTTTTTTACTGTGCGGGAGTACGGAAGTTTGGCATTCTACGGATGTTGACCCAAAATGAAACATCGTTTGGGTGCGATGCTGGATGGTGTTGCTGCACGTGTAGCGGGCCATGATTTTAAGACTTCTCCAGGCGCAGGCCAGGAGACCACTGGTTTCTCACCGACAAGACACAGCGCAGCCGTGGATCCCGCGGACCGCGTAATGAAGAGGAGATCGGCACATGGAGAACAAGCCGGCACAGAACATCCAGGACACTTTTCTGAACACAGTCCGCAAGGACAAGACCCCGATCACGATTTACCTGGTATCGGGCGTAAAGCTGACAGGAAAGATTCGGTCGTTTGACAAGTATTCGGTGCTGCTGGAGAACAACAGCCAGGAGCAGTTGATCTTTAAGCATGCCATCTCCACAGTGGTAAGCACGCGCTCGGTGCTCCACACGGAACACCGTCCCCTGGCGCATGGAACGGCGCTGGGCGGCAACAATACCGGCGTGCCGGGAAACGCTGTCGATCACGCGCAGGGCGCATAAGCTGGCGCGCGTTTCCGGATCCGCTCCGGATGGAGAAGCAGCCCGCTCTGCGGAGCGCGACCCTACGTCCGCTGCCGTTGCGTCCCGAGGCGAGCGTGCGTTCCTGGTGTTCCCCCGCTTCACGGGGCTGAAGCCGACGCTTGGCCGCAGCGCGCAGCTGGCGCGCGAAACGGCGCTTACCTCAAGCGGCCTGCAGCAGCTGGCGGCCGAGCGGCTGCTGCGGGCGGACCTGGACGATGGAGACGAGACCGCGGAGTTCCGCGAGCTGGCCGAGTCCGCGGGCGCGGTGGTTGCGGGCACCATGGAGCAGCGTCGCGCGCGGCCCGACCCGGCGACGCTGCTCGGCTCAGGCAAGGTTGAGGAGCTAGCCGGTGCCGCGGCCTCGACCGCAGCCGCGATCATTCTGGTGGACTACGACCTGAGTCCGACCCAGCTGCGCAATCTGGAAGACGCGCTGCCGTGCCCGATCATCGACCGCACACAGCTGATCCTGGATATCTTTGCGAAACACGCGCGGACCCGCGAGGGCCAGCTGCAGGTGGAGCTGGCGCAGCTGGAATACATGCTGCCGCGCTTGACCGGGCGGGGTAGCGCCATGTCGCAGACCGGCGGTGGCATCGGCACCCGAGGCCCCGGCGAAACGCAGCTGGAAACCGACCGCCGGCGCATTGGCAAGCGGCTGGTGATTCTGCGGCGCGAGCTGGAGCGGGTGCGCCGGGTGCGGCACCAGCAGCGCTCGCGCCGCGAGTCAGCCCCGGTGCCGACCATCGCGCTGGTGGGCTATACCAACGCGGGCAAAAGCACCCTGTTCAACCTGCTCACCGGTGCCGGGGTGCTTGCCTCGTCGCGCATGTTTGCCACGCTCGACCCGAAGCTGCGGGCACTCGAGCTGCCCTCACGACGCAAGGCGCTGCTTTCAGACACGGTGGGCTTTATCCGCAATCTGCCGACCACGCTGGTCACGAGCTTCCGTGCGACTCTCGAAGAGGTCGAAAAGGCAGAGGTGCTGCTCCATGTCCGCGACGCGGCCGATCCTCGGTCCGAAGAGCACAAGCTCGAAGTGGAAAAGGTGCTGGGCGAATTGGACGTGCTCTCCAAGCCACGCATCGAGGTGATGAACAAGCTGGACCTGCTGCCGGCCGGGGAGCAGTCCGCGCTGATCGAGAGCGGGATCGGCGTGTCGGCGCTGCGCGGGACCGGGGTCGAACGGCTGCTGCTGGCCATTGATGCGGCGTTGATGGCAGACCCGCTGGAAGAAGCAGAGCTGTGGGTGCCGCAAAGCGAGGGCGAAGTGGTGGCGGCGCTGGAGCGTGGCGGGACCGTGGTCGCTCGTAGCTTCGAGCGGCGGCAGGGTACCGCCGTTGAAGAAGACGGGGTCCGCCTGCGGGTCGTGGCGCCTCGATCGCTGCTCGGGCGATGGCGGCGCTACCGGGTGGACGGGTCGCCGCTCCAGGGTGTTTAGGAAAGACCCGGGTCGCGCCGGGAAGCGAATCTCTTTCGCCTCGCCGCCGGCAGCCCCTACAGCAAAAAAGCTCCAACGGCCGGGACTGCCATGCACAAAGCCGCGATCGGCAACTCTTCGCGCAGGGAATAGCCAGACTGGAGCACGCCAAATGCAAGGTTGATGAGAACGGCGACGAGCCACAGGCCGAGAAAGCCGCCGACTGCCGCAGCGGTTGTCAACGCAAAGACCTGCTTGAGTCCGAAAACGGCCGCCAGCAAGGTGAATCCACCAAGGATTACCTTGACTGTATGTCCCATGACTTCCTCCAGATAGAACGTCGATGTAAGTCGTCATATAAATCGACAACCGTCATTGCTTCACGGTCAGTAAGTCAGCGAAGCCTACACGGTGCAGCATCTCGGCGCGCACCCGATCAAGCATCGGGTTCACGACCATAGAGCCATCATCAGTAGGATCAATGCCCACGCGGAAGGGCCGCTTGCCGCGGGGCGCGTTTACGATCGCGACCATCGCCTCGGCGACCTTGGCCACATCGGCGTCTTCCGGCACGATGGAGGCATACGCCTTCTTCACCTGATCGCCGAAGTTGTTAAATGGTCCATTCTCGTAAGCCGCGACAACCTCGTTGTCTTCGGGCTGACCGGCGTTCGCGAAGTGATTTGTACCCTTGGTGAATGCACCCGGAACGACGATGCTGGTTTCAATGCCCCAGCGTGTCAGCTCTTTGGCGTAGGTGACGGCGAGTGCGTCCATGCCAGCCTTTGCCGCGAAGTAAGGGCCCAGGTACGGCGGTGTGCCGCCGGCGGCGCTGCTGCTGGAGTTCCAAATTAAAAGGCCGCTGCCCTGCCTACGCACGACGGGAAGCACGGCCCGCTTGAGCCGCTGCGTACTGAGGACGTTGACATCGTACTGTTCTGCAAGCTGCTCCGGAGTAAACGCCTCAAGCGGTCCGAAGGTCATGTGACCCGCATTGTGGATGACGACGTCAATCCGTCCTGCCTTGGTGAGGATTTCTTCAACGGCAGCGGTGACCGACGCGCCCGAGCTGACATCGAGCTCAACGGTGTGGAGCTCGGCCCCGTGCTCCTCCGCAAATTTTGCGTAGTTCCGGACGACTTCCGCGTTTTGGTCGGCGATTCCACGCATACTGGCAAAGACCGTGTGTCCGGAGTTTGCCAGCGCTTCGGCCGCGAGCTTGCCCATGCCGCTTGACGCACCTGTAATCAGAATGACCTGCTTCATACCGCCTCCTTCTCGCCGCTACCGTTCGGCCTTCGCAGGCTCAGGCAAAGCCGCCGTTGACGCGCAGCACCTGACCGTTCACCCAGCCGCCGTCTTTTCCAGCGAGGAACGAGATCGTTCCGGTAATGTCCTCCACTTCGCCGATGCGGCCGAGTGGGGCCATTTTCCCCATCGCAGCGAGCTGTTCGTCACTCTTGCCTTTGAGGAAGAGCTCAGTCGCGACTGGGCCGGGCGCAATCGCGTTGACCGTGATACGGCGCTCGCCCAGCTCATTGGCAAGCACCTTGACCAGGCCTTCCACGCCTGCCTTGGAGGCGATGTAGGCACCGTAGGAGGGCAGCGACTTACCGAGAACACTGCTCGAAAACACGATGACACGCCCGCCGTAGGCGATATGTTTCGCGGCCTGGTTCATGACGAGATACGTGCCGCGCAGGTTGGTCGCGATGACTTTGTCGAAGGCATCCATATCGCCTTGCTCGATCTTGGCGAGCGGCATGATGCCCGCGCAATTCACCACGACATCGACTGAACCGAACTGGGCCGCTGCCTGTGTAAAGAGTGCGTCGACCGCCGCGGTTTTTGAGATATCTCCGCCGATCGCGATAGCTTCTCCGCTTCCGGCTTGGATCGCCTTGACTGCTTCGTTCGCCTTGTCCGGGTTGCCGGCATAATGAACCACAACGCGGAACCCGTCCACGGCAAGCCGTTCCGCGGCTCCCCGGCCAATACCGCCTGATGCGCCAGTCACGATCGCTGTCTTTGCCATACTTGCCGCTCCTTAATAGTCCATACCGGATACTTCCATACCGCCGCTTAGTAAGACGCTTACTTATCAGCCAATACGTCATGCATAATGCACAAGATGGCTATACGTGTGACGCAACTACGGCAAGCCGATCTGAACTTACTCATCTATCTTCCGGTCTTAGTCGAGGAGCGAAGCATCTCGCGCGCGGCGAAGCGTTTGCGCCTCAGCCAGCCGGCGGTGAGCCGCGCACTGGAGCGCTTACGCGAGCTGTTCGGGGACGATCTGCTGGTCCGCACGCCGCAGGGCTACGAGGCAACGGTGCGGGGTGTGGCGCTGCTTGGGGAACTGACCGTACTGCTTCCGCAACTCGATCGGCTGATCTCCGGAACGACTTTCAACCCGATGTGCGACGCTGCCAGCTTCCGCATCGCCGCCACCGACAATGCGGCCCGTCTTCTGGGTGCGAGACTGGCGCAGGAGTGCCAAGGCTGGGAGGCGGTTTCCATCGCATTTCAGGCCTGGTCGAACGACCGCTTCGCGGAGCTCGAGCGCAACCGGCTCGACCTGGTTCTGGACGCGGCGATCCAGGCGATCCCGCCGGAGCTGCGCAGCGAGCTTCTGTTTACGGACGAGTTTGTGTGCGTCGCGGCCAAGGAGAGCGTGCTGCCACCGAAACTGTCGCTTGAACAATACCTGGCCGCCGGCCACGTCTGCATCGACGTGCTGCACGGCCGGCAGATTCTGGTTGAAGACGCGCTCCTGCGTCTCCACACAAGCCGCCGGTGCAGAATGACGGTTCCGTACTTCACCGTGGCCATGCGCATGGTCGTCGGAACGGATCTTCTGGTTACCCTGCCGAAGCGGCTGGCCATGATGGAGTTAGACCCCGAGACAATGCGCCTGCTCAAGCCTCCCCGGGAGCTGGGCGGCTTTGACTACCTGATGTGCTGGCACGGAAGGCAGGACAAGGATGCGCAGCATGGCTGGCTGCGCGAAACAGTGCGCGCGGCTGCGGCAACTCTTGGAGACTAAGGAGAGCTAAACCGCGCCGCGACGGATCAGGCTTTCGGCGCAGGCGAGAACGGCTTCCTCTGCGGGACGGGGTTGCCAGCGAAGCAGCCGGGCTGACTTGGCCGAGGAAAACTCCCGCTGGATGCCAAGCTGCGGCGCCATAAAGCGGGCTTCCTCCTGAAACGGTGCGGCCAGGCGAATGACGAAGTCCGGCAAGCGCCGCGTGGGGATCTTGGCCGCATAGGCGGGATAGTGCTCGCGCAGGATGCGGGCTATGTCGGCGAGCCAGAGGAAGTCGCCGACGCCGATGAATCGTTCATTGGCGGCTTCGGGCGCGGTCATGGCCAGAATGTGGAGCTCCGCGAGGTCGCGCATGTCTGTCGTTGCAAAGCCGATGCGGGGAAGGGCGGGCACCTTGCCCGCGAGCAGGCGAGACACGATTTCGACCGAGCCGGACACATTCTTGGTGAGAACCGGACCGACAATCAGGCCGGGCAGCACCGTCGCCAGGGTCATGCCGCTGCCGTTTTCTTCGAGGAACTGCCATGCCGCCCGTTCGGCCAGGGTTTTCGAGCGGCCGTACTCGCCCAAACCGCGGGCGTCCGGGTCCGTCCAGGTTTCCTCGTCGATGCGGGGCTGCCGAATGAGCCCGGGAACAGCAGCAGCGTGCGCGGCGATCAGCGAGGACGTGTATACGACGCGCTCGACGCCGGCAGTGGCAGATGCCCGGAGAACCCGAAGCGTGCCCTCGCGCGCCGGGGTCACCAGATCCGTCCCTTTTGGCACGCCCTGGCCCAGGGGAGACGCGACATGGAGCACGTATCTGGAGCCTTCCGCCGCGTCGAGCCAGCCCCCATCGCTGAGGAGATCGGCGGCGTAGAAGCTGAGGCGGTCGGGGTCGGCCGACCCGGGCTCGAGGGCGCCCGCCACCCAGGCGCGCACCTCCTCGGCGCGGGTAAGCGAGCGCAGCGTGGTTCGCACCCGGTAGCCCTGCCGAAGCAGCGCCTCGATCAGCGAACTGCCAACGTAGCCGGAACCGCCGGTGACGAGAACTGTATCGTCCTTACGTGTCATGTTCATGGGTTGCGATCCTTTCCGCGGGGGCCTACTTTTCGCTCTTTTGGCAGGCTTCGAGAGCCGACGCTGCTATGCGATGTCGGTGCGCGAACCTCCGTCGCTGTTTCTTCACCTTCCAGGTCGGCAGAGGGCCGGATTAGTCTGGAAGCAGAGCGGGAATGGGGGAGCGGGCGCAGCATGGACTGGGGAACAAATCTGGTGCGGTTTCGGCTGCGGTCGACGGGCACGAGTTACCTGCTGGAAGCCGAGCCGGTGCGGAGCGGGCTGCAAAGCTTCACCATGGCAGGCATGCAGGTGCGGCGGTTTCGCTACGAGGGCGAAGCGCTGCGGGCGCTGGAGGCGGCCGGCGTGGGGCACTGGTCGGCGTTTCCGCCGGAAAGCATTGAAGCGACCGTGACGCGGGACCAGCTATTTGCTATCGGCTTTCGCGGCGTGTACTAGCGCCCTGTGCGCGGACAGCATGGGACGCGCAGTGACTGCGGCCGGCATGGCGGTTTATCGTTAGGTCGCATGGCGGCGGGTAGCGCGGAAGGGGAATCAGATGGAGATCAATCGCAGGGACATATGGATGGGCATGACTGCTTTACTGTCGCTGGGCGCAATCGCCGACGGGCAGGGGGAGCCGTCGGCTGGAGCGAAACCGGCCAGCAGCCCGGCGGACGACTATGGCCCGGTCGGGGTGTCCAGGGTATTTCGCTTCAGCGACATGCCGGTGTCCGAGCACCCGAACGGCGGCTGGTCGCGCGCCGTCATGCACGGGACTCTGCCGACAGGTGAGTTCATGGAGGTGCACCAGACCATGCTGCCGCCGGGGCAGATGCCGCACCCACCGCACCACCATCGCAATACCGAGTACATCCTCCCGCGCGAGGGGAAGCTCGAGTACCTGAACGCCGGCAAGCCCGAGACGGTGGAGGTAGGCGACGTGATCTATACCGCGTCGGACCAGATGCACGGGCTGAAGAATATCGGCGAGGTGCCGGCGCTTTACTACGTTGTGTCGATTAGTCACGGGCAGATGTAGCCGAAGCGGGTAAACCGCCTACGCGGCTTTCCTTTCTCCCGACACTCCTCGTAGGCCAGCGATTGTTAGTGTGGCCCTTCCGTAAAGAAGGGCCACGTGCAGATCCGCTCCGCGCCGCATGATATCGGGAGAAAGGAACTTGCGGCCACTTCGTGGCGAGTCTTCTTGGTATCTGCACAGCTAACGGAACAGCCCTCCCTATGGTCGGGATCGAGAAACTCGTCCCCGACCATCGGGAGGGCCATTGAGCTGGCAATGCAAGCACCACAAGAACCCGCCACGAAGTGGCCGCCGGCCGCGTAGGCGGTTTGTGGTTTTACAACGAAGCAGGCGGCAGATCGGTGACCGGCAGCGATACGTTGCTCTGGTAGGTAAGCGCGGTCGCAAGGGAGTAGCCGGGTCCGGTGGACGGGGTGAGGAACGGGGTCAGCGCGACCACGGCCGACGCCGGTCCGTTGTACACCGAGGCGAGACCGTCGGTCTGCTGGTAGGCGCGATTGTTGGCAGGGTTGGAGTTCGAGATGACGCGGCCCAGGGTGCGGTGTTCGCACTCGACGCCCATGATGGAAGCGGCAATCTTGACGAAGTAGGTCAGGTTGGCGGCCGAGTACTTGGCGCCGTCGGAGTCCGTGTAGGTGCCGCCGGCGGAAATCGCCGCTTTGCCCGCGATCTCCTGAATCCCGGTGAGATAGGCGCCGATAAAGGCATTCTCAAGCGCGTCCAGCAGCCCGGTAAAGGCGGCAAGGGTGTCGAACGAACCGGTGGGGAAATAAAAGGTCTGGGAGGGGTCAGCTGACGGGCCCGAGATGCCGAGCACGGCGCGGGCCAGGTTGGCATGCGAGATCTCCTCGCTCAGCGCGGCGCGGATGTAGTCGACGTTACCGGCATTGCCTTGCGCGGTTACGCTGACGGCGGTGCCGCCGGGGCCGGCAAGGGCGACGTCCTGGATCACGGGACCGACCAGGGCGTTGTAGTAGAAGGTGGTCGCCAGGTCCTCGGCGATCAGGATGGCGGTCAGGATTTCCTTGACGGTGTCCTGGTAGGGACCGGCTGTGCTTGCCTGCGCATCGGCCGGGGTAGCGCCGGCAAGAACGCCGGTGGCGGCGATGCCGAGCGACACGGCGCCGGCGGTAGACAGGAAGCGGCGGCGGTCGAGTGCGGTGCGATCAAATGGAGTGGTGGACTGCGAATTGCTCATGGAGGCCCCTCCCGGGGAATGCTGTTAAGGCGAAAATGGTGGCTGAGTTGCGCCGGCCGTGGGGAGGGGCCGATGCGGAGAACTCCCGGTGAACTGCCTGAGGTACGTTGAACTGGTGCGATCGGATGTACATTCACCAAATCTTCTCAGGCGTCAGGAGGGAAGCAGTCGAGCGAGGGGTTAAGTACATCGCTGCGGGCGCCGGCCACCTGCCCGGGAGACTCCGAAATGGTTCACGGGACGAGCCGGACAGGTCGCTTTCGGGTACCCCCCTGTGGTATCTATAAGGGGACGCGTCAGGGCAAGGCGAACGCGTTTGCGTAGCATCCGCGCCGCTTACCTTACCCCTGTACGCATTGCCCGCTGAGTAACGCCGCTTGCAATCGATTCACACCCATGAACGATATTTTTCGCCAACTCGGTGATCTGTTTCTTGGCTCCATCCCGACGATGGTGCTGTTTCTGATCCTGGTTTTCTGCTATGCGGCTCTGGTGGAGCGGCCGCTGCGCCGGACCCTGGCGGAACGGCGCGAGCGAACCGCGGGCGCGGTGGAAAGAGCACACGCCTCCATCGCGACGGCCGAAGCGAAAACAGCGGAGTACGAAGCTCGTTTGCGGGCAGCGCGCGTTG
>CAXTMW010000072.1:0-3244 GCA_964245455.1 uncultured Acidobacteriaceae bacterium
GCTCAAGATGACCCCTGGAACGAGTGCTCAGGACGACTCGGGCGGCGCGCCACGGCGCTGAACTTGCTCCGGCAGATACAAACCGCAGCGCCCCGCTACTTCCGCACCGCACACTCCGCAAAGGTCAGCTGGGCCGCCGCGCTCCCGGTCTGCTCGCGCCAAGCCTCAAACAGGCGGCCATAGCTCAGCGTCAGCAAGTCAGCCGGACGGAGCCGCAAGTCCCGGCTCCGCGCATCGATCCACGCGTCCGGACCTTCAAGCTCGGCAAACAAGCCGATCGGCGTTTCATCGATTACACAATGGCCGGTGCCGTCTGTGAACTCGGTACGCCATTTCTCGTACACAAACGACTCCTGGTAGCCGAGGCGGCGGAACACCGTCCCGAGCGCCTCGCCATCTTCCACGACGGTTTCCGTTTCCTGCCGGTGCTTGTGGCGCTCCCGGGGGTCGTGGTCACTGGGCAGGCTTTTGTGGGTCAATATCCAGCGCTCGCCGTAGCGGCGAATCCGGAGGATGGACCGGGATGCGCGCAGCCGATGGTCCGGCGTGTCAAACAATACATTGCGCTCAAAGGTGCGCGGCGTTTGTTCGCGGAAGCCGAGCGCCTCAAGCTGCGCACGCAGCGCATCACAGTCTGCGACGCGGAACTTGACCTCGATCTCCACCGATTGCATACCGCCAGTATACGAAGCGCGAAGAGCTGCGACGCCTGACCTGGTTGGCATATCGAAGCGATAATAAAGCCATGGCAAGCCGTACGCTGCGCCTCGCGCTTGCGCCGGGCTCCCTGCATTCTGAGCACAACACCTCCGCGATCGAGCAGGCCGCCGCCATTCTACGCACGGGCGGCACGGTCGCATTTCCCACGGAGACCGTGTATGGGCTGGGCGCGAACGCGCTTGAGCCGGCAGCGGTCGCGAGCATCTTCGCGGCCAAGCAGCGGCCTTCCTGGGACCCGCTGATTGTCCACGTCGCCGACCGTGACAAGCTTGCTGCCATCGTGACTGCGATCCCCGAGCCGGCCGAGCTGTGGCTCCGGCGCTTTACCCCCGGCCCGCTCACGCTGCTCCTGCTGCGCGCGTCCTCGATCCCGGACGCGGTTACAGCGGGCCGCGCGTCTGTGGCCGTGCGCATCCCGGCCCATCCCGTCGCGCAGGCGCTGCTGCGCGCCTCCGGGGTGCCCATTGCCGCCCCGAGCGCCAATCTGTTCGGCCACGTAAGCCCCACCACGGCGGCGCACGTGCTCGCCGACCTCGACGGCCGCATCGATGCGGTGCTTGACGGCGGCCCGACCGAGCATGGCGTGGAGTCCACCGTGGTCGACCCAAGCGTGAACCCTTGCCTTGTGTACCGACCGGGTGCGGTCACCCTGGAGCAGCTTGCGGAGCTCTGGCCCGCGGTCGAGCTGTACACGCCTCCCGAAGCTCAGGCGAGTCCGGGCAGGGAAGTGCTGCCGTCGCCGGGCGTCGGCCTGCGCCACTACGCGCCACGCGCCCAGCTTATCCTTGTCGAGTACGGCGCCGACCAGCCGCGGCAGTTCGCCGCGGCTCTGTGTTCTTTGCCCGGCCCGGCCACAGGTGTGCTGCTGCCTTCCGGCTTTCTTTCAGAGGCATTTACTGCCGGCCTCCCGGGGGAGGCGACTGTGGTGCCGTGGGGTGACTGGAACCGGCCCGACCAGCTCGCCCACCGACTCTTTGCCGCGCTGCGAGCGCTTGATGATGCCCAGGTAGAGCGCATCGTCTGCCCGCTTCCCCCGGCGAGAGGCGTGGGGACCGCGCTGTGTGATCGCCTTCGCAAGGCAGCCCGCCCCATGCATTCATGAAGCTGAACTCTCGCGGTGACCTCAGCTGTGTTCGTCACCGAGGGCGGGAAGCGGGAGGCAGGCGCAGGGACCAGCTTCGTTCCCTGCATGAGCTTTCAAGAGGGATGAGGGATCGCTCACAGATCCGCGGTGGCGTGCGCCAAGGCCCCCACCATTGCGTCAAGCGAGAGGGAACGCAGCAAATTGCGCCGCATACCGGCTTCCACCTCGTTCATGTGGCGTACCGCACCCTCAATCCAGGCGAAGCTGACCCCCTCGGCTAGGGAAGCAAGCTCGCGGGCGATGTCCCCGTTACGCACCATCCCGGCCTGCCCTTCCCGCAGCAGCAGCAGATCCCGAAGCAGCCCGGCAAGGGTGCGCAGCAGCGCCAGCGTTTTTTCCTGCCCTTCAGCCCCGGCCCGATAGGTCTCGGTCACACGGAACAGCGCGCCGTAGTCGGGCTCGCGCAGTGCAGTGCGCAGTACCAGCAGGGCGGTCTCGCGGCTTTCAAGATAGCCAGGCAGGTCAAACTGAAAAGCCGCGCCGGGTGCGCCGCCTGAGAGCCGGGCGACCAAGGCGCGCTGCGGAGCCTTCCACTCCGGACGCCGCTCGGCAAGCAAGGCTTCCAGTGCCGCCGGCTCGAGCGGCGCGAGCGCGAAGGCCGCCGTGCGTGAGCGGATTGTAGGCAGCAGCTCCTGCGGGTTGGCCGAAAGCAGCACCAGCGTGGCATGGGCGGGCGGCTCTTCGAGCACCTTCAGCAGGGAGTTCGCGGCTTCCTTCATGAATGCGCTGCTGGTGAAAATGTAGAACGATCGCCGCGCTTCCACCGGCACGCGGTACACCTCGCGGATCACTGTGCGTACCTGCCCCAGCTTGATGAGCAACTGCGGCGGGTCGGGCGGCACCACCAGCACGTCCGGGTGAGTCTGCACCATCACCCGCGTATCGCGCTTGTCAGCGTCACGCAGCTCTTCGCGCGCGGCCACCGCTTCGTTTACGCGGTCGCGCAGCGGCGAAGCCGCACCGATCCGCACACAGTTCGAGCAGCCTCCGCAGTAGTCGGGGAGCGTGCCTGGGGGCGGCTGCAGACAGTTGGCGGCGCGCGCCAGCATCAGCGCCAGCGTGTACTTGCCGACGCCGCGCGGCCCGCTCAGTAACAAAGAATGCGGCAGGCGCCCGGAAGCCAGCGACTCCCGCAGGAGGCGTACCGGCTTGTCATTGCCCAAGAGATCGGCGAAGCCCATGACAGGAAGGGTAAACCGCCTGCGCGGCTTCCGCGAAATCGCGATAAGCTCGACCGGACCGACAATGCTGCACGCTGCCGTTCTTTACGGAACGGCAGCACCCTGTCCCACTCCGCTGCGCAATGTTGTCGCGATTTCGCGGCTGGGGGGCCCATAGGGGGGGGGGTTAGTGGGGGCCGGGGGGGCACCGGGGGGGGGG
>CAXTMW010000072.1:3254-5992 GCA_964245455.1 uncultured Acidobacteriaceae bacterium
CTGCCACCACAACGAGAACCCGCCACGAAGTGGCCGCAAGCCGCGCAGGCGGTCTACCGGGGCAAGACGGACAGGCACTTTTCGCCTGTCCGTCTTGCCCCCGCTGCTATTGCTGCTGCTGCATCTGCTGAATCTCCAGCAGCGGCGACGCTTGCGGCGGAGGCTCCTGCGCCTTCTCCACCATAATCGACCAGTCCTCCGGAATCGGCATTTCCCGATCCAGCGCCGGCGGCTGGTCAAACGCGTCCACCTGCACTGCTACGTAGAGCTCGCTTTTGGTGCGTCCGCGATAGATACCGTGGGTGGGCGGCACGTCGGCGTAGTCGCGGCCGAGCGCGGTGCGGATGTGCCGCTCATGCGCGAGCAGGTTGTTGGTCGGGTCGAAACCGACCCATCCAAGGTGCGGCAGAAACGCCTCCACCCAGGCGTGGGTCGCGTCCGGCGCCGAGCGGTCGCGTCCCGCTTCCTGCGCGGCTCTGCCGTCGGGCAGGCGCTGGTACAGGTAACCGCTCACGTACCGGCACGGGATGCCCAGGGTGCGGATCAGCGCGATCATGGTATGCGCAAAGTCCTGACAGACGCCCTCGCGCGACTCGATCGCCTCGTCGATCGGTGAGTCAACCCGCGTGGAACGCGGTGTGTAGCGAAAGTACTGGTAGAGCCGCGCATTGATCTCGCGCACCAGCATTAGCGGATCGTCGCGCCGGCGCACCTCCAGCTCCTTGGCCAGCCCCAGCAGCGCCGGGCTCACCGTCGCAAACTCGCTCGGCAGCAGCATCTCCCAGTAGTCGCCCTCGGCGACCAGCGCGTCGAGCTCCCGCCAGGCATCGGGGGCCAGAAAGTGCGGCACCATGGCGAGCGTTTGTTGCTCCACCAGTGACTCGGCAACGATGACCAGCTGCGAGTGGTCGCCCGGGATGTTGAAGTGCTGCACCTGGTTGCCGAGGTGGTCGCGATAGGAAAATACGCGGCATCGCGGGCTGACGGAAAGCGAAAAGGTGAGGCAGCGCTGGTTTGAGTCGGAGCGCGGGTGCATGCGCGTTTCCATCACGCTTTCGCTCACGGGCTTGCTGTAGGTGAACTTCGTCAGGTGGCGGACTGAGTAGAATTTCATCGTTACGACTCGTACCAGTCCCAGAGTTCACTCAAGTCGAGCCGAAAACCCTCGACTGGGCCTGATCCCTCGATAGAGTCGCCTTGGACGACGACCGGATCTGCGCTACCGCCTGTATAGACAAAGACACGCTCTTTCTCAGGCTGGATCAGCCAACCCAGCTCTGCGCCGTTTTCCATCCAGCGCGTCATCTTCTCCTTGGATTCAGTAAGCGTGTCGCTTTCGGAGATGAGTTCGACGACGAAGTTGGGACAGATGTGCGGGAACCCCTTGCGCTCCTTTTTGGGGAGCGTGGCGAGGGCTTCGTTTGTAAGATACGAAGCGTCCGGGCTCATCATCGAGCCATCCGGAAGGTAGTAGCCGGTGTTTGAGTCGAAAGCCCGCCCTCGGCGGTGCGTCTTGCACCAAGCACCAAGCTGCAAAGCAATTTCCGCGTTGCCGCCGCCGGTCAGCATCCCTGTCGGTGGATTCATCCTGATCACCCCGTCTCTGGTTCGCTCGATGCGCCACAGATCATTGACTGCGCAGAAGCGTTCCAGCTCCGCATCGCTCAGGGGCGGATCCATGCGTACATTGCGCGCGACAAAGTCGACCGGTGCCTGAAACAACGTTTCCATAGTGCTCTCCGTATGGCTCTGCCTGAGATTACGGTATCTCACAACTACATCGCCAGCGCGGTCTGCACGGAGTAGTGGATGTAATCCCGGTACAGCAGCGTGTGTACGCGCCGGCACTCGCGCGCAATCATCTGGAGGTACTTGCTGACCCCGCCCTGCAGTACATCCGCTATCTCCACAAACTGGAGCGCCGCCTGCAGCCGCCCGGCCACCCGTACCAGCTCCTGCGGAGCCAGCCGGCCGCTCTCCTGCTCCAGCGCCAGCAGCGCTTCGCGCAGCCGGTCCACCGAGTAGCGCACCGCATGAGGGAAATCCTTGTTGAGCAGCAGGAACTCAAGAATCTGCGATTCGGTCAGATCGGCCGTGTACACGTTGCAGTAGGCCTCAAACGCCGTGCAGCAGCGGAGCAGGCCGATCCATTCAAGGAACTGGTGGCTGCCCGCGTGCATTTCATTCTGTGTCGAGCCGCCCAGCTCATTTACCGCAAGCAAGGTAGCAATCGCGCCGGTGCGCTCGATCGAGCGGCCCACCTGGATGAACAACCAGCCCTCGCCGTGGCTCATGGTCGTGTCGGTCACGCCTTGGAACAGGTGCAGCCCGTCGAGCACAGCCGACAAAAACTCCTCGGGCGGCGTGGCGCGGATCGACTCCGGGTCCTCGGTGACCAGGTGGTACAGGCGGTTGAGCTGGAACCACTGCTCGGAGGAGATTTCCTCGCGCACCTGCCGGGCATTTTCCCGTGCGACCGCAATGCAGCTCTTGACGGAGGCGCCGTGGCGCTCATCGTGAGTCAGGGTTTGCACCAGCTCGTGCGAGTCGCCCTGCCAGTCTTCGGCGCTGCCGCCGAGCGCCACCAGCAGCCGCCGCCAGCGCGCGTCTTCACTTGTGTTTGAGGGGTCTAGCGTCATGGAAAAATTCACGTCGAGCATGCGGACGGTGTGTTCGGCGCGCTCGAGATAACGGCTCATCCAGTACAGGCTGTCAGCTACGCGGGATAACATCTAGGG
>CAXTMW010000072.1:6002-16414 GCA_964245455.1 uncultured Acidobacteriaceae bacterium
TCTAGGGCGTCCTGATCTTTAATTAGAGCAGTTCAACATGGGAAGCGCTCGCCGGATTCTTCGCGAAATGCTTCGACAATTTGACAAGGGCATTTGCACAAAGCTCATAGACTCCAATTCTCATTAGGACGCATGTTCCGTAGGTTGTTATAGGTTCCCAAACAGAAACATGCAGAGTGTGTTTATCGAAACGGTATCCTTGGTAGCGTAAGAAGTAATCTCTCCCCAAGTCGTGCCAAAAGGAGTAGTAGTGGTGAACGTACAGCGCGTAAACAAAGGACAGAGTTAAGGCTACTATCAATCTTGTTACCACTATCGCCTTCATCGGTATGATCTCCAGTGAGCAAGCAAACTTCGCGATGTACTTAGCAATCTCCTCAAAGTCTCTTTCAGCCCGCTGCGAGTAGATAACCTGATTCAATCGCGCTTTCTTGGTGGAAGCCCGGCCCGTTCCCTGATTCGTGCCACAACGTCACCTTCCGCTGCTCCGCTCGCTTCCCCCTCCTCAAGGGCTGCATCCAGAGCGGCCCACTCAGCCGCACTTTCCTGCTCTTCACGCTCCAGGTTTTCCAGGGCGGCGCAGACCACCTGATTTGCGTCCTCGTACCGTCCGCTTTCCACGCTGGCGCTCACAAATCTGTCCATTCTTTCCGTCAAGCTCACATGGCGATTCGGCATGCGTTAGTCCTCCCTCTCAGAATAGGTCCGCTCCCACCAGATGCCAAGAGGCTAGCCATTACCCTTCCAGCACCCAGGTATCCTTGCTGCCTCCGCCCTGCGATGAGTTCACCACGAGCGAGCCTTTGCGCAGCGCCACGCGCGTCAGCCCGCCGGGCACGACCGTCACCTTGTCGCCGTACAGAATGTAAGGCCGCAAATCCACGTGGCGCGGCTCGATGCTGGTGGGCGCAGCCCCGCCCGCGTTCTCAGCGTCTATCAGGCAGGGCGCGCGCGAAAACTCAAGCGTCGGCTGCGCGATGTAGTTGCGCGGGTTCGCCTCAATGCGCCGCGCAAACTCTTCCCGCTCCTCCGCGGTTGAGTGTGGACCGATCAGCATCCCGTACCCGCCGGACTCGCCGACCGCTTTGACGACCAGCGTATCTAAGTGGGCAAGCGCATGCACACGCTGCTTGGCGTCGGTCATCAGATAGGTTTCCACATTCGGCAGGATCGGGTCCTCGCCCATGTAATAGCGAATAATCGCCGGTACATACGCGTACAACGCTTTATCATCTGCGAGTCCGGTGCCGAAGGCGTTCGCCAGCGTGACATTGCCCGCGCGGTAGGCATTAAACAGGCCCGCCACGCCGAGAACCGAGTCGCCGCGAAACGCGAGCGGGTCGATAAAGTCGTCGTCTACCCGGCGGTAGATCACGTCGACGCGCTTCAACCCGGCTGTCGTTCGCATATACACGACGTTGTTATGCGTCACTAAGTCGCGGCCTTCGACTAACTCGATGCCCATCTGCCGCGCAAGGTAGGTGTGCTCAAAGTAAGCCGAGTTGTACACGCCCGGCGTCAGCAGCACGATGGTCGGCTCGGGCCGGCCTTCCGGCGCAAGCGACCGCAGCGAGGCAAGCAGCACCTGCGGGTAGTGCTCAATCGGCCGCACACCGTAGTCGCGAAAGATATTCGGGAACGTACGCTTCATCACGCGGCGGCTCGTCAGCATGTAGCTCACGCCGCTCGGCACCCGCAGGTTATCTTCCAGCACCACGAACGTGCCGTCGTTCATCCGCACCAGGTCCGTGCCGGTGACCGCGATGTACACGTTGCGCGGAACCTGCAGCCCCCGCATCTCCCTGCGGAAATGGGGGCAGGTGTAGACGATCTCTCGCGGCACCGCGCCGTCGCGCAGAATCTTGCCGTCGTGGTACACGTCCGCGAGAAACATATTCAACGCGGTAATCCGCTGCACCAGTCCGCGCTCGATAGTCGCCCACTCGCTTGCCGTCACAATGCGCGGCAGCAGGTCGTAGGGGAAAATGCGCTCGGTACCTTCCTTGCGGCCATACACCGTAAAGGTAATACCCTGGGTCAGAAAGCTCATATCGGCCGAGTGCTTGCGCCGCAGCAGCTCCTTGGCTGGCAGCGACCGAAACGTGTCGAGCAGCAGGCTGTACTGCGGCCGAATCTCGCCCTCGGCCGTAAACATCTCGTCAAACGCACGATCCAGAAAGTAGTCGCGCAGAAAGTCGTCCGTGAAGCGCGGCCTTGACTCAGTTGTTGACTCACCGCCTGACTTACTGAAGGACGCGCTCATGCACGATCCCGCCCTGCGACTCCAGGCTCATCCAGCCAATCTGAGATCACGGTAAAGTGCTTCAGGTTGGCGATGCCAAACGAGGTAGTTAGCGCGACATCCGAAGCATCTCGACCGGTCGCCATCAGTACGCGACCCAACCGCTGCCGGTTATGGCGCGCATCGCAGGTCCACCAGCGGCCGCCCAGAAATACTTCAAACCAGGCGCTGAAGTCCATGGGCGAGGCGCTGGGGGGCACGCCGAAGTCGCCCAGGTAGCCGGTGGCGTAGCGCGCCGGCACGTTGAGCGCGCGGCACAGCGTAATGGCCAGGTGCTGAAAGTCGCGACAAACGCCGGTGCGCTCGGTGTACACGTCGAGCGCGGTTTTAGTGGGCCGGGCGAACGAGTAGCCAAACTGCACCGTGCGATGCACATAGTTGATGACGGCCTGCACCCGCGACCAGCCAGGCAGCATGCCGCCGAACAGGTCCAGCGCAACGCTCGACAGCCGATCCACCTCGCAGTAGCGGCTGTTCAGCAGAAATTGCAGCACCTCATCCGGCAGGTCCTGCACCGGGATCTCGGGCGCGTTCATATCGACCTCGTCCGGGGTATCTACGTTGCGGATTTCGGTCGTATGCGCAAGCCGCAGCGGCCCGGCCGGGGCGTACAAGCGCGAGCATCGGTTGCCGAACGAATCTGTGTAGCTCCGCACCGGGAGCGCAGGCTCGGTCTGAAACTCATCCGGCTGCAGCAGATCCCTCTCGCGCGAAGGATGGACGTGCAGCATGGCGATCAGTGCCGTGGGGGCGGGCAGCTCAAAACGAATGTCAAAGCCAAGGCGAAGATGCACGTATCGAAAGCCCTCCGAGTGGGGAGTGAGTGTACGCCGCGGCCTCCGCGCAAGATGACCGAAGTACCTGCGCCGGTGTGCTAAGACTGTAACAGGTGTTCAGGCCGGGCAAGGCGCGGCGGGGAGCAGGGCTTCGGTTGACCTACTGTCTCGGGATCAAGACGCACGAGGGCCTCGTCATGGCCTCGGACTCGCGCACCAACGCCGGCTATGACCAGGTCAATGTGTGCCGCAAGCTTTACACCTTTGTCACGCCGGGCGAGCGCGCCTTTATTATTCTCACCAGCGGCAGCCTGTCCCTGACGCAGTCGGTCGTTACGCTTCTGGAAGAAGAGTTTCGCCGCGGCCGGGGCCTCGCCGGCGCGTCCACGATGTATGAGGCAGCGCGCGCCGTAGGGGCCTGCGTACGCGCTGTGTCCGACATGGACCGTGACGCGCTCGCGAAGGATGATTACTCGTTCAACGTACACCTGCTGCTGGGCGGCGAAGTAGCCGGCGGCGAGCCGGAGCTGTACCTGATCTACCCGCAGGGCAATCCTATTTGTGCGACCCAGGACTCGCCCTACCTGCAGATTGGCGAGGTCAAGTACGGGCGCCCCATCCTGGACCGCGGCATTGACGCTCAGACGACCTCGCTCGACTCAGCAGGCAAGTACGCGCTGCTCAGCATGGATGCCACCATGCGGTCCAACGTCACGGTCGGTCCACCAGTCGAGCTGGTGCTCTATCGGCGGGGCAGCCTCCACTTCAACAACTATCGACGCTTTCTCGCAGGCGATGCCGAGCTTGAGCTGATCCACGGGCGGTGGGAGCAGGCGCTGCGCCGCGTCGTTGAAGACCTGCCCACGATTCGTTTCGGTAGCGACGCCGAGCGTAGATAGCTGGGACCGCGCTCTTGACTGATGTCGATGGCGAGTCAATCACCTTAAAGAGCGTGGGAAGTTCCATGAAACCGATTGAGTCATCCTGAGCGCAGCGAAGGATCTGCTTTTTGCTCAGTGCAATCACGAAAAGCAGATCCTTCGTTGCTCCACTCCTCAGGACGACCCCTCCTGAGAAAGTAGATTTAACAACGATGCACTCCGCAAACATCCTCTGAGTGGGTCCGAGCGCCGCTCTAATGCTCGAAAACCGCGCCCATCACCTTGGCTTCGGTTGCGTTGATTTTGCTTAGAGCCGCCGTCATCGCCGGCCGATCTTCAAGCGACGACGCAAGCATGGCCGCCTTGAGGCGAAACGCGCTTTCCCGCAGCAGGATTTCGGCATCCTTCAGCTTCTTTGCATCCTTGGCCAGCGCGGTATCGAGCGACGCTGTGTACATCTCGACCGCGTGGAGCGCAAGCGCCCCGGCGGCACTGTCTCCGGAGGCAAGCGCGCGATTCGCGACCTCTGTGCTGTTCCGCACCAGTTGTGCGTACAGATAGCACTGATCCCGAAGGCCGGCGTGCTCGGCCTTTTGGGCGAGCGCCTGCAAGCCAACGGCATCGACTAAGTGATCATCCGCGGCGTGCAGCGTACAGGGTGCAAGAACAGTAAAGGCGAGGGTAGATAGCACGAGCATCGGTCTGGCGAGCATCGGTCGAGTCAGCATCGGAACACCTCCGTGTGGTGTCCGGCCAAAGCTGCGGTGTTATTTCGCGAGCGCCACTAACCGGTGCCTGGCCTGCCATGTTTCATCCGGAAAGCTTGTGCCCGCGACCGACAGAAATTGACGGTATAACTCTGCCGCACGCTTGGTCAGATGAAGACTATCGCATGCGGTAGCCGCCAGGAAATACGTTGCCGGCGTTTCCGACATTACTTTTGATCGCATGGCGAGCGCGTCAAGCACAAGCTGGGGCTGGTGGGTCTGGTTCGCCGCAAAGGCAAGGCTGCTCCAGGCATTGCCGTCCGAGGCATCAAGCCGGGTCGCCTCCTCCAGCAGCGGCACAGCGTCTGCTGAGCGGCCTTCACGCACCAGGGCGTCGCCGCGCGCGGCCAGCGAGGCCGGGTCGTGCGGCTTGCGCAGCAGGGCCTGCGCAAACAGCGGGTCCGCTTTGGCCGGCGCGCCGCTTTGCAGGTACAGGTCGGCCAGCGCCGCCGCGATCGTGTCGTCGTCGGGCCGGCTCGCGTGCAGGCCCTCCAGCACCGTGATCGCCTCGGCCTGCTTGCCTTCCCTGCTCAGCACGTCGGCCAGCAGCGCGTTCAGCGCCGGGTTTGTAGGGTTAGCGAGGAGCGCTTTTTGCAGCACAGGCTCGGCATCGGTGTAGCGCTTGGCCGCGATCAGCAGGTGAGCCAGCCCTGCGCCCGCCTCGGCCTGCTCCGGGCTGCCCGAGGGCGCCTCCGCCAGCACCTTGCCGTAGGCCGCGGCTGCGGCGTCCGTGTCGCCCTGCCTGCCGGCAAGCTCGGCCGCCAGCAGCGTGTCCGCCGAGGTCTCCGGCGACTCCCGCAGCGCCGCTACCAGAGCTTTGCTCGCACCGGCCGCGTCCGTCGCTTCCAGCAGGCGCGCCAGCGCCCGATCCGCCTGGGCCTGTGCCGCAGGATTCGGAGGGTTTGGTGTCAGCAAAGAGGCGGTCGTTAGCTCGCGGATTGCTTCGGCCTGCCTGCCCTGGCTTGCTAGCAGCAGGCCCAGTGCTACGTGCGACTCCAGCTGCTGCGGATCTACGGAGACCGCCTTGCGGTAGCTCCCTTCCGCGGCCTCGCTCGCGCCCAGCCCGTCCTGGGCGTAGCCTAGGTCGAACAATGCCCGCGCGTCCGCCGGGTGCTCGGCGGTGTACGCAGTCAGCATCGTTCGCGCCCCTGCGTAGTCTTTTGCGTCCAGCTTTGCTTCCGCATCCGCAAGGCCGCCGGTCTGGATGACGGCTTGCTGCCGCGCAGCGGCGGCCTCGTCGGGCGAGCTGCCCTGGACACTGGCTGGGGAGGTACCGGGCGGTGCCGCGGCCGTTTGCCCGTGCAGGCAGGCGGGCGCACACAGCGCCCCCGCAAGCAGGACAACGGCAAGTCGGCGAGAGCCGCTCATGCCGCCCCTGCTGCCTCGCCCGCGTCCTCTACGGCGGCCGAGGAGAGCTCCGGCGCGGCTGCCGCCCGCCTTGGCTGCAGCGCTGGCTGTAGCCAGTGCCCGGTGTGCGAAAGCTCGCTTGCCGCAATCTCCTCGGGCGTGCCCACGGCAACCACCTGGCCGCCCTTCGCCCCGCCCTCTGGCCCCATGTCGATCACCCAGTCTGCGGACTTGATCACATCAAGGTTGTGCTCAATGACCACGAGTGACCCGCCGCCGTCGATGAGCTTACGGAACGCCAGCAGCAGCTTGCCCACATCGTCAAAGTGCAGCCCGGTCGTCGGTTCGTCCAGGATATAAAGAACCCGGCTGCCGCCCGTCTTCAACCGGCTTTGAGGCGCGCTGCGCGCCGCGGCCAGGTGCGAGGCCAGCTTGACCCGCTGCGCCTCTCCACCCGAAAGCGTGGTCGCCGACTGGCCCAGCCGCACGTAGCCGAGACCCACCTCGTCGAGCACCGCAAGCTTGTCGACGATCTTCGGGTTGCCGGCCAAAAAACGCAGCGCTTCCTTGACCGTGAGCCCAAGTACCTCGTAGATGTTCTTGTTCTTGTAGCGAATCTCAAGCACGCTCGATTTGTAACGTGTGCCGCTACATTCCTCGCAGGGCAGCTCCACGTCCGCCAGGAATTGCATCTCGACAGTGACCGTGCCGTCGCCGTCGCAGGCGTCGCAGCGGCCCCCCGGCACGTTGAAGGAGAAATGGCCCGCCGCGTAGCCGCGCCGCTCGGCCTCGGGCTGCGCGGCAAACAGCTCGCGGATCGCGTCAAACGCCTTGATGTAGGTCACGGGATTGGAGCGCGGCGTGCGGCCGATCGGGTTCTGATCCACCAGCACGATGTCGTTCAGCCGGTCGGCATTCTTGATCTCGCGATACAGCCCAGACGGATCGCCGCCTTCGGTCTGGCCCAGCTCGTGCGCCACCGCCTTATACAGCACCTCGTGCACCAGCGTCGACTTGCCGGAGCCGCTGACCCCGGTGATGCAGCATAGCGTATTCAGCGGGATCGCCACGTCGATGCCCTTGACGTTGTTGGCGCGCGCGCCGGTCAGCCGCAGCCAGTCCTTGCTTGCCGCCGCGGGCACCTCGCGCCGCTTCGCCGGCACGGGGATCGTCAGCGCTCCGGACAGGTACTTGCCGGTCAGCGAGTCAGGATTCTGTGCAACTTCGGTTACAGTTCCGGCCGCCAACAGGCGTCCGCCGAACTCTCCCGCACCCGGGCCCATGTCCAGCAGGTAGTCCGCTGCTTCAATCACATCCGGATCGTGCTCGACGACAAGGATGGTGTTGCCGAGATCGCGCAGCGCCTTCAGAATGCGAATCAACTTCTCTGTATCGCGGCTGTGCAGCCCGATGGAAGGCTCGTCCAGCACATACAGCGCACCCACCAGCTGCGAACCGAGCGAGGTCGCCAGCTGAATCCGCTGCGCCTCCCCGCCTGAAAGAGTCGAAGCCAAACGGTCGAGCGTCAGGTAGTCGAGGCCGACCGCATCGAGAAAGCGTAACCGCTGCTGTACCTCTTTTAGGATCGATCCGGCGATCTCGGCCTGCATTGGCGTCAGCTCGACCGCGTCAAAAAAGGCGTGTGCGGCGGCGATGGTCAGCGCAGCCGCGTCACAGATGTTCTTCGCCTCACCCTCGCGCCCGATGCGCACCGCGCGCGCCTCCGCACGCAGGCGCTGCCCCTTGCACTCCGGGCAGGCCGCGTAGCCGCGGTACTTTGAGAGCATCACGCGCACGTGAAGCTTGTACTTCTTGGTCTCCATGAGCGCGAAAAACGGGTGTACGCCCAGAAACTCGTCTTTACCGCTTTTTGGGCCGTCTTTCGGACCGTTCTGGGGTCCATTTAAGACGAACTGCTGCTGATCCACTTCTAGGTCGTACCAGCACTTATCTGTCGGCACGCCGTGCAGCTTCGCGGCGCGCATCAGTTCGGTCTGGTAGCTCCTGTATTTCGGCCGCGTCCACGGGTCCACCAGGCCCTGGGCGATCGACTTGTTCTTGTCCGGCAGGATCAGGTCGAGGTCGAAGTCGATGGTGTTGCCGAAGCCCTGGCAGCGCGGGCACGCGCCGAAGGGGTTGTTGAACGAGAACAGGCGCGGCTCGGGCTCGGTGTACGGGCGGTGGCAGGTCTTGCACTCGAATGCGCGTGAGAAGCGCAGCACGTCTCGCGGGTGCGCGGTCGCCCTGTCCGGCCTTGTCCCGTCCGGTGTTGTCCCGTCCGCGCGGCGCATCACCTCCAGCAGGATCTCGCCGCACTCCTTAAAACCGATTTCCGCCGCATCGACCAGGCGCCCGCGTGACTCGGCCGAGACGGCCAGCCGGTCCACCAGCACGTACACGGGCAGCGCAAAGTTAATGGCGAGCAGCGACTCAGGCTGCGAAAACTCGTAGATGGTGCCGCCCTGGTACAGGCGGTTGAAGCCGCGCCCGCGCAGCTCTATCAGGCGGTCGCGCATGGCAGGCGCAAGCTCGCCGGGCTTGGTTTCCGCCTCGGCCGCGGCCTTTTGCGCGGCTGCTTTTTTGAGCGCCACCTGCGAGCTGCCGCGCCGCGCCACCCGCGTCGGCGCCTCGGGCGACACCGGCTCAGCCGGCCGCGGTGTGCTCGCCGGCACCACCGGGAAGAGCGCGTGGAGCCGCGTGCCCTCGCCAAGCGCGAGCACGGCGGCCGCAATCTCATCCACCGAGTCGCGCTTGACGACCCCGTCACAGACAGTGCAGTGTACCGTGCCGCAGCGCGCATACAGTAGGCGCATGTAGTCGTAGATTTCGGTCGCCGTCGCGACCGTCGAGCGAGGGTTCCGGGTGGTGTTCTTCTGCTTGATCGCAATCGCCGGGGCGAGCCCGTCGATCAGGTCCGCGTCCGGCTTCTCAATGCGCTCCAGGAACTGCCGCGCATAGGCCGACAGCGACTCGACGTAGCGCCGCTGCCCTTCGGCATAAATGGTGTCAAAAGCAAGCGAGCTTTTGCCCGAGCCGGAGACGCCGGTGACCACGGTGAGCATGCCGTGCGGGATGTTGCAGTCGATGTTTTTGAGGTTGTGCACGCGAACGCCGCGCAGGGTGATCTGGTCGGGTGCGCTTTGTTTGGGTGTCTTTGGGTCGGACAAAATCGAGGGTCCCCTGTCCCGCGCTGCAGGTCCGGATAAATCGTCCAGGACCCGCATACAAACCTCGATTATAGAGGGCTGCCGGCGAGAAGGCGGATCAGGAAGCCGCGCGTTCCGGGGTCGCGGCCTGCGGCGTGAACAAGGCGCCCAGCACCAGCAGAATGCCGCCGACCACGATCGCCGAGTCGGCCACGTTGAAGTCGGGCCAGTGGTAGCGCACGATCGTGATCTCCAGAAAATCGGTCACCATCTTGTATTGGATACGGTCCCACGCATTGCCGAGCGCCCCGCCCAGCACCAGCGCCAGGCCGAGCGCGGTCGCCGAAAAGCTGCGCCCAATGCGAACCAGCAGCACGGTAACGAGAACAGCAGCGACGAGCGAAAAGCCGGTCAGCGCCCAGCGGGTCGGGTTTGCCGGAGCGTCGTTGAAGAGCGAGAAAGCCGCGCCCTCGTTGAGCACATGCGTCAGCCGGAAGACGTGCGGGATGACGACGATGTGCATGCCTTCTTCGATGTGCTTCTGTATCCAGAGCTTGGAAAGCCGGTCGAGCGCGACGATTAGCAGCGCGATCAGGAAGAAGGCGAGGCGCCAGTCGCGCTTGCGGGTGGTTCGAGAGCTGTAGGCGTAGCGCGAGGGGAGTGTGGTCATACGCGCGCCTCTACAGATTTCTCGATCCGCTCGCCTGTATCGCGCGAGTAGCCCATAGTTTCGAGGGCGTCGGCGCAGCGCCCGCACACGTCGTGCCAAGGGCCGTAGGGTGCCGTGTCGGTGCGGTAGTTCCAGCAGCGGCCACATTTGGTGCCGTCCGCTTGAGATACATACACTTGAATCGGACGAGGTCTCTCATCGCCATAAATCTCGAGCAAGTCCTCGTCGGATACAAGTTGGATTTCGACCTGTGACACGTTAAATAACTCTTTCAAGCCGTCTCTTTCCTTCTGAAATTGAGACTCTACTCTTGGGTTCGCCTGTATCACGAGCTTGGCTTCAAGGGACTTCCCGATAGTCTTAGCTCGCCGAGATAGCTCAAGCTTTTGCAACGCGATATCGCGAACTCCTAATAGTCCGGGCCAATCTCGATACACCTCGTCAGGCTTCCACTGCTGCTCACCTTTCCCTTGAAAGCTCGCCAAGTGCACGCTTGCCTCGCGCCCTTCCACCTGAGGCAGGT
>CAXTMW010000073.1:0-7036 GCA_964245455.1 uncultured Acidobacteriaceae bacterium
GGCGGAAGAGGTACAGGCGCGCCGCAAATCGACGGCGCTGCCGATGCTGCTGCAGCCCTACGGCGGAGCACAGCGCGCACTGCCAAAGGTGACGCCGGTAAGTCTGCGGCGCTTTGCCGAAACGCCGGTGGCACGGCGGGCAATCAATGTGATCAAGGACAGGATCGCGAGCCTGGAGTGGCAGGTCCGGTTGAAGGCGACGGTACGGCCGGAGACGGTAGAGGATCTGGACAACAAGCTCCGGGCGCTGCGGTTTGCGCTGGAAGAACCGAATGCGAGTGAGTCGTTTCGGTCGCTGCTGGAGCAGGTGCTGGAAGACGCGTTGGTGGGCGGCTTTGGGGCGATCGAGATGGAGTTAACGGGGAACCCGGACCGCCCCTTCTCCCTATGGCCGGTTGATGGCGCGACGATTCAGATGAATCCCAAGTGGGATGGACGGCCGGAGTCGGCCCGCTGGGCACAGATGACCGGGCTTGCCGGGGCAGGCGGGCAGGTGCTGCTGGCGGATGACGAATTGATGTATCTGCGGATGAACCCGCGGACGCACACGCCATTTGGGTTGGGGCCGCTGGAAGTGGCATTTGAGACGATCAACAGCTTCCTGTCGGCGCACCGGTTTGCGGGCAGGCTCGCAAGCAACGCGGTAAGCCAGTATGCGCTATGGATGGGGGAAACAACACCCGAACAGCAGGACCGGCTACAGCGGTGGTGGCAGGACGAGATGGAAGGCACGGGCCGGGTGCCGATGCTGGCGACCGAGCAAAAGCCGGAGGTGCTGCGCTTTGCCGCGGGAACCGACGCGGACCTGCGGTTGAGCTGGCAGGAGTTCTTGATCCGGATGGTGGCCAATGCCTTTGGTTTGCCGCCGATGGTGCTGGGTCTGGAACGGGATGTGAACCAGTCGACGGCAGGAGCGCAGGCGGATGAGCTGTTTCGCTCGGCGGTGGCGCCGCTGGCGCGACTGGTGGCAGAGCACATGACGCGAGATTTGTTCGCGAAATGTCTGGGCTGGCGGGAGTTTGAGTTTGTGTTTCCCGAGCTGCAGGCGCCGGACGAACTGGAAACCGTGCAGGTCCAGACCGAACTGCTGACGGCAGGGGTGTTGACGGTAGCCGAGGTGCGCGCGATGCGGGGTCTACCGCCAATACCGGCGTAGGTCGCTGCCGGAAGCATGGCCTGCATTGAAGTCGCTGGATGAACCTTTTGAGAGCTGCGAATGGCTGCCGCGCGGCGTTCGCGGGTAAGCGTTGGAATGTTCGGAGGGAGATAGCCGCTTACAGGAACGGCGGGAGCAGCGTGACATGAGGAGGGGGCACTGGAAGGCACAGGACGTTCGTGGCAAGCAGTGGCAATGGGCAGAGGGGTGGGAGGCAGGATGCAACTGGAAGCGATGGCGATGCGGGTGCCGGATGTAGCGGGCCACCCAAACAGGATCCCGTTTGAAGGGGTGCTCACGACTGTGGATGAGGCGAGTACACGTCCGCCGTCGGGTGCAAAAGGGCACCGGGTGGTGCTGACGGCCAAGGCGGCGGCTGACGCTCTGCCATCACTGCTGGGAATGGCGATTGGTTTTACACCGGGGTACGACGGGCATGATGTGCGGCGTAAGTGCGGGCTGATCACGGAAGCGAATGTGGTTGGACGGGAGCTGCGCGTGGCGGGATACGTGTATGGCCGGGACTTTCCGGAGGTCGTGAAGCAGTTAGACACGGGCGCGCCGGGAAGCATGGGCATGAGTTACGAGCTAGCTGACGCCCTTGTAGAGGATATGACGGCAGAGGTGTGGACGGTGACGCGGGCGATGTTTACCGGCGCAGCAGTGTTGTTGCGGGACAAGGCAGCATACCGGGGAACCTCATTCAGGCTGCAACGGAATCGTTGTCGGACGGGAAGCCTTGCGGCGGGCCGAGAAGACGGCCGCGATGTACTGCCAGCAGATGTTCTGCCAGTGGATGTTCGAGAAGGTTTGAGTTTGGGACAGAGAGGATACGGAGCGTTATGGAGCCAAGTATGACTGAAATGATGGGGAAGCTGGAAGCATGCCTAGAACGGCTGAGCAGCGCAGTGACGGCGATGGAGGCTGCCGGCGCGCATTGGCAAGAGAGCGCGGAAGCGCAAGGAGGCAGGGTCGGCAAGATTACTGCTGCAGTCGACGCCGATACGAGTGAGACGACGCGCAACGCATCGGCGCGCGAGCTGAGCCTAGAGCGGAAATTGAGTGAAGCGGAAGGCGCACTCGCAACGCTGCACGCGAATGGCCGGCATGCCGTTGAACGAGTTTCGTTGCGTAAAACCCTGCCCGCAGCAACTGTGCAGCTACTCGCCAAGCAAGGGATTGATGCAGAGGATGGGGTTGACATGCGAAGCCTGGACGCGGCGCTGGCCGGGCTAAGTGTCGAGCACAGAATCGCGGTGAAGTCGCAGTTACTGCGCACAGGAGCGCAAATCCGGTGAGGCTGGAAGTTAAAGCCTGAGCTCTCTATGACAACAGTCATTGCTAATGCTGCAACTGTCAATGCACGGGCTAAACGGGGCTACCCGCAAAGTCACGCGAACGAACGTGTGATATACGCCTAGTGCGCTGTAGTTCCAGTATAGCAACCGGCTTGATCTTGTGTGAAGGACAGACGTCTCGAGTAGAGGCATGGAGCAATGGTATGAAAGCGAACTTCCTGGAGATACATTCGGCTGCTGACTACATTGGACCTGGCGCGGTAGAAGTGCCCCTGTACCAGAGTGAGATAACCGATATTGTGCGCCGTCGCGGTGCTTTTGGCCAGCGCATTCGGCAAGTGCCGGCAACTGGTCATCCGTCCCGCTTCTTTGAGGAAACGGCAATTCCGTCGCCGGGCACCTCGGGATTTGTGGACCCGCGAAATATTGCCGCGCCAGTGGTGACACCTACCCGTGTGGAGCGTTCCGTGCCACTAAAAGCGGTTGTTGCACAGTTGTCATACAACTTGTTTGATGTGGAACTCGGTGTGCAACAAAAGCAGTTTGCCTATCTGCAAGCGAAAGATTTGCTGGACACGGTTGATGGTGTGCTCCGCTCGCACGATGTCGCGCTTTGGAACGGGTCAGATACCTCTCTGAGCACACCGACAACTGCACAGTACTATGGCGCAGCAGCCCAGATTGCCGCTGGCGGTAATTCAGTAACGGTCAACACGAGTTCTTCGATAACAGATACGTTGAAGGCCACTGTTGCACAAATGGTGGCGAATTCAGGGTTTGAGGTGCGACCCACAGCGATCTATGCTAACCCGGTGCTGCTCGATTTACTTGATCGCGAGTTAAAAAGCGAGTTTAACGTTGTACTTACTCAGAAAGAGGTGACTGCGGGCTTATCAGTAAAGTGTTTGTCGACTCAGGCCGGCGACTTACCGCTTATTCCAGACTGGACGCTGAGTTACACTGGCACACCTGGTTCAGGTTCAGCCGTTTTACCGGCATACATCGTCACGGAAGACATGATTGAATACCATTGGCTCGGTGATCCGGCAGCGCGCATTTTCCAATTAGGCGTGCCAGGATCTCTTGCTTCTGAATATGGGGGCGCGAAGTTTGGCGGCATGGTACTTAAAGGTGCGCGTTACGCACATTATCTAGTCTTAGTAGATCGATAGAGGCTGACACAATGGAAGGGCTGATCGCGACCAAGCGCCAGCCCCTCCCTATTTTCTTATGGAAGGAACAGGATGCCATGGGATATCTGCAATCGTCGGATTACACAAACTATGGGCTTGCCCCGGATACCACAGATGACTGGATTACTGTTGCCTCGGCGCTCATCGAGAACTATTGTCGGCGTTCCAGACTTACCATCACCCAATATGTTGAAAGATTGAGGTTAACATCAGGAGCGCAGACAGCCCAGCTTACCTATTTGCCCCTAGTAGCTCTGCTACCCGCACCCTCTCCCTTAGTGACAGTACAGGCACGCTTTACACAAACTAGGCGAGGAGAAACAGTTACTCACCATGAACTACAGGATTTATGGGCTGCATTCTCGCTTCCAGGAAGTTGGGTAACTTTGGACCCGGCAGTGGTGGATTGGGCACCCAACGGAAATCTGATGTTCCCACGAAGCGCTCTTGGATTACCTTTTAATGAGGTGGCCGTAACTTACACCGCTGGGCTAACCACAATACCTGATGCGGTAAAAAGTGCTTGTGCTTTGATTATAAAGAACGCACAAAGTACATCGGGCATGAACGTAAAAGCAAGCCGGGTAGACATGCTACAAATGCAGTACTTTTCGGACCAGCTGGTCGACAGCACGGTCAAGACATTACTGCGACCATGGGTCGCTAATCGGTTGGGGTGACATGTGGCTGACTGGAGCGTAAGGAACGCAAGTGCTGGACCGCAGAGAAACGTTGACGCATTATTGCGCGCGACTGGAGGATGCGCCGCTGAGTTCCTGATTTCCCCAGCGCAGGGCGACATGACCGACGCAGGACAGCTCGGGTTAGACTCGCCGAATCTACAATCATTGATAGTAGCGCCCGCCATATTCCGGAGAACGCGACCATTTATGCGGGAAGGCGAACCAGCAAAGTACGAGCTTTTGATCTCTTCTTCGGCAATCGCGCAGCAGGTGGGCTTGCTTAATTTAGAATCTGCAGATTCATTATTTATGATCGTTGTTGCAATCTACGTCGCAGGTCTTCGCCTTCTAATTGAAGAGTGGGCCTGCTCTGCATCACTTGGCACACCCGTCATTTACCGACTTTTACTACGTACCGACATGTCTGAGTCATCAAGCAAACAGAATTAGGACTGTATGCAGAACGCAAAAGACACTTTTTACATAGCTCTTCGGAATCGCCTGCATCTACTCAATCCTTTACGTACTATCATTATACGTGCCGTGCAGCGCCCAGGAATGCTCCTGGAAGACGCTGAAGCTCCTATGGCGGAATTGGCAAGTGATGTTTTTACTCTACGTTGGACAAGCCTCGCGATCTCAGAAGCTTTGCCGAACCCGATGAGCAGCATGGGGTGTGAGATCGAATATGTAACAAGCGGCACGCAAGCAGCTTCAGGTTTAGATAGGGGTCGAGCGATAACGATAATGGATCGCGAGTTAAATACCATTCTTCGGCCAATGTGTGCGCAGAAGCTTGATTATGCAAACACTCCCGCAAGCATCCTGCAGACTCAGGTGTTCTGGACAGAGCCTACCTTTCGAACACTTGTGATGCACCGCAACCAGATAAGTCGGATCACAAGCGTATTAGTTTTTTCGTTTCAGGAGCCGGGGGACTCATGAGCAGCGTCGCAACGTTTTATCCGGCAACAATGCCCTTGGTGTCGCGTCGAACACGAGCTTATTTCGCTCCTGTAAATAGGACAGCAAGCTCTCCGTCTATCTTTGATCCCGCTTTGAATACTTCTTGGAAGTGTGACGCCCCTCCACATCCGTGGGTAGATTTGGGCTACATCGAAGGATTTGTGCGAACAGCTGAAAGCAAAATCATCGAAGTAAGTACAGGAACGCCCGCAACAGTCAGGGTTCAGGCGAAACAGAGTCTTGGCGCCACAGTCGGCTTTCACTTTGCGACATGGAGCAAGTTGTCAATGGCTCTGAGCTCAGGATCGGACCACATGAATGTACTCGCAGCTGATACAACGTCCACTCCTGTCGCGTCAGGCGGGAAAGCAACGCCAGCCTTGGCATTAGGCTCGACCAGCACAGCGTTAGTTCTATATTCAGCAACAGTATCAAATCCTGGGCTGCAGGCAGGCTGCATGTTGGTGGTGGACCAGGACTATGTGGGGCAGAATGGTTACGTTGGGACACCTTATAGTTCGACTTATGTGTCGGATCCCAGCATCATTGGAGAGAGTCCAGACTACATTCGCCGCTTTTCATTCAATGTAGCCCGAATCGCGTCGGTAGGGAACGATGGTGGCCTAAATTTAGATTCACCTCTTCCAGGTGGAGCGCCTGTTTCAGGAATGAAAATGCAGCAAGTAGTCAGTTTCCTAGATCGAGAAGGCGGCTCTTTCTTCCAAGAATGGTCAGGCCTATTTGTGTTTGAAGGAGTCCAAGGCGACAGACTCACTCTGTATTATCCTAGGCTCCAAGCATGCCAAAGTGCGGCCGAGATAGCCGTCAATCTGGCTCCTGGTCTGATGACGATTAATCCAACCGCCAAGTTTCGCGCCTTGCCTATCACAGACGGAAACGATGGCCAGCAAGTACTATGTTACAGAAGTTACAATCCTAGCGCTGCCAGCCTCATCTAGCGTGAAAGGGAGTACATCATGCAAGTACTAATTGATACATCAAGCAGTCTAGGCATGGTAGATTACTCGAGCTGCATACAATTCAGTAAACAGGCAAGTATCACTCGCAAGCTTAACAAGCCAACGGTATGTACGATGTCGCTGTTTACGGGGGCTCTCGGATTGCCGACTCCACAAGTTTTAGCTAGAATAGTCGTTACTAATTCAGCAGGTCTTACCCTTTTTACAGGCTACGTAAGTGAAGCACCAGTTATGCACGTAGTCGGACAGAATCATGAGCAGCCAGCTACCATTATAATGTTGACCGCAGTAAGTGATGAAATCTTAATGGATGCAGATCAGGTCAGCAGCGACATGACCTATTTAGGACAATCACTAAAACTAAATTGGAAAACATTAGCACTTCTAAGCGTAAACACGCTGCAGGTAGCTGTTTCTAACGAGTTAACAGCATCTAGCCGGTTTCTAGTCAAAGCAGGGTCGAGATGGTCGGAAACAGCGGGCGCGTTAGCTGCCCAGACAAATAGTGCTTATCGGTGTATTTCCGGTTTAATTGACGCCATTTCCATTGGGCAGTCAGTACACGTAATAGCAGCAAGTGATCCAGGGATAAGCTTTAAGCCTTTTCCAATTAACGATGTACGCTGGCTAGCAAGGGATGTCACCGTATGCGGAAGAGAGGAGCCGACAGCATACGTTATCGAGCTCTTTGTCGGCGACGGAAGTACAAGCAGCTATACGCTAACACAGCAACCTTTCTATCCGGCAGCCGCGCAGAAAA
>CAXTMW010000073.1:7144-15906 GCA_964245455.1 uncultured Acidobacteriaceae bacterium
TTTGCCTGGTAGCTCCGGGGTAGTGCTGGGCTTGTACACTGGTGACGTTCTACTTACTAATTGCTTGGCAGGCTACCAGGTCAGCAGTGCGGGCCAGCTCGTGATACTAACTGCGGAAGTGTTTGGAAGTTCAGTGGGATCAGCTTATAGCATTGAGGCCGGGCATATGTACACATTGCGCCTACGCATGTATTCGCCGGAGATGGAGCGCTTGCGGCAAGGCTATGCCATAGTAACAAGCAAGGAATCGACAATTGTTGGCGGCGATACAGTGGCTAGCATAGGACATGTGGTGTTCGAGGTACAAGATACCACAAGCGGTGTTGCGGGTACGACAACAGTGCTTTTCACCGGAAACCTGAGTGACTTGCCGGTCGCCTGCATACTGGGGCTGATCAATAGCGGAAATCTCAACTGTAGCATTAGGACTGTCCGGTGTAGCCAAACAGGTCCTCTGCATGTAACCCTAGGATCAAATGCTACAGCACAGATTCCGCTTTCGCTCGCAACCAGTGCCGAGGGTGGTTCGTGCCACTTGACGACGACTGGGATTTTACAATTCTATCCTGCGACAATTCCGGGTCCAAACCAAGTTATTGCCGTTTCATATCGTGCGAAAAGTATTGCCGTAGCACGTCGCAGCTTACCGCTGCCTTCTGCAGATACTAATCTTCCGGCTACATTGACCTGGATTGGGACTGTTAAAGAGCCAATTGCCTGGAGCAGCAATGATTGCGACAATGTAGCGAGCGCAATTTTAGGAGCTGTGGCCGATGGAATGCCGGTCCTTAAGGGAAGCTATCACTCCTCCCTAGTGGGAAGTGATATATGGCCCGGCGATGTTTTGAGCATAGGCCCACAAGACAATGGCAGTACACTAGACGTTGTTGTACAAGTGGCTACTATAACGTTGCATCCGGACTTACCCGAAGAAACCTCGACCATAATCGAATTCGCGACTTCGGCATTAGGGGAAGCAGGTTTTAAATTGTCCTCCACGATTTCACCTAACGTATCTTTGCCGCAAGGGCCAACAAGCGTTAGGGAGGCGCTTGATAGTCTTAAGGCGTTGTCTTTTACAGGTGTTACAACTTCAAGTGTAACGATATCAACTGGCATCGTACCGCCGATCAATGGCGGCTTTGAAGTTCGTAGACGAGATTTTACTTTTGGACCAGGAGTAGATTCTGATTTGGTGCTTCGCACGGCCGCAACAAACATCAGCATACCGCGTTCTAATCCGGGAGAAGAATTCTACATTCGCATGTATGACGCTTCTCAACCACCTAATTACTCGCAGTTCTCAGCCGCGTTATTTATAAATATGCCCATAGGAAGTTAGCAGATGCGTATTCCGGTAGAAGTTGCCAGTTCGGAAGCGGGTCAGAAGTTCTGGAGAGGTTTGGCTGCGCTATGGGTCTTTTCGGCCGCCATAAGTGCGTTAAGCCCTCCTGATCAGCGCAGTGGCAGAGCATACCGCTGGCTGTTTACGTTCGCTCATCTTTTAGCTGCAAACCTTGACAGAATTTCAGTCTTTGGATCATATTTCAGTGTTCCGGGTCTCAGGAAGAATTGCCAGGCCAGCTCAGTCGAAGCCTGTGACAAGGGTTAGAGGTCGTCAGAACAGACGCCTGCCAGGCGTTTAGATTAGTATAACTAAGAATCGACCAGCCACATTGATGCTCGTAAACGAAGTGACCTGCCACTGAAATCTATACCAGTTCTCTCGTAAGTTGGTGGGTGAACGGGCATGAAGAAGAGCCGATCAGTAAAGGGCAGATTGTCGGGATCTTGGAGCAGCACGATGCAGTGGTGAAGACATCGGAGCTGTGCCGTGAGCTTGGGATCAGCGTGGTGACCTCCTACCAATTGAAGTCGCGATTTAGGGGCATGGAATCGGCGAAGTCTAGAGATTCAGGCAGATCGAGAAGAAGAAGCCTCGCCTGAAACAGGTAGCTGATCTGAGCCAGGACAAGGAAGCCTTGAAGTTTGGTGATAATGAAAAACGGTTAGACCTTGTCGGTTTGAGGGCATTAGGTGGCGTTCGTCAGGCCGAGCATGCTTGAGCGAGCACGGGTATGCAAGCTGTTGAAATGAACGGCCAAGTTATCGCATCACACAAGGCTTAACTGAAATTCCGAGTTGCGTGATACCCTAATGAGATTTGTTTGTCAGAAGCCGCGCTATGGCCATTGGCAGCTGCATGCGTTGGTGAGTCGCCGTGGCCATGTGGTGAACGTGAAACGGGTCTACCGTCTACATGCTGAGAAGGATCTGATGGTGCGGCGGCAAGCACAAGCGGCTTGTACGCGAGATGACTGCTGAACCGCGGCTTGTGCGGGCCAACCAGAGTGGGCAAGGGACCCCACTGTATATAAGCTAGTGATAGCGATAAAGATGTGCATCCTGAGCGTGGTGGATGCGTACAGGCGCGAGTATTTGGCGCCGGAGGCGGACTAAAGCCTCGGCTCCAGACTTATGACCCGTTCTGGACCGCTGATCGAGGAACACAGCCGGCCGTAGGTGCTGCGCTCGAACAATGGCCCGGAGTCCTGTTCTCTCGCATGCTCGGCTGGCCGATGACAGCAGAATCGAACCATATCCAGCCGGGGCGGCCTAAGGAAAATGGTTACGTGGAGAACTTTCATGGCTGGCTCCGCAATTGAGTACTCACACGAGTTGGTTTGCACCTTCGACCACATTCGCTACATGCCAGAAACCTAGCTCATGAAGTACAACAAGGCAAGCCTCACTCCTGGCTGGCCTTTTACACATCGGGATAGTTCCGCCAGACGCTTAGAGGAAGCGGCCATGCCCCTGCTTCTTTTGAATAACACAACCATCAACAGAATCTAGAATCTCCGGTTAAAACAATAGTGTATCAGGGGTAGATCATTAGCCCAAGCGACGCAGGAACTCGCCCACTTAAAACCGCATAGAAACAGTATGTCTATCCATCATGTCTATCATCATCAAAGGTGAGATGCTTCATGATTCAGTGAAGTCATCGCATTTGTGTTTAGACGGATTTATATTGCCAAACGCACCATTTGAAATTCACTGTGCTGAGTTTATGCAGCAAGTCAGTGGTGACCACATCATCCGCCCATCGCGTATAATTGCGTATGTCCAGAAAACCGATCGTCGGCGTAGTCATGGGAAGCAAAAATGATTTCGAAACGATGCGGGCCGCCCTTGACGTGCTTACGGAGCTAGACATCGCGTGGGAAACCCGGATTGTATCGGCGCACCGTACACCGGATCTACTCTTGCAATACGCGAGCACCTCCATGACTCGCGGTCTGAAAGTGATTATTGCTGGTGCGGGCGGCTCTGCGCACCTTCCAGGCATGTTAGCTGCCAACACTTTGCTCCCAGTATTAGGTGTACCCATGTCGGCGACCAGTCTTCATGGGCTTGATGCTCTTCTGTCGATCGTTCAGATGCCGCGTGGAGTACCTGTTGCAACGCTGGCGATAGGCGCAGCGGGCGCTGCAAATGCTGCTCTTCTTGCCGCTCAAATCCTTTCCCTTGCAGATATAACGCTTCTATCCAAACTCGTGCATTGGCGTGAGGAGCGGAGTAGAGAAGTTCTTGATCAAAGGCTCCCAGTATGAATGGCGCGATCTTGCCCGGAGCAACCGTAGGCATCTTGGGCGGAGGCCAGTTAGGCCGAATGATGGCAATGGCTGCACGGTCACTAGGCTATAGGGTACAAGTGATGGACCCAGACCCATCGTGCCCTGCTCGCTTTGTCGTGGATGCTTGTTTTGAAGGATCCTGGAGGGATGTGCGGGTAGCTGCTGATTTGGCACGCGGCTCCGATGTGGTCACACTGGAGATCGAACAAATCTCTCTGGCTTGCCTGGATGCGGCGGGTCGGTTTGCGCCGGTCCGGCCTGGCGCTGCGCTGATGCGCATAGTCCAAGATCGAATCGAACAAAAGAACTGGCTACGTATGCATGATTTTCCTCTTGGGCTTTACAGCACGGTGCGCTCTACCGACGATGCGCGTATAGCCTGCGCGGAGCTAGGACCAGACCTTCACCTGAAAAGATCTCAAGGTGGTTACGATGGTCGGAGCCAAGCTCATCTATGTCCTGCATCAGAGGCGACCTTGGCAGAAGCCTGGATTTCTCTTGGCTCCCAAGCTTGTGTAGCGGAGCAATCAATTGCATACAATATGGAAGTTTCCATTTTAGTGGCCCGTTCGGCAGACGGACAGATTAAAGTTTTCCCAACAGCCCGCAATCATCATGTGAATCAAGTACTTGCCTGGAGTGTTATTCCATCGTCTATACCAATCGAGCTGGAAAAGATGGCTGGTGAAGTAGCTATACGGATAGCTGAGTTACTGGGACTTGAGGGAGTTCTAGCGATTGAGATGTTTATCACCAAGACAGGCGAACTTCTGATCAATGAGCTAGCTCCAAGGCCACATAATAGCTATCATGCAAGTGAGCAGGCTTGTACAACTAGTCAGTTTGAGCAGGTTATAAGAGCTGTTTGTGGCCTACCTCTTGGGGATGTAGAAATTATTAGACCGGCGGCTATCAGCAACATTCTTGGCGATCTTTGGGAAATGGGTCAACCCCGGTTTGACAAGGCTCTTGCTGTGCCGGGAGTACATCTACATTTATACGAGAAGCATCTACCGCGCGCAGGAAGGAAAATGGGCCATCTTTTGGCCTCCGGAGCAACAACCGAAGAGGCCTTAGAACGCGTTCTAGCAGCTACGGCTGAACTTTAGGATTTCTGAGAAAGCGCCATGGCGGCTTGACCCCGATCATCCACCTTATCCGATATCTTCGCTCCAGCTCTCTAAGCAGCTCTTTACGTCCGCCATAAATTTGCCTGCGTCCGCTCCATCGATAATACGGTGATCGAAGCCAAGTGTAAGATGAATGATGTTACGAATGGCAATCGAGTCGCTCCCCAACTCATCAGTGACAACAGAAGCCTCCTTTGTCAAGCCGCCAATACCAAGGATAGCGCTTCCGGGCATATGAATTATAGGTGTCCCGAACTGTTCGCCATAGATGCCCGCATTAGTTAAGGTGAAAGTACTATCGCCGACTTCATCCGGTTTCAGCTTTTTGCTACGAGCCCTCTCAGCGAGGTCAGCGATCGCACGAGCTACTCCAAGAAAGCTTCGCTCCTCGGCCTGTCTAATTACCGGAACAATCAAACCCCAGTCCAGTGCAACAGCAATGCCTAGGTTAACATTGCGATGGTAGCGAATGGCATCTGCCTCAATTGACGCATTTACAATCGGCATTCTACGCAAAGTCGCTGTCACCGCCCGAGCAATAAAAGGCATAAAGGTTAGCTTTACACCGTTTCTTTGCTCATACTTAACCTTTTCCCTATCGCGCAAACGTACGATCCGCGTCATATCAACTTTAAAAACTGTATGCACATGAGCATTTGTTCGTTTCGACTCAACCATGCGTTGCGCGATGGTCAAACGCATCTTTGACATCGGAACAAGCTGGCCGACTAATGCAGTGGAAGCAGATAGCAGAGCAGAAGGCGTGCTTAACTCGATCGAAGGAGTCGCTGGAGCCTGCGCCTTGGTCTCCATTGAGTGCGAAGCAGGCACCGCCTTCGCGAGAAAAGCCTGCATGTCTTCTTTGGTCACTCGACCTGCTGATCCCGATCCCACAACCTTATGCAAATCTACATCATGCTCTTTTGCCATCTTCCGGACCAGCGGCGATGAACGTACCCCCTGTAAGATCTCTTTTTTGGTCCTTTGCTCATGCTCAGCCGTCGAGGTGATGAAGTCTGTGGAGGTGGGGGATGACTTGCTCTCGATGGCGGCTGGCTCTGACTTCGCTTGCTGAGGAGATGCACTTGCGGCTCGAGCAGCATTTCCGATCATCGCTACCGTTGTGTTCACTTGAACGGTTGCACCGGCTTCAGCTCGAATCTCCAAAAGTGTCCCAGCTAATGGCGCCGGTATTTCTGCATCTACCTTGTCTGTAGATATCTCAAAGAGTGGTTCATCCCGCTCGATCCTCTCCCCTACCTTCTTCAGCCATTTTGTAATGGTTCCCTCGAAGATAGATTCACCCATCTGCGGCATGACAATCTCGGTTGTGTCCGTCTCCTTCGGGTCAGCTGGTTTGTCAGCTTGACCGTTCGTTTTCTGTGGCTCAAGTGGAACTGAGGCTGCTTTGTCTTTCGCGGCTCTGTCCGAAGCTGCTTCCCCGATCACAGCTACGATTGCATTTACCTGAACGGTAGCTCCTGCTTCAACTTTGATTTCCTGGAGCATGCCGGCTATCGGCGAGGGAATTTCTGCATCAACCTTGTCTGTCGAAATCTCGAAGAGAGGTTCGTCCCGCTCAACAGCATCCCCGGGCTTCTTAAGCCATTTCGTCACCGTACCTTCAAAGATGGACTCACCCATCTGCGGCATGACCACGTCTGTTGCCATTCACTCTCTCCTACTAGCCAGTTCGCCCGGCAGACACCTCAGTGTACGGCAGCAGGCACTTGGGTGGCCACGTCTGATCGTAATCAGTGTCGGCGTTCGTCTCACTCAGTATTACCATCTCGCAGTGTTGCCGTCTCGGAGCCTGAATTCCCACTCGCGCCCCTGACTGATCTCGGCACTAGCGAGCAATTGCGCATCCTACGCAGTAAATCGACGCCGCGAGCTAAGCGTCCTTGCGAGGAAGCCTTAATGAGTTTCATGAATGTACTTACGTCGCTTGTCGGTCAATCCTCTGGCGGCGCCCAGCAAATCTCCCCGGAGCAGCACGCTTCCGCTGCACAGGCCCTTGTTCAGCATTTCGACTCGCAACCTGGGGGCCTTTCTGGTCTCGTAAGCCAGTTCCGGCAGAATGGGATGGGGGGCCACGTCGATAATTGGATGAATTCGCAGCCCGGTTCGCAACCCTCCCAGCAAATAGCTCCGCAACAGGTCGAGCAAGGCCTTGGCGGGGATGCGCTACAGTCCATTGCAAGTCGCGCGGGTATGTCCCCCGACATTACTAAAGTTGCCCTGGCGGCCGCTTTGCCGATGCTCATGTCACATTTCGCCGGCGGCGCCGGGCAGCTGCCTGCTCAGGCGAATCAAGGCGGCGGCCTGGCCAGCCTTGCGGAAGGCTTGTTCTCTCGCGTCCTCTAGGCTTGACGCATCTGTGTACTACTTAGAGGCAACTGCATGTTCTTCTTGCTACTACTGCTTGTCATCTTCGCTGTCATCAGCATCCGCTGCTACAACCGGCTCAAGGTGCTTGCCGAAGCTGTACGCTCGCGGCGTTCCAATATACTTGCAGTCACCCGCAAGCGCGCCGACCTGGCCTCCAGGTTAGTCGACATCGCGAATGGTTACGGCTCGCACGAGAAGCTGGCTCAGCTTCAAATCTCCGAGGACATGACATCGATCGCCGCACTCAAAACTGCCAACGCAAAAGCCGATCAAGCGATCCACCAAGTCGCCGCACTAGCCATGGCGTTCCCCGACCTCAAAAGCGAATCAAACCTTCCAGCAACTCATGAGCCAACTAGAGAAGATCGAAATTGAGATTCTGCAACGCCGTGAAGCCTACAATCATGCGGTGGAGCAGTACAACGCATACCGCGTGCGTCTGCCGCAGGCTCCTCTGGCCAGCATCTGTAATTTCGAAGAAGCACCTTACTTTGAGGCTAGCTCATCCGATTTGGACGTACTTGCTGAGTTCAAGACCGGAGACACCAAAGCGGTGGAAGCAGTTCTTCGTAGAGCGAGCGGGCACGGGCGCTTGCCTCTACAGCACACACGCATTGGCGTGAGGGTCGTGAAGAGCAGGGCGGCAGCGAGGCTACGCTCGACGCTCGACCATCTTCATCTATGCAAGCCAGCTCACAGTGAAGTCCGATCCTGAGCTCGGCCAGTAGGTACGCGAGACTGGCACTTCGTGCTCTCGTAAACTCGGTTCGGACATTTCATAGAATCACTCAACCCTTAAACTTGCACCCTAAACACCCATTGAATTCATCGACGTTCCAGCAGTCGCGCTCAGCTATACCAGTGCCACTCCGGCAATTTGCTCCAGCACGCTTAACGGCGCATGTTCGGGCGCAATCTGGGCATCTCGGTCCACCAGAAAAGTCTGCTCCAGCGCATACTGCCCAGCGAGTACCGCGTGCGGCACTGTGTCAGTGAATACCATCCAGCTTGACCCTGCAGGGAAAGCAAATAACTCCTTCCGCGCATCCCGCTGAAATGCATCGTTCTCCTTCAGGAAGTTATGAAAGCGCATCATGAAGTCGTCATACGCCGTGCGCTTCACACCCGGCAAAGCCGCCCCTAGTCCTAAAGCTCGAGCCACCGCTTTCGCTGAGCGCTCAAGCGAGGAATCCGGCCTCGGCGCAATCTCGCCGGGCGCATACCGCGGCGCCAGCTCACGAAACGCGCTGCTCACGACCCAATCCCGTGTTCGTTCCGGGTGAATGTTGTTAAAGAATCGCAGTATCCGCGCACCTCGGGTGGGCCGCGTCGGAAACGCGTCTGTATGCAGCAGATCATTGCGGCGCCGCAGCGGCAGGTTCCTGTTCTGCTCTTCCTGCGGACGAAAACTCGCGTAGTCGCGCCGCATCCTGCCCGCATACGGCTGCAGAAAATTACCCATAAAGCACGTCACCGCTTCCGAATACCCGCGCATGATCACACGAATCCGTTCCTCCACCGCCCCACCCTTTGTATCGAGCCCAGAAAGCGAATCCGTCGCCGGCTTGCCCTTGGAAGGGGCGTTCCCGCTCCCGTCGTC
>CAXTMW010000073.1:15916-16182 GCA_964245455.1 uncultured Acidobacteriaceae bacterium
CAAGCGGCACCGGCGTCCGCGGAAAATACAGGATGTCCCCCGCTTCCAGCTGCCCGCACCAGGTACGCTTCTGTTCCGGTACCGCTCCAGCCGCTGCCTCGCGCTGTATCTCGATCACTGCCATGCTGCTCTGCACCTCTCTTCTCAGCATAGCCCGCCGAGGTCGCACGCTTTATCCCGCCACCACGGCTTCAACCTGCTCCAGTCCCCAGAGGAGGTCCTCCCGCGCAATCATCAGCGGCGGCGCCAGCCGAATCACCGTCGAA
>CAXTMW010000074.1:0-2783 GCA_964245455.1 uncultured Acidobacteriaceae bacterium
CGCTCAAAGCCGGCTCCGACGGCGCGGTGGTTGTTTTCGACGGCATTGTGCGGAACAACACGCGCGGCCGCCAGACCGAGTACCGCGTGTACGAAGCCTACGAAGCCATGGCTCTCAAGGCAATGCGCGCGCTTGTCACAGAAGCTCGCACGCGCTTCGCGGTCCGCGAAGCCCTGCTGCACCATCGGCTCGGCCGTATCGAGATCGGCGAAACCAGCGTGCTCATCGCGGTCGCGTCGGCGCACCGTGGGGCGGCGTTTGAGGCTTGCCGGTGGATCATCGATACCCTTAAAAAAACTGTGCCTATCTGGAAGAAGGAGTTCTTTGTGGACGGCGCGGTGTGGGCCGACGGCGAGCCATTTCCTGAGCCGCTGCGCCCTGACGGCAGCGAGGCCTCGGCATGAAGCACCGCCTCGGCCGTGGCGTCCTTCCGAGTGCGGTCCTGCTCCTGTTCGCCTGCCTGGTCAACGCAGACGGCGCGGAGCCGCAGGACGACTCACAAACCATCCGTGTCCAGGTACGCCTGGTGAGCCTCTTCGTCAACGTGACCGACGCGCGCGGAGCTCCGGTCCCTGATCTTGCCAAGGAAAACTTCGCGTTGTCTGAGGACGGCCTGCCGCAGACGATTTCCGTCTTCGAGAAAGACACGAATGTGCCGTTGTCGCTCGTGCTTGCAATCGACACAAGCGGCTCAACCCGGCGCGACATGAGTGCCGAGCAGCACGCCGGGCGCGACTTTGCCCAAGCGCTGCTTACCCCAAAGGACCAGCTGGCGCTGTTTGATTTCAACTCGGATGTGCGCGAAGTCGTGCCCTTTACGAACAGCGTGCACCGCATCGAGAGCGGCCTCGGCAGCCTCGGGCACGGCCCGGCGACGGCGTTTTACCAGGCGGTGTACCTGGCCGCGCAAACCCTTGCCCCGCGCACCGGCCGCAAGGTGCTGGTCGTCATTTCCGACGGCGGCAACACGGTCAAAGGTACGAGCTACGATGAGGCTCTTGCCGCATCGCAGCAATCCGACGTCATTATCTACAGCATTATCGACACGCCGGTCGAAGCAGATGCCGGCCGCGACACCGCCGGCGAACACGCCATGATCGTGCTGAGCCAGGAAACCGGCGGGCGCTCCTTCTACGTCGACCAGGGAGGCCTCCCGGCTGCCTTTCGCAAGGTTTCGGACGACCTGCGCACCCAGTACCTGCTCGCCTACTACCCGCAGCGCGGCGGCCTGCCGACCAACCCCCTCAACACCGGCAGCCAGTTTCACTCGATCCATGTGGTGCTGCGCAACACGCCGCCCGGCGCCCAGGACACGCCGCACTACCGCAGCGGGTACTATCGCACCGCTGCCGCCCAGTAAAATGCTGTGCGCCGGCTGGAGCAAGGTAGGCTCGATCTAGAATGGCGCCATGATGAGGCGCCGCCGCGCCGCCAATCGCAGCGAGCAGGCAACAAAGGAGCTGAAGCTAAATGAGCATATTCGATCCAAGCGCACTGCCTGCGGGCGTGGACTGGACCTGGGTCGCCTCCGCGGCACCCATCGCGCTCGAAGCCGGGGCACTGCTGCGGAAGTTCTATGCCGAAGGGGTCGCGACCGAGTACAAGACCGACGTCGACCTGGTGACCGAAGCCGACCGGACCAGCGAAAAGCTGCTGCTGGACCGGCTCACCGCGGCGTTCCCGGACCACGGCATCTTCGGCGAGGAAGGCACCCGCGCACGGCTCGACTCGGAGTACCGCTGGTACATTGACCCGCTGGACGGCACGACCAACTTCGCGCATGGCTTTCCCGTGTTCTGCGTCTCGATGGGTCTCGAATACCGGCCGGCCGGCATACCCGAGGGGCAGGATGGCTCGCTCGTCGCCGCGATCTTGTACGATCCCATGCGCGACGAGCTCTTTGTCGCTGAGCGGGGTAAGGGCGCCTACCTCAACGGTCGCGCAATGCGCGTGTCGCGCACGCCCAGCCTTGGCGAGGCGCTGCTCGCCACCGGCTTTCCCAGCCGCTCGCGCCACCAGAACCCGAACGCGCACTTTTACCACGAGATCACCATGCGCTCGCACGGCGTACGTCGCGCGGGCTCGGCCGCCCTTGACCTGGCTTACGTTGCGGCCGGCCGCATGGATGCCTACTGGGAGTTCCGCCTGAACCCCTGGGACACCGCGGCGGGGGTGCTGCTGGTGCTCGAAGCCGGCGGCACGGTTACCAACTTCGACGGCAGCCCTTTCGAGCTGGCGAGCAGGGAAGTGCTCGCTACGAATCAGCTGCTCAAAGCGGAACTGCTGCCGGTCTTTGCCGACATGTTCGCAGGACGAAATCTGCTGCCGCTGCTGAGCCCGGCGGAGTTCGCGGCGCGCCGAAAGGCAGCGTCCGACGAGCGTTTAAGCGGCTTGTAGCGGCGGCGGATGTGCAACTCTCCCTGCTACAATCGGGCTACACCAACCTTTCAAGCACCGCACCGGAGACGCTCCAGATGGCATACGTAATCGCTGAACCCTGCATCGGCACCAAGGACCACGCCTGCGTCGATGCCTGCCCTGTCGACTGCATTCACCCCAAGAAGGATGAAGGCGATTTCGAAGGAGTCGATCAGCTGTTCATCGATCCGGTCGAGTGCATCGACTGCGGCGCGTGCGTTCCGGTATGCCCGGTGTCGGCCATCTTCGCGGGCGATGACCTGCCGGAAAAGTGGGCGCATTTTACCGAAAAGAACGCGACGCACTTCGGGCGGTAGCCAGCGCTGAAGTTGCGCAAAACAGAAGAGCCGCGCCTGGTGCGCGGC
>CAXTMW010000074.1:2793-15982 GCA_964245455.1 uncultured Acidobacteriaceae bacterium
GGGTGACTGTAGCGAAGTATGGATTCACCGGCAGCCACAGCGTGGTCTGCGGTATCCCCATGATCTCGACCGTGACTGTCCCGGCGGTGAGTGCGAGTGCATGGCCGGCCTTGGTGTGGTCCGCCGAGATAAAGTGGAAGTGGTCGCCAACCACGTTGATCCCCTTCTCAAACGCCGGGCCACGCAGGATCACCGCTATGCCCTTGATGTTGGTGTAATTGAAAACGACCTCACTCTTGGTGGCCACCGCGAGTGTCGGGTAGGGCATCGTCTGCTTGGGAATCGCCCGAGTCTCGACGCTGCTGAAGGTGCCTGTCATCCGGATCGCCCAGGAGTAGTTCTCTGACGGCAGCAGCGAGGTGAGCGTTGCCGAGATCTGGGCCTCCGTCTGATTGGCCAGCGTAAACGTATACATCGGCTTGAAAAAAGTGACAGCGGCAAACGGCGCAAGTTCATCATCGGCCGCCTCTTTCGTGGTTCCGTCCGAGTACGCATGATAGTAGTGCCCATCGAGCACGACCATCTCGCCATTCAAGCCGTCGTAGGTGCCAAGGCCGAAGTCTCCGTGCCGCTTCAAGTCGCCGACCGTGTATGCGCCCTCAAAGACGCCTTGCGAAAGCGCATCAAGCGTAGAGACCTGGAAGAGCAAGGGAAGCGAAAGGCCCTGAGTGTCTACAGGCTGCTGAGCGTGTAGGGAGAGCGAAGAGACAGCGAGCGCGGTTAGCGCCAGCAAACGGGAAAGCTTGATCAAAGGGAAGTCTCCTGAATAGAAGTGCTCCTGCGGCAAGAAAAGGAGCAGGAGCATTACCAATGTAGACAATCATCCGGCTGAACCCCGGCGCAGAGCCTCAATAGTCTGTGAAGATCGGATGGTCAAAAGCTTTCTATGCGCCCTGACATAGGACGGGCCCGGCGTTGTTCGGTGCCAGGCCCGTTTCCGTGAAAATCGAATCGTGCTAAAACTCGTTCCACAACTGCTGGTTGTACACCTCATGATGAAACTGCACCTCGGGCGCCTTCACAAACGTCCCCAGCAGCCGCGCGCAGCGGTCCGCCGAGCCTTGCTTCAGGTCCGCGAAGCGCGCCTTCACGTCGGCCCCCAGCAGCTCGGTCGTCCACTCCGCATTGCGAAAATCTTCAAGCGCCGTGTAAATGTTGTCCGGCAGGTAGCGCTGCGCCTGGCGCAGGTTCTCAATCGCGGCGGTCTTGCCTTCAAGCCCCGACCGGAAGATTGAGTACAGCACCAGGTACGGGTTGGAGTCCGGTGCGACCGACCGCACCTCCACCCGCGCGCTCTTCTCATTGCCGATCGGCACCCGGATCATCGAGCCTCGGTCAGTCGCCGACGCCTTGATCTGATTGGGCGCTTCAAAGTGCGGGTCGAGCCGCCGGTACGCGTTCACGCTTGAGTTCAGCAGCAGACAAACGTCGTTGCCGTGGGTCAGGATGCGGTCGATGAACTCCCACGCCGGCTTGGACAGCTTTTCCTCGCCTGCCGCGTCCCAGAAAATGTTTTTGCCGTCTTTCGTGATCGACACATTGGTGTGCATGCCGCTGCCGTTCACGCCGACGACCGGCTTCGGCAGAAACGACGCCGTCATGCCCATCTGCTGCGCGATCTGCCGGCAGATCAGCTTGTACAGCTGGATCTGGTCGGCCGCCGCGACCACCTCGCCGTAGCTGTAGTTAATCTCAAACTGCGAGGGCGCGACCTCCGGGTGATCCTTCTCGTTCTCGAAACCCATCGCGCGCTGCACATCGGCGGCGCGGTCGATAAACTCGCGCAGCGCGTCCCCTGGCAGCGAATGGTAGTAGCCGCCCTGGTTCACGTAGTCAAAGCGCAGGGTCCTGAAGAAGTTCCGCTCCGCGTCGCGGCCCTGGAACAGGAAGCCCTCGATCTCGTTGGCCGCGTTGAGCGTGTAGCCCTCTCGGTCAAACAGCTCCTGGGCGAAACTCTTCAGTACGCCGCGCAGATCGCCGGTGTAGGGCTTGCCCTGCTTGTCGATCACCTCGCCGAAAACCAGCACCTTGCCCGCGCCGAACACGTCCGCCGGTGGCCAGTAAAACGCCGCCCAGTCAATCCCCAGCCGCAGGTCGCTCTCGCGCTGCGCGGTAAAGCCGCGGATCGACGAGCCGTCAAAGGTAAGGTTGTCGTAGCTCGACACCAGAAACTTCTTGTCGTAATCGAGCATCTGCAGGCGGCCTTCCAGATCGCTGAACAGCACGGTCACGGCCTTGATCGCGTCCTCGCCCCGGAGATTCTCGAGGCGCTTCTCGCGGATTTTGTCCGGCGACACACGCTTGCGGCGCTCCTCCTTGGCTTCAAGGTTCAGCTTCTCCAGTTCTGGGTAGGGAAGGGAAAGAAAGGAACGCAACTCGCTTGATTTCGGATCGTTCAACTCGGAATCTCCTGTGGACGCAGAGCGCACCCATCTTTCGCGCAGGGCGGAGAGGGTGCGCCCGCCTCCAAGCAGGTTACAGTTCGTCGTTTCGCTTGCCTATCAGTATCAGGGAAAGTGATTACGCCGATAAAGAACGTCTATGCCGCTATGCAGGTCAGACCTTTACCCACCCTCTGCAGGAAGACGCCGCTCAAGAGACAATCAAGCGAGCCGATAAGGGTAGGGGAAGCACTCACTGCCCGGCGAGCCAAGACGCCACTCAGCGGTAAAAGCATCACGCCTGGAGTGACGGGAACGGAGAAAGCATTGATCGAGGCCGCAGCAGGTGCACGGCAACCGGAGCGCTGGCACATCCTCGATGCCGGCACGGTGCTCATCCAGGAGTTTGCCTCGGCCTTCAGCGCTCTCTACCCGACCGTCGTCTGGGTGCCGCAGATGCGCTATCTCCGCCTGGGCCACACAGCACCGAGACTCGACACGATCGCGAACCCTCCCACAACGGTGCACCGCTTCACCCTGCAGCGCGGCTATGCGCGACAGCTTGTCCGCTCGCTGCTGCCGTTCGAGAACGACCTGCTGAGGACCATGACGGCCGAGTGCGGCGACCCGCAACGTGCGCCGGTGATCATCTCGACCCCGCATTACGCGCCGCTCGCGGAAAAATGGCCCGGGCCGGTGATCTACTACTCAACCGACCTGACAAGCACCTACGCGAACATGGACGCTCGCGAGATTACGGCTCTGGACGCGCGCATGTGCCGGGTCGCGCGGCTTGTCTGCCCCAACTCGCGGCGCATAGCCGACTACTTCATCGCGAAAGCAGGCTGCGACCCGGAAAAGATCACCGTCATCCCGAACGCCACGCGCGAAACCAACATCGCCGCCGCCCCGCTGCTGCAGCCCGCCGAGCTGCCCCTGGATATCCGGCACATTCCGAGGCCGATCGCGGGCGTCCTCGGCAACCTGGCCAACAATATGGATTGGCTCTTTCTTGAGGACGCGATCGAGAAAACGCCGCAGCTTTCCTGGGTCTTTGTGGGGCCAACCTCCATGGAGGTCCCAGGCCGGGCGCAGAGCGAGGCGCGCGCGCGTGTGATGAAGCGGGCGCACTTCACCGGCGGCAAGCCGTACGGCGAGCTGCAGGCCTACGCGCAGGCGTTCGACGTGGCCGTGCTGCCGTATCTCAAGGGCGAACCCCAGTACTCCGGCAGCTCTACCCGCTTCTTCCAGCACCTGGCCGCGTGCCGGCCTATGATCAGCACGCGCGGCTTTGCGATGCTGCTGGAAAAACCGCCCCTGCTCACTCTTGTCGACACCGCATCGGAGCTTGCCGATGCCATCCGCGTGCTGGAACGGTCCGGCTTTCAGGATGGATACGAAACGGAACGTTGGGTACAAAGCAGGCGAGATACCTGGACGGAACGGTCAAGGGCGATCGTAAGCGCGCTCGGGCCAGTCGCGCTCTGATTGGCACGGCCGGCGCTTAGGCGCTCGCCCGCAAGCGCGTCCATTTCACGCGGTATCATCCGGAAGGCGCGCGAACCGCGTCCGATCGCGTGGCCCTCTGCTGCGCCCACAGCTTCGCCGCTCAAGAGGCAAACTACGCAACTGCAAGCCGAAGCCGTCGTCCTGCGCACCTGGCCGGTGTACGAAGCAGACCTGATCGTCTCGCTGTTTACGCGCGAGGCCGGCAAAATCAAGGGCATCGCAAAATCCGCGTCGAAGTCCCGGCGCCGCTTCGGCGGCGCGCTTGAGCCCATGACCCATGTCCGCGCACTCTACGTGACCAGGCCCCGGCAGGAGTTGGTGCGGCTGGACTCGCTTGAAATTCTGCGCTCCCCGCTGTCTGAGCCCGCGGACTATGGCCGGGCCGCGGCGCTCGCTTTCTACACCGAGGTGCTGGACGAAATGCTGCCCGACGGCGCTCCGCCGGACGCCTTCCAGGACAAGACGCAGGACGCTACCTTTCGCCTGCTGCTGAGCGTGCTGGAGCAGACCCGCGTGGGCCGCATCTGGATGCCGGTGACCTACTTCGCGCTGTGGATGGTGCGACTCATGGGCTCAATGCCGGACACGCGCCGATGCACCCTATGCGGCCGCGTGTTTCGCGCCGACGAGCTCGGCTACTTCCATCCCGACGCGGACGGGTTGTTTTGCGAGGAGCACCGGCGGCTAGGCTCACTCGCGCTCGCCCCGGCCTCGCGCGCGCTCGCCGAGGAGGTCTTCCACGGTCCGCCCGAGCGTTTTGCCGCCCAATCCTGGCCGCGGACCCGCGCTGCCGATCTTCGGCGCTTTGCCGTACAGTCGCTTGAGCGGCATGGCGAGCAGCGGCTGCAATCCGCCGCTGCTCTGGCACGCCTTCCCGGCTAGGTTAGCGCGCGGTGCCTTAGTGTCCGGCGCTTGCCGTAGCCGGCGCATCGGCAACGGACCGTGCCGTTGCCGACGCCGTTTTCCCCTTGGCCCAGTCAGGCGTATTCACCAGCCACTTCTCAGTAACTGACCCTCCGTCGCCTGCGCTTGTTGCGACGGTGCCCGCGGCCAGCTTCGTCTTTTTGCCGGCAAGCAGGTCAAACTGGCTGGTCGCACCCGGCGCCAGTGCCGGGGTAAAGCTCATCGAGAGAGTGTGTTCGAGTTTCCCATCAGTCGGTCCGAAGCGAACCCGGCTGATTGTCCAGCCGCTGCTTGTTTGCTGCGCCTCTACAGCCATGGTCGTTCCGTGCCGCGCGTCATCGAAGTTCACCGCACCCTTGCCCGCAACCGTGTGCGCCGTCAGCTCTGTCCCGAGCGCGCTGTTTAGCTTCCAGGTCGCTCCGTCCGTCACGGTGGGCTGTGCCACGACCCATTGTGAGCTGATGGGAGCCACCGTCAGCAGGTGAACGCCGGTTGAAATAGCCCCGTGGTACGGCACAAAGTGGGGCGGCTGCGCGTACTCCTTCCATACATCGGCGGTGCTCGTAACCGCGCCGATCTTAAGCGCGGTGCCCTCGCCGGCAAGCGCGCCTTGCTCGCGGTACATAAAGACCGGTACCGGCGCCTCGATCGGCGACATGCCGCTGCCTTGTTCGCTTATGTCGGTGCCCTGCACAAACTGCCACAGTACCGGTTGCTCTTTCTCGTTCACGAAGCGGAGCAGATATTGCGCGTCCTTGGCGGGCGCGGCGGGGGCGTCCAGCTGCATGCGGACCAGGTAGGCGTCTCCGCCGCGCGCTTTGTCCTCGGCCAGCAGCTCGGGCTGGTTCACGTAGTGGATTTGTTTGCCGGTCGCGCGCTCGGTCAGGGCGACGTCGTAGACCGGCTCCTTCCCCCTGTCATCCACGTCCAGCACGATCATCGAGTACGGCAGTTCCGCGCCGACGAACTGCACCAGCTGCATGGGCCAGTACCGATAGACGAGCCCTGCCGGAGGCAGCAGCGGCGAAGCAGCCGAGGCGGGTGTCGGAGCGGGCGCAGGCGCGGTTTGCGCCGCTGCACCAGTCACGGTGAGCGCAGCAAGGAGCGTAAAGGTCAGTTTCTGATGAGTACGGCGGGCAATTCGCTGCATGGTGTTCCTCCGGTCGAGCGAGTTCAGAACGAAAAGCGGGTGCCAAGCTCCAGCCGCCGCGCGGCCTCGGCCGCAACTGACTGGCCAAGTGCGCCTGAGGACACAATGGTGTTCACGGCGGTCACGTTGGTGTGGTTCAGGATGTTAGCGCTGCGCGCGTTAAACGCGATGGCGCGCGGCGACTCTTTCCCTTTGCCGAGTTTGAAGGACCGGCTCAGGTTCATATCCATGTGGATTCGGCTCGGCATCGTGCCCAGGTTGCGCGGCACATCGCCGTTCACCGTATTGGTGCTCAGCAGCCCGAAGCGAGTCGCGTACACGCCGCTTGTGCCGGCGGCATCGGCTGCCGCATACGTCGGCCGGTCGTTAAAGTCGCCGTCGCCGTTCGCGTCCGTACCCGTCACTACGTTGTAGGGGTTGCCGCTTTCGGCATCGAGCTGCAGGTCAAGCTCGACCTTGCGGGGCAAGTTGAGGTTGCCGAACATGAAGAACTGGTTGGTCCGCTGCCAGTCCGGCCGCGCAAACTCACCGGCGTTGGTGTACGAGGACTGTGGAATGACCGCGCCGCGCCCAGTGTCAGCCGAGAAGTTCTGGTACACATCGCCCGCGAAGAAGCCGAACCGCTTGTAGGAGTGCTGGTCAAGCCCGACGAACACAACGTCGCCGCCCAGGTGCCCCGTGTTCTGGAACTGCAGCATGTTCAGGTTGGGCGCGAACGGCCGCGGCGCCAGCAGCGCCTCCGTCGGGCTGGGCACTACATTGCCGTTTGAGGCGACCAGCGGCGCGTTGATGTTGCGCTGCCGCACATCGTTCCACGCCTCGCCCACAAACACGTTCCCCTGCGCGTGCCAGTGGTGTGGAAAATCATGCTCCACCCCGACCTGCCCCTGGAAGGAGCCGGCTTGCGTGAGGGCGTGCGGGAACTGCTCGACCGTGCTGACCTGGATCGAGCCCGCGACTGGTGTCAGCGGCGTCGCAAAGCTCGGCGAGTACACCAGTGCTTCGCTTTGCCGCACGCCGTTCAGCCGGTACACCTGCGTCGCCTCGGCCTGTGGGTTGGTGCTTGAGAAAAGCCCGGCCCGCACGTGGATGACGGTTTTCGACTTTTTGTCAGGCGCCCAGGACAGCCCGACGCGTGGATCAAAGTTGTTGTAAGAACCCGGGCTGGTTTGGATCGCATAGCGCAGGCCCGCAGAGACAGTTAACCGCTGCGCCAGCTTGATGGTGTCCTGCGCGTACAGGGCCAGCCGCCACTGCGTCAGCGGCACCAGCGGGTCGCCGCTGTTCTGCTGGTAGGTGGTCGGCGCGCCGCCCGGCTGCCCCGCAAGCGCCAGACGGTACTGGTCGATCGGTGACAGATTCGTCGCAGTGCCCCCTGTGCCCACAGCCACGCTGGAACCGCCGCCGAACAGGTACGCGCCGTTAAACGTGTCCGGATCGTAGTCGTGGATGAAGATTCCCAACGACTGCGCGCCCACCTTCCAGGAGTGCCGGCCGGCGGTAATCAGCGCGTCATCGTCTATCTCCAGATCGCGCTCGCGATTGTTGAGGCCGCCGATCGTGGACCCACCGCCGTTGAAAAAGCCCGCCACGTTGAGCGCCGCGGCCGTCGAGGTCGGCATGTCCTCGGTGCGCTTCCAGGTGTAGCCGATGTGCGTTTCGTGCAGCAGGTTCGCGCTGAACGTTTGGGTATTGGTAAAGCGCAGGTCGTACTCATCCTGCAAGCTGCCGTAGCCGGCCTGTTCGAGCGTCAACCCGCCTACGCCCTGATTGCCGAGATTGTTCGTGTTCGCCGAGAAGGAAAGGGTGGCCACGTCCTTCGGCGTCACCTGCCAGTCGCCGCGGGCTGAGGCGATCCACAACCGCTGCGGCGCGGAAACGGTCTGGTTCAGCGGCACCACGCTTCCATCCGCGCCCAGCGTTTGCGCGCGCACGATGTTGAACTCGTTGATGTCGCGCTTTTCAAGCGCGAGCGAAAAGTCGGCAACCTTCGGCGTAATCGGCCCGCTCAGCTCGAAGCCGTAGCGGCGCTTCGAGGCCGGCGTGGCCGCAACCGAAAATGGATCGGTCGCGTTGAAGCTGCCTTCGCTGTCGATAAAGAACAGCGCGCCATGGTAGGTGGCCGCGCCCGGCTTGGTGAAAATCTCGATGCGGCCGCCGTCATACGGCGGGTCGACATACTCGGCCGAAAACATATCCGGATTGACGCGGATAGAGGCGATGGAGCTTTTGGGCGGCAGCGCGCTCCCGTTCTGGAAGCCGTCGACTGAAAGCGTCGCCGAGCCGGGCGAGCCGCCGCTGGTCGCGGCCAGGATTTGCAGCTGCCGCGCAAAGTCGTCCGGGTCATCGGCCAGCTGCTGCACGTCTTTTGCGTTCAGCTCCGTGGTGCCGGCGCCATGGTCGGCGTCGATGGTGGCCGCGTCCTCACCGACTTGGACGGTCGTTTCCACGCGCGCCAGCTGCATCTGCACGGTCAGGTGCAGGGCCTCGCCTGCATTTTTCTCGATGGGCATCGCATTAGGCGCAAAGCCATCCGCATCGGTCGTCACCTGGCCGGCCCCGGCGGCCACGCAGGGCAGCACAAAGCGGCCCGCGGCATCCGTGACGGCTTCCGCTCCGTCCGTGCCGCGAACGTGCGCCCCGGCAAGCGAGGAGCCGTTCGGGTCGAGTACAACGCCATCAACCCGCACTCCTGCTGCGCAGTGCGCCTGCGCCAGCATAGAGCCCGAGCTCAGCAGACCTCCGAGCGCCGCCGCCAGCTTCCGTTTGCTTCCCCTGCTCCCCATGCTGTCCCCTTCTCGACTGCCTTAGTGTCTGCGATCTACGGTGCGGGCCCCAGTGGAAAGTGTCATCGAACCACATTGACAAATGTCACGCGGTCGCCCGCTCCTGCTCGCGGAGCCTGATACGCAGGCCGCGCCCGGATAGTTCATCAGCCGGTTCAACGGTGAGGTGCCGAGGGAAGCGCTCCGGCACTGGAAGCGCTCCGGTAAACTTGTGCTTGGCGGACGCTTTCCGCCGCTGAGGGTCAAGTGGCTTCCGCAATCCCTGTCTCCCGCACGCGAGAGAGTCTTACCTTTCAGGAGATCCTGTTTCGCCTCCAACGCTTCTGGGCCGAGCGCGGCTGCGTCATCCAGCAGCCGTTTGACATCGAGGTCGGCGCGGGCACCATGTCGCCGGAGACGTTTCTGCGCGTGCTGGGTCCTAAACCGGTGCGCCTGGCCTACGCGCAGCCCTCGCGCCGCCCGGCCGACGGGCGCTACGGCGAAAACCCCAACCGGCTGTATAAGCACACGCAGTTCCAGGTCGTGCTGAAGCCGCTGCCGGGCAATGTGCAGGAGATCTATCTCGACTCGCTCAAGGCCCTGGGCATAGACCTGCGCGAGCACGACCTGAAGTTTGAAGAGGACAACTGGGAGTGGCCGGTGGGCGGTGCCTGGGGCGTGGGCTGGCAGGTCATGCTCGACGGGCTTGAAATTACCCAGTTCACCTACTTTCAGCAGTGCGGCGGCATGGATCTGGACCCGATCACGGGCGAAATCACCTACGGGCTCGAGCGCATCGCGGGCTTCCTGCAGGATGTGGACTCGATCTACGACATCGTGTGGGCGCGCGATCCGGAAACAGGCGCGGCGGTCACCTACGGCGACATGCGGTTGCAAGACGAGCTGCAGCTCTCGGTCTACAGCTTTGAGGCGGCCGAGGTCGCGAAGCTGTGGGAGCACCTGCGCCTGTACGAGAGCGAGTGCGCCGACTTGCTGGCAAGCTTCAAAGACGCGGAAAAGCTCGCGGGCGAGCACGCGCGGCAGCATGAGCGGCTGCTTGGCGAGGAAGCGGCGCGGCCCATGCAGGAGCTGGATCTGCGGCGCTTCCCAGTGCTCGCGGCCTACGAGCTGTGCCTCAAGTGCTCGCACCTATTCAACCTGCTTGACGCGCGGGGCGCCATATCTGTAACCGAACGAGTGGCAGTCATGGCGCGCATCCGCACCCTGGTAGTGGGCGTGGCACGCGCGTATGCGGCGCAGGCCGCCCACGCCGCGCGCGATGAAAAGAGCGAAGCTCATGGCTGATTTGCTGCTGGAGATCGGGCTTGAAGAGGTGCCCGCGCGCATGTTGGCTGCGGCGCAGGCGGAGCTTGCCGCTCGTGCCAAGGCACTGCTGGAGCGCGAGCGGCTTCTTGCGCCTGCTGATACGATCGAGAGCTTTTCGACCCCACGCCGGCTTACGGTTCTGGTCCGCGGCGTCAACGCGAAGCAACCAGACTCGGAAGAGCAGCTCACCGGCCCCGCCTGGGCCATCGCTTTCAAAAACGGCGCACCCACGCCGGCTGCCCATGCATTCGCGAAAAAAGCCGGGGTTGCTGTCGAACAACTCAAGCCGGTAACCACCCCGAAAGGTGAGTATACGAGCGCGGTCCTCCAGCGTCTCGGGCGGGCTGCCGCTGAGCTCCTCCTCGAGCTGCTGCCGAAGGAGGTCGCCGGGCTCACCTGGCCCAAGTCGATGTATTGGCGCGCCAATAAACCGGAGCGCTTCGTACGCCCGGTCAAGTGGCTCGTCGCGCTGCTGGATGAGGCGGTTGTCCCGATTGAGTTCGCAGGCGTCCGCGCCGGGAGCGAAAGCTATGGCCATCGCGTGCTGCACGGCGCTGAGCCGGTCCCCATCACGTCTCCATCTGGCTATGTCGAAGCGCTCCGCGCGGCGCACGTCATCGTCGAGGTGGAAGCGCGACGCCACATGATCCGTAAGGCGCTCGATCGCGCGACCCGCACCGCGCCGGGCGCGCGCTGGCGCGAAGACGAGAAGCTCGTCGACGCGGTCACGCACCTCACCGAGTGGCCGACGGTGGTGCTGGGCAGCTTCGACGAGCGCTTTCTGAGCCTGCCCGAAGAGGTGCTGGTCACGGTGATGCGCGACCACCAGAAAAACTTTGCCGTGGAAGATGCGCACGGCACGCTGTTGCCGTATTTTCTTGCCGTGCTGAACACGCAGACCAACGAGGCAGGCGAGGCCACCATCCGTCACGGCAATGAGCGTGTGCTGCGCGCGCGCTTCTCAGACGCGCAATTTTTCTGGGACTTCGACCGGAAAACGCTGCTCGCCGAGCGCGTCGCGCTGCTTGAGAAAGTCACTTTCCAAAAAGACCTCGGAACGTACCTGCAAAAGACCGAGCGCACGCTCGGGATCGCCCGCAACCTGGCTGAGGTGGTCAGCAGGGAAGGCGTCGCGGTGGACCAAAACGTTCTCGAGACCGCGGCCAAGCTGGCGAAAGTCGATCTCACGACCGAGCTCGTTAAAGAGTTCACTGAGCTGCAAGGCATTGTCGGCGGGCTGTACGCGCGGGCCGAGGGGCTGGGCAAGCCTGTCGCACAGGCGATCTACTGGCAGTACCGGCCCGCGGCGATCACGGACGCGATTCCACCGACCGTGGAAGGTCAGATCCTCGGCCTCGCCGACCGCATCGGCACCATCGTCGATCTCTTCAACCAGGGCCTGGTGCCCAGCGGGTCCAAAGATCCATACGCGCTGCGCCGCGCAGCGAACGGCGTCGTCAAAATCCTCGCGGCGTCGCAGCTGCCGTTGAACCTGCAGCAGCTACTGAACAGCACGTACCGAACCCACGAAGATCAGTCCGCACTGTCAGAAGATGCACGCCCGTTTCTTCGTGAGCGCCTGGAGTTCTACCTGCGCGAAGTCGTTCACCTGGCGCCCGACGTCGTGAGCGCGGTGCTTGCCTCGGGCGCGGACGACGTCCCGGACGCGCAGGCGCGCGGCGAAGCCCTAGCCGCGGTGCGCGGCTCGGACGATCTCGCCGCGATTGCAGCGGCGTGGAAGCGGACCAAGAATATACTTCGCCAGGCAGCAGAGAAGGGGCTCTACCGTCCAGGGCTCGTCGACGAAACCCTATTGAAGGAGCAGGCGGAACAAGACCTTTGGCGCGCCTTCCAAACCCTTGTTCCCGAGATCACAAAGCTTCGATTGAACCGGCATTATCGCGCCGCTATTGAGGCAATCGCCACCCTGCGTCCGCACGTCGATCGCTTCTTCGACGAAACCATGGTGCTGGTCGAGGATGCCGAGCTGCGCGGCAATCGACTCGCCCTGCTGGCCGTGGTTGTCGACGAGCTAAGCCGCGTCGCTGATTGTTCCGAGCTGGTCGCCGGTGCGCAGGAGGTGCCCGCCTGAGAGTTTTCGCGCTGTTGCTGCTCGCCCTCCTGGCTGCCGTCGCTCCTGCCGAAGCGCAAGCTCCGCCGCCGCTCCAGTACGCCGAGCTCGGCCGCTGCCCGCTTGACTCCGGCGCGGCCATCGAGAACTGTCGGCTCGGGTACCGCAACTTCGGCACTCTCAACGCGGCGCGCGACAATGCCATTCTCTTCCCCATGTGGTTTACCGGACGCAGCGGCGAGGTCGGGGCGCTCGTAGGTCCGGGCCCGGGTCACTTCATCGACACCACACGCTGGTTCGTTCTCGTCGTCGACCCGTTCGGCAACGGCGTGTCTTCATCGCCCTCCAACAGCAAAGCGCAGCCCGGCGTTGCCTTCCCGGTCTTCACCATCCGCGACATGGTGCGTGCCGAGCAGCGCCTCCTCCGCGACACGCTCCACCTGCCGCATCTACGCGCGGTGGTCGGCCAGTCCATGGGCGGCATGCAGGCGTTTGAGTGGGCGGTGGACGCCCCGTCAGCAATGGACCGGGTCGTATCGGTCGTCGGCTCGCCGCAGCTCACCTCGGCCGATCTCTTCCTTTGGTCGGCGGAGAAGGAGGCCCTGGAACGCGATCCCGCTTACCAGGGCGGCCATTACACCAGTCGGCCCGCGCTGCCGCTGGTCGCCTACATCCACCAGATGAACCTGTCGACGCCCGCGTACCGCGTCGACCACACCACTCGCGAGCAGGTGCCGCAATTCCTGAAGCAAACGGCAGAGCAGATGGAGGCCGGCACCGACGCGAACGACTACCTGCGGCAGTTGCAGGCGATGCTCGCGCATGACATCGCGCATGGCGGGAGCATGTATGCGGCTATACGCGCCATGCAGGCGAAGCTGCTGGTCGTGGCCTCGCAGCAGGACCATATGGTCAACCCTGCACCGGCGCTCGCTGTGGCGCGGCTCGCAGGCGCGCAGACGCTCCTGCTGACCTCGGACTGCGGGCACATGGCCCCCGGCTGCGAGATGGACAAAGTGTCGCCTGTAATCGGCAGTTTTCTTGAAGGCAGGTAGGGCTTGGATATGCTGGTAGGGGCGGGTAG
>CAXTMW010000075.1:0-7629 GCA_964245455.1 uncultured Acidobacteriaceae bacterium
TTGTCGGACTACTGCCCGCGCATGAGCCGCAACTTTGCGGACATTGACAAAGCACTGGCGGCGACGCCGGCGCTTTACGACGGCACGCACCTGCTAAGCGTCTCGTTTGACCCGGCGCGCGACACCCCCGCCGCGCTGCGCTCCTACGGCGGCGCGTATACGGGCCGGTATACCAAGGAAACGTTTGATCACTGGAGCTTTGCCGTACCGCCCAAGGCGGAGCTGGACGCGCTGCTGCGGTTCTTCGATGTAGGTTCGGTGCCGGCGCCGGGCGGCACGCTGACCCACACGCTTTCGACCGTAGAAATCGGCCCTGACGGCCACATTCTGAAATGGCTCAGCGGCAACAGCTGGACCTCGTCTGAGGTGCTGGCCGATGTGAAACGCTCCGTGCCCGGAGCGCACGCATGATCGCGATCCTGATGGGGGTGACCGGCACGGGCAAAACAACCATTGCCCATGCGCTGGTAGAGCGCACCGGCTGGGAGTTTGCCGAGGGCGACGATTACCACACCGAAGCCAATAAAGAGAAGATGCGGGCCGGCGTGCCGCTGACCGACGGGGACCGCGCGCCTTGGCTGGACGTACTGCACGGTGTGCTCGCCGGATGGGTAGCCACGGGCAAAAGCGGCGTGTTGACGTGCTCAGCGTTGAAAGAAAGCTACCGCAAAGTGCTGACCGACGGCCTGCCTGCCGGCTGCTGGCATTTTGTGCTGCTGGAAGCGCCAAAGCAGGTGCTGGCCGACCGGCTCGAGCACCGCACAGGCCACTTCATGAACCCGGCGCTCCTGGACAGCCAGCTCGCGACGCTTGAGATCCCGGACGATGCGGTCGACGTTTCCGTGGTCGGCACCCCCGAGCAGTCGGTCGACCAGATCGTGGAAAAACTTGGGCTCGCTCAAAACGGCCATGTATCCGCAAGTTAGCTGTGAGTATCCACCCGGTAAGATAGCCGTATGGCAAGACTTACGATTCTCTTCGGCATCATCCTGATCCTGCTGGGCGTGCTGAGCTTTATGAACACCGGCCACGCGCACCCTACATCGCTGATTCCTTCAGCGATCGGCGCGATCCTTGCAATCTGCGGCGCGCTCGCTCGCACGACAGATCTGAAGAGGCGCGGGCTCGCCATGCACATCGCCGCGACCTCGCTGCTTCTGCTTGCGTTTACCATTCTGTGCATCCGCAACTTTGTTCAGGTACGCAAGGCACGGGTGGCAAGCGCTTGAGCTCCATGCGCGGCGGTATGCCGATGAACGCGGAGCGCGGAAGCGCGCGCGCTTCGCGGGCCGGGGCTGCCGGCGGCTCCGGTGACCAGCCAAAACGCAAGCCTGACCTCAAGAAGGTGCTGCCGGAGGTGTGGAAGCTGCTGCGGCCGCGGCGCTTTCTGCTGCTGTTCGGCCTGCTGCTGGTGCTGGTGCGCAGCACCTCGGGCCTGGTGCTGCCGTTTATCACCAAGTACCTGCTCGACAACGTGTTTGCCCCGCATAAGCCGCAGCTGCTGCTGCCGCTGGTCGGCATTGTGTTTATCGCGACAGCCATACAGGCCACCACCTCGTACGCGCTGACGCAGCTGCTGTCCAAGGCCGCGCAGCGCATGATCACCGAGCTGCGCGAGCAGGTGCAGCAGCACATCGGACGGCTGCCCGTTTCTTTTTACGATGCGAACCGCACGGGCGTGCTGGTGTCGCGCATCATGACCGATGTGGAAGGCATTCGCAACCTGATCGGCACCGGCCTGATCGAGTTTGTCGGCGGAATCGTCACCGCCGCGGTTGCATTTGTGATCCTGATGCAGGCAAGCCCGCGTATGACGATCGTTCTCTTCCTCGCGCTGCTGGTGTTTGTCTTCATCCTCCAGCGCGCGTTCAAAACCATTCGCCCGATTTTTCGCGAGCGCGGCAAAATCAATGCCGAGGTAACCGGCCGCCTGACCGAGTCGCTCGGCGGCGTGCGCGTGGTGAAGGGATATCATGCAGAAAAGCGCGAAGCGACCGTGTTTTCAGCGGGCGTGAATCGGCTGCTGGCGAACGTGATTTCATCGTTGACCGCGACCAGCCTGCTCGCGCTTGCGGCGACCGCGATCCTGGGCATTGTCGGCGGCCTGGTCATGTTCTTCGGCGGACGCGAGGTGCTGGCGAGCCAGTTGATTGCGCACCCGGGGCCGCACACGCTGCACACCGCCGGCGGCTACTTCCAGTACACAGCGATCCTCGCGTTTATGATCGCGCCCATCTTCCAGGTGGTGAATGTGGGCACGCAGCTTACCGAAGCCGTCGCCGGGCTTGACCGCACCATGGAGGTGCTGGGCGAGCGCGAAGAGTTCGGCGACCCAAACCGCAAGCAGGAAATCCCGCCCATCGGAGGCCGGGTTGAGTTTCGCGACGTGCGCTTTGCGTACGAGGCAGACAAGCCGGTGCTGCACGGGATTTCGTTTGTCGCCGCACCCGGTACAGCGACCGCGCTGGTCGGGTCTTCCGGTTCGGGCAAGAGCACAATCATTTCGCTGATCTGCGCGTTTCACCAGCCGACCTCGGGCGCGATTGTGGTGGACGGCTACGACCTGTCGAGCGTTGATCTCGCGAGTTACCGCTCGCAGCTCGGCGTGGTGCTGCAGGAGTCGTTTCTGTTCGACGGCTCGATTCGCGACAACATCGTTTTTTCACTGCCGCATGCGAGCGAGGAAGAGTTTCTGAACGCGTGCCGCATCGCGCGTGTCGACGAGTTCGCTGACCGCTTTGAGGAAGGCTACGACACCATCGTCGGCGAGCGCGGGGTCAAGCTTTCAGGCGGCCAGCGCCAGCGTTTGTCAATCGCGCGCGCTCTGCTCGCGAACCCTCGGCTGCTGATTCTCGATGAAGCGACATCCTCGCTCGACTCCGAGTCGGAAGCAATGATCCAGCAAGGCTTGAACACGCTCATGCGGGGCAGAACGACGTTTGTGATCGCGCACCGCCTGTCGACCATTCGTAAGGCCGACCAGATTCTGGTTGTCGAGGGCGGCGAGATCATCGAGCGCGGGACGCACGGCTCCCTGTACGCGCTCGGCGGCCGCTATTACGAGCTCTACACCCGCCAGCACGGCATCGAGGAGAACCTATTTCTCGCCCCGGGCGAGGGCGACGCGGAGCCGGTCGCGAAGTAAGCACCTACGGTGCGACCAGCCACCTGCGGTGGGGCAGCTACGCCTTCGGCGTGGAAGGCCTTCGCGCCGGGCGGTATTCTAGCCGGGTATGTACTTCGACCCCGCCGCCGGCTCTGACCAGGCGCTGCTCATCACCGAGCAGCTGCTCGTGTTTGCGACCGTGGTCGGATCGGTCGGCGCGCTGCCCTCCTTTATCGAGTTTATGACCGAGCGTCGCAAGCGCAGGGAGCGCATCGATCTTTCGCTCGAAGACGAGCCGGTTGAGCACCTGCGGCCGCGCTTGGCCGGCATGGATGAGCTGCTGCGCTCGATTGAAGACCTGGTAGACCGCGCGCGTCACCCGTCGATCTACGAAGACCTGAAAATCGGCAATGAAGTTCTGATCATCGGCCCGCACCAGAGCGGCAAAAAGTCGCTCGCGCAAACCATCGCGAAGCTGACCGGGATGGAGCGGCTGGTTACGGTATACAACCCACGCGACTCAGACGCGCTGGCGCAGGCAAAAAGCCTCGTGCGCGGTTACAAATGGCAGAAAGTGATGCTGCTGCTGCCGCGCATCGACCTGGCTTACAAAGAAAGCGACCCGGAGGTGCTGGCAGAGCTCGACGCGCTGATTGAGAGCACCTCCGAGCGCGAGAATGTGCTGGTTATCGCGACAGCAACCACGTTTGTGCCGGATTCAGACCTCGATAACACCTTCGGCATCAAGCTGGTGCTGCCCGGCGCGGAGGTCCTCGAAACCGAGCGCCGCGAGATCCCGGAAGACGCGCAGCGCATGTTCGCCGAGGTCGCGCAGTTCTACCTGAGCGAGGCCCGGCGACGTGGGTTTACGCTCGCCGGGCTCGATGACCGGCAGTTTTGCGAGCGCGTGCTGGAAGGCGCGATGAACCCGGCAGAGATCGAGGACATCGTGGTGCTATGCGAAACGACCGCGCTGTTCCGGCGGCGCATCAAGAAAGCGAATCGCCTGGTCATTACGCCGGAGATCCTGGAAACGGCGATCGAGCGCGTCATCGTCGGATAGCGATCCCTGCTGCGGAAGAACCTGCGAGTGCGGAAGAACCTGCGAGAAGCATGAAGGAACGCGGCCTTAACGCGCAGCCGTTTCCAGCGTTGCCGTGCAGCGATCCAGCGCCTGTGTGATGATCGCAAGTTGCTGCTGCGCAACATCCTGCTTCTTCGCATCAAGCGCCTCGTTTACGCCGGGAATTACGACTGCCGCGTAGCCGGTGTACTGGCCCGGCGCAAAGATGGTGTGCTTGTACCAGCCGCGGTTCGGCAGGCCCGGGGCGGAAAGCAAGTCAGCCTCAGCGGCACGCAGGGCCGTGTTGAACACGCCATTGCCCGCGGCCGGCGCGGCGGCCTGCTTCGTATGTACGGCATCGGCCGCGGCCACCATCTTCTTCGCCGCCGTATCGGCCGCAATAGTGTCGAGCGTCAGGCCGGCTTCGCGCGCTTTGGTTTTCGCCTGGTCCAGGTACTCGGCAATTTCTTTTGCATACGTCACGTAGTCATAGGGCAGCACATCGGTGTCGGCCATGTGCAGCACCTCCAGGCCAAAGACGCGTGCCTGCTGCTGCTCGTACACAAAGGTAGGGTCTGCGAACTTGGTAAACCAGGCGTAATTATCGAACACCGAATGGTACACGCCGTACGGTCCGTCGGAGCCGACGTCGGTCGCAGGCACGCCGAGATGCTGCAGAAACGGCGTGTAGTCGGAGCCCGAGCCGAGATCGCCGATGCGCACCGGGTCGGTGCTGGTGCCGGCGCCGGGTCGCTGCTCGTTAAAGCCGTTGTTTGCCTGGCGGCCGCGCTGGTTTTTCTGCGAATCGAGCCACGCGTCGTACACGGTGCCGCCTTTCGGACTGGGCACTTCGCGTGTCACCGCCCGGACAAAATCCTTGAGCGAGGGCACGGCGGACGAATTAAATTCCGGGCCGGACACACCGACATCCATGTTGAAGTAGGCCGCTGCGCCGCTCAGTTGTTTCTCGTGATCCTCCGCCCACTCCGTCGAGCCGATCAGCCCTTCTTCTTCAGCGTCCCAGCTTGCGAAAACGACACGGCGCTTCGGCTTCCAGCCCTCCTTCAGCAGCACGCCTACTCCGTGTACCGCCTCCAGCATGGCCGCGGTGCCCGAGTTTGGATCGACCGCGCCGTAGGTCCAGGCATCGCGATGGTTGCCGGCGACGACCCAGCTGTTCGGGTCTTCCTTGCTCGCCGGATCGGGGGCGACTTCCCCGGTCACATCCCAGATGGTGCGGAACGCGTAATCCTCCTTGAGCTGTAGGTGTACGCTTACGTCGGTCGTGCCGCCCACGTGGTAGTGGAACGGCAGCGCGCCCTGAAAGCCCGCGGGCGCGCCTGGCCCGCCCAGGTTTTCAAGAATCGGCTCGGCATCGTGGTAGGAGATAGGCAGCGACATGATGTTCGGCTGGCTAGGGGCCTTCTCGGGCGCAAGCCGCTGCGCCTCCGGCAGATCGGGCGTGGAAGCAACGCCCGGCGTCGTCACGTCGCCCGGGTACTGAAACATGTACTGGATCGACCCGCGCTGTACCCCGGTATCCGGCCGGTACGGGCCGGCCGGGTATTTGTCGCCGCGCGCGTACCCGTCGTCCGCCGGGTCGGAGTAGATCAGCACGCCGGCCGCGCCGCGCTCCTGCGCGATATAGGCTTTGACGCCCCGGTAGTTCGTGCCGTAGCGCACCAGCACGATTTTGCCCCGGACCGAGATGCCTAGCGCGTCCAGCTTCGCAAAGTCGGCCGGTGTGCCGTAGTTGGCGTAGACCACCGGCGCGGTGACGTCGCCCGAGATGGAGGAGCTATTGAAGCCGGGCATCACGCGGGGGTCGTCCTGGAACGGATCGCTCGACACGTGCTCGGGCGTGGGACCCTGCAGCAGAATTTTGCCATCCCTGCCGAGCACGGTCAGGTGTCGTTCGCCAGGGTGGTTCAGCCAAGCCTTGTACTGGGTGATTTTGGTTTCAAGCCCCGCGGCTCTGAACTTTTCCGCAACGTACTGGGCCGTTTTGTAGTCTTCGGGCGATCCGGCGACGTGGGGCTCCGCCGTAAGAGTCTTGAGCGCTTCGCCGGCGAGCTTTGCATCGGGCACGGCGAGGAAGTCGCGATCCCACTTTGCCTGTTCGCCTGCGAAGTCATGGAAACCAAACACCTGCTGGGGCAGCGGAGGCATGGGAGCCGTTTGCGCGGCGGGAATGGCGGCAAGCGCGATGCCGACGATAGCGGCGGGCAGGATCACAGCGGCGAAACGTAGGGGCAAGCGGGCATGCTCCTTGCGGGGTCTTTGCGGGGATGACTACGAGTGTACTGCGCTGCGGAGCCAAGAGGATGGTCAACGATTCTGCCCGGTGACCCATGGCCGCGGGATCACCGGGAGAGAAGCGCCTAAACCGCCGGCACGGGCTGAGCGCAGTGCGAGCATCGGCGGGCCGACAGGGGGATTTCGCTGAGGCACTCGGGACAGACCTTGGTGCTGGGCGCGACCGGGATCGCCGGATGCAGCCGCTTCATCACGGTATTGACCGGCAGCACCACAAAGAAGTACACGGCGGCGGCTACAAGCAGGAAGTTGATGGCCGCGGTCAGAAAATCTCCGTAAAGAAACTCACCGCCGTGGATGTTGACCTTGAACGCCGTGAAGTCCGCCTTGCCGACAGTGGAAGCGATGAGCGGGTCGATAAAGTCCGTAACCAGCGCGTTGACGATTTTAGTGAACGCTGCGCCGATCACGACCGCGACCGCGAGATCAAGAACGTTGCCGCGCAGAATGAAGTCGCGAAAACCTTTGAACACAGGGAACTCCCGTACGCTAGCTGCCAGGTGTATGTCGAGCTGAGGCACCTCGATCATGCTCGCACTCTACCCTGCCGGAATCAGTCTCGCAAGAACTGTGTCCTGGCTTGGCAAGCCTGCCTTAGCGGAGTTTTTCCGGTGTGGCTGCCTGCGGGTGAAACTGCTGCTGGACGGTGACGCACGGCTTTCGGTACTCGGCGATGAAGCGGACGGAAAGGAAAAAGGCGAGAGCGGCGAGCACGGCCGAGCCGCCGGCAACCCGAAGATCTTCGTGGACGGCCCGTGCGGTCGCCAACGCGCGAAACGAAACCACCAGCAGCGTCGCCGCGCACGCACCAAGCGCGGTGAGCTGCGGCAGCTGCTCGCAGAAGACGGCAGAGCGGGCCGGCCAGGTGAGAAAGATAACCACGCCGGCCAGCAGGGCCGAGAGCAGCAGCAGGGCGGCGTGCGGCAAACGTCGTCTCAAGCGGGCTGCGGCGCGGGGCTGCCGTGGCCCTGCAACTCCATCGCTGCGACGGAAGCTACAGACGGCGCCTGTATGACTCCGCGTTCCGTAATGATGGCTGTTACATATTTCGCCGGTGTGACATCGAAGGCAGGATTTTCGATCTCGACGTGGTGCGGCGTTTGCTGCCGACCGCCGTGGTGCGTCACCTCCCGCGGGGAGCGCT
>CAXTMW010000075.1:7639-15901 GCA_964245455.1 uncultured Acidobacteriaceae bacterium
GTCAGGCGTAGCCGTATCCACCGTGGACCAGGGGGCCGCGACAAAGAAGGGAATGCCGTGCTCCCTGGCCAGAATGGCCACGCCGTAGGTGCCAATTTTGTTGGCGACGTCGCCGTTGGCCGCGATGCGGTCCGCGCCCACGATCACGGCCTGAATCTTGCCCTGGCGCATCAGCGTCGCGGCCATGTTGTCGCATAGCACCGTGGTCGGGATGCCGTCGTGCATCATCTCCCACGCGGTCAGCCGGGCGCCCTGGAGAAACGGCCGCGTTTCGTCGGCATACACGCGCAGGGTGGACCCGGCAGCCACCGCCGAGCGCACCACGCCGAGCGCGGTGCCATATCCGCAGGTGGCCAGCGCGCCGGCGTTGCAATGGGTCAGCACGCCGCCGGCCCGCGGCAGCAGGGAAGCGCCGTGGTCGCCCATGGTCCGGCAGGCGGCGATGTCCTCGGTGTACATTTCGCGGGCTTCGTGCGTCAGCCCTTCGCGCACGCTTGTGACGCTCGCGCCGGGCAGGGCCGCAAGCGCCGCAAAGCGGCTGCGCATGCGGGCGATCGCCCAGAAAAGATTGACTGCGGTCGGCCGAGTGGCGGCCAGCGTGTCGCAGATCTGCCCGAACTCAGGGCGGAGCGCTTCAAGCGTTTGTGCGCGGCTTGTCTCAACGCCCAGCGCGACGCCCATGGCCGCGGCCACGCCGATCGCCGGCGCGCCGCGCACGACCATCGTGGTAATTACGTCCGCGACCTCCGCGTAGGTTGTCGCGAGCACGTAGGTTTCCTCCAGCGGCAGCTTCGTCTGGTCAAGGAAGCGGACGCCCTCGGCGGTCCATTCAAGCGTAGGTATCATCGCCTACCAGTCTACTTGCGTCCGCACCTTCACCCGGAGCGTATTTAGCTCAAGCCCTGCTTATACTTGGGGCAGAATGCTCGCCCCCCTTCGCTTTGTGTGGAACGCGACGCGCGGCTCGCGCCTCTGTCCGTGGCGCAGCCCCTACCTGCGCTGGCGGATCGAGACCTACTCGGGCATGCACGCTGAAACGCTGACCGCGCGCGATGTGCTCCTGTTTACCTGGCGCGAGCGCGCGCAGCTGCTGCGCTTTCTGCGGTGGACCCGCGAGATGGATGCGAAATCGGGACGGGACAGGGATGGCTAAACCTCTGCGCTTGCGGTGGCTTGCGCTTGCATTCGCGCCCGCTTTGCCGGTCCTGGGCGGCTACGCGCAGGCCCCCGCGCCCTCTCCTTCCGTTGCACCTCCTGTTTCAGTTGCGCCCGCGCAAGGCAGCGAGCCTCTGACACTGCGCGTCAGCACGACCGTGGTGTTGGTGCCGACGCTGGTCGAGCAGAAGAATGGAGCGGTCGTGTACGGGCTCGACGCGGACGCTTTCACGCTGACCGACAACGGCGTTCCTCAACACATCCATGTCGACGACGACCTGGACACCACGCCCGTGTTGCTGGTGGTGTGTCTGCAAAAGGGGCGCACCAGCGCGCTCGAGTTCGCGAAGTTCGCGCGGCTCCCTTCGCTGGTCAACTTGTTCCTCGGGAACGGCAACGGTGAGGTGGCGCTGGTTGAGTTTGACTCACAGCTCGGCTTTCGCGGGAACTGGACCGGCGACACCGACGAGCTGCAGGCCGACCTGGACCAGCTACAGCCGGGCGACGGCGGCGCGGCCGTGCTCGATGCCGCCGGCTACGCCATCAATCTGCTGGAGCAGCGGCCGGCAGAGCGCCGGCGCATCCTGCTGCTCCTCAGCGAGTCGCGCGACCACGGCAGCAAGCGCGTCTCGGCGCCGGAGCTGGTGGAGCGGATCGGGACCAGCAATACGCTGGTGCTGAGCCTGACCTGGTCGCCCGCCAAGGCCGAGTTTCTGGACCAGCTGGTCCATCCCGGGTCCGGCTCGCTGCTGTCACTTGCCATGCTGGCCGCCAATGCGATGAAGAGCAACGCGGCGCGCTCGCTCGCGGTGATGAGCGGGGGCGAGGCGATGAGCTTTACCAGCGAGCACGCGTTTGAGGATAGCGTGGCGGAGCTCGCGAGCCATGCACGCAACCGCTACATGCTCAGTTTTCACCCGACGGAATTGTCGCCGGGCCTCCATCGATTGCAGGTAGAGTTGAAAGGTGACCTGCCCGCGCGCGTGGTGGCGCGGACCGATTACTGGGCTGTGAACGGGGATCAAGGGAAGCATTGATCGCCGCGGCGACTCTGACCTGAGGTAGACTGCGTTGCTAGCTAGGAGGAAGACATGGGGGCTGTGTCGGATATCCGAGAAGTGGTTCAGGAGCTGGTCGCGCCCGACCTGAAAGCGATCGGCGCCAAGCTCGATGCTTTGCGGGAAAGTTTTCCTGCGCTCGAAGGGCGGCAGAGTGCGAGTGAGGAGCGGATGCTGAAGGCGATCGCGCAGTCAGAAGAGAAGATACTGCTTACGCTGAAGGTTGCGTTGCTTTCTCAGCAGAATGAGCAATTGCTGAAAAAAGTCACTGATCTGGAGCGTACAGCACAGTAAGGCATATGAGGTGACCGGAATGAGCGCGACACTAAGCTGCGACGGCTGACGGGCACATAGTGGACAACTGTGCGATGCGGCTTGGTACGCCCGGAAGGGCTAGTCAACTTTGCGCGTCTTCTTCTAAACACGCGCATCTAGTCTGAAAGCCGCGATTGCGGCGCCGCGGAGAGTGGATGGCTGGGGAGTACGACGCAAACTGGAGACCGCGTGTTAACCCGTGGCTGATCGCCGCGACGGTCGCGCTCGCGGCGTTTATGGAGGTGCTCGACACTTCGATCGCCAATGTCGCGCTTCCGTATATCGCGGGCGGGCTGGGCGCGAGCGAAGACCAGAGCACCTATGTGCTGACCTCGTACCTGGTGGCGAACGCGATCGTGCTGCCCATGGGCGGCTGGGCGTCAAGCGGGCTCGGACGCACGCGTTTCTTCCTGAGCTGCATCGTGGTAGTTACAATTTCGTCATTTCTCTGCGGCCTTGCGCCCTCGCTGGGGCTGCTGCTGGTGTGTCGCGTGTTGCAGGGCGCGGGCGGCGGCGGGTTGCAACCCATGGCGCAGGCCATCATGGCCGATTCATTTGAGCCCTCAAAACGCGGTCTCGCCTTTGCCTTGTACGGGCTGGTCGCCGTGCTCGCCCCGTCGATCGGCCCCACCATCGGCGGCTGGCTAACCGACAGTTACAGCTGGCGCTGGATCTTCTACATCAACATTCCGGTCGGCATTCTTGCGTTCTTTCTAACCAACAGTCTGGTCGAGGAGCCGCCGTGGGCTAAATCGGACTTGAAGAACTTCTTCCGTGTCGACTACATCGGCGTGGCGCTGCTGGTGCTCGCCATGAGTTCGCTGCAGATCGGGCTCGACAAGGGCGAGGAGTGGGACTGGTTCGGCTCCCACGCCATCGTGGCTCTCACCGTGATCTTTATCACCTCCTTCTTTGGACTGATCGCATGGCAGTGGTGGGGCGCTAAAACGCCGCTCATGGAGTTGAAGCTCTTCAAGAACAGGAACTTCGCGGTGTGCTGCTTTCTGATGCTGCTGACCGGGGGTCTGTTAAATTCGACCACGGTACTGCAGCCGCAGTTCCTGCAGACGCAGGTCGGTTATACGGCTTTGAACGCCGGCCTTTCCCTGACGGCCGGCGGTGTCGCACTCTTGTTCGTCATGCCGCTGGCCGGCCAGGCCGTGACGCGCTTCCCGGCCAGGAACGTCATCGCCGGTGGATTCTGCTGTTTCGCCTTGGCTTACTGGCTTACTGCGCGTCGTTTCGGGCTGGGCATCTCGTTCTCCACGGCATCATGGTTGCGCGTCTGGCAGATTGGGTCGATCCCGTTCGTCTTTATTGCGCTAACGACGGCCGTGTATTTCGGGATCCCGCGCGAAAAATCGAACCAGGTGTCGGGCCTCATCAATTTCGTGCGCAACATCGGCGGCGCTATCCTGATTGCGCTCACCAATGCAGAGGTAACGGAACGCGGGCAGTTCCATCAGGACCAACTGCTCAAGTACTCAACCCCGTCCAGCATGAATTTTCAGAGTATGCAGGGGATGTACCAGGGAACTTTTACCAACAGTGCGGGCGCGGCGAACGCGCAGCATCTTGCCGATGGGCGCATCCTTAATAGCCTGCAGTCGCAGTCAGCTACGCTTGCCTACATCGATGTGTTCTGGATTCTGTTCGCGGCCTCGCTCATCATGATCCCACTGGCTTTCCTGCTGCGGAAGAACGATCCGAAGTCAGGGGGCAAGGAGCCCGTCGCCGCTCACTAAACAGAACAGCCCGCGACGGGACTCGCCGCGGGCTGTAAGAGTTCGTCTGGATAAAACGTGTAAGTCGTAGCAGGAGATTGCGGCAGTAATATCTGGTGCGCCCGGAAGGATTCGAACCTCCGGCCTATTGGTTCGTAGCCAATCGCTCTATCCAGCTGAGCTACGGGCGCATGTCGCGAGGGCGACTTTCTAAACATATCAAGAGAGCCCGGAGGTGTCCACCGCGCTCCACCGCAGCTACTTGGTCGGCAGTGAGGGCGTGTCCGCGCCGCCCGGTACCAGCGGCAGTTCTTCCACGATATCGAGGCCGGTGCGGCGGAGCAGCTGCTGCACAATCAGCTTCGAGACGTGTGTCGCATCGAACTCGACCCGCACCTGCTGCGCCTCTTCGTTGACCCGCACGGCGCGGATCCCATAGACGCTCGACAGCTTGTTGATGGCAAACATGGTGCGCTCGGTGGGGTGCTCCGCGTAGCGGAAGAGCACGTCTAGTGGCGTCATATTCGCTCGATCATAGCAGGGGGCGGCTTGCAATCACCGGAGCGCCCGAAGGTAGCTTTCGATCTCGGGATCGGTCCAGTCCTGCGCGCCGATGAACTTGCGCCGGACCACGCCCGCCCCATCCAGGATGTAGGTTTCGGGGGGACGGGTCGTCCCGAAGGCCTCGTTCGTATGGCCGGTTGCGTCGAGTGCCGTTTGTAGCCGGAAGGGGTGCCGGCGAAGAAACTCCCGATAGGCAGCAGGATCCCGATCGAAGGAGACGGCAAGCACACGGACTTCCGGCATTTGCTGCTGCAGCGCGACGAGTGACGGAAACTCAAGCAGGCAGGGCGCACACCACGAGGCCCAAAAGTTGAGCACAACGACGTGCCCGCGCAGCGCGGCAAGGTTCTGCCCGGGGATCGCGACCGCCGGCGCCGGCTTACCCAGCAAGCCCAGGCGGGCGTTGCCCGTATCACAGCCGGCCGCGGCAAACAGCAGAAGAGCGCAGCTGGGAGCGAGCAGGCGACCGAACATACTTCTATGATAAGAGATTGCGTCGGGCGGAGCTGCAAGTTCCCCAGGTGACCAGGGAGACGACGTTGGCTGAGGGTGGAGGTCCGGTGTTGAGCGTGATCGTGCCGGCGCGCGATGAGGAGCTGTCGATCGCCGACTGCCTTCGCTCGCTGACGGCGCAGAGCGAGCCGGGGTGGGCGCTGGGCGAACACTGGGAGCTGATCGTGGTCGACGACGGATCGGCCGACCGTACGGCCGCCCTGGCACGGGAGATCGCCGGTGCGCAGGTGCTCCCCGCGCGCGCGCCGCTGCCGAAGAGCTGGACCGGCAAGTGCAACGCCTGCTGGACCGGAGCCGAGGCCGCTCGCGGGCAGTGGCTGCTGTTTACCGACGCCGGTACCGTGCATCACGTAGGCTCGCTGAGCCGCAGCGTTGTCGAGGCTGAGCGCTACGGGGTCGCCATGCTGTCGTACTCACCCCGGCAGGGGAGTGCCGGGGTGCTCTCGCAGGCGGTACTGCCGCTGGTATTTTCAGAGCTCGCAAGCGCGTACCCGCCGGTGCAGGTAAACGACCCGGAGCGCCGGATCGCGTTCGCTACGGGGAAGTTTCTGCTGGTGCGGGCAGAAACATACCGAGCGCTGGGCGGCCATGGCGCCGTTGCCGCATCGCTTGTTGAGGATGTGGACCTCGCGTTTCTTTTCAAGCGAAACAAGGCCGGGCTTCGCTTTCGCTACGCGCCTGAGATGGTGGATGCGCGCATGTACCGGAGCTTCGGCACGTTGTGTTCGGGCTGGACAAGGAACCTCGCCCTGCTGATCCACAATGCGCTGCCGCTCGCGTTGTGGCGGTTGCTTGATATCGCGCTGCTGTGGGGCTTGCTGTTGCTGGCGCTGCTGTACCCGGTGCCGTTCCCGTGGGAGCGCATCGTGCTGTGGCTGCTGTGGCTCCGCAATGCCTGGCGCGTGTACCGGCGGGTGGGCCGCTCCCACTTTGCGCCGGCCGACCTGCTGCTGAGTATGGTGCTTGGGCTGCCGCTGTTTGCCGCGCTGCTGTGTGCGAGCTGGTACCGCACGCGCATCCTGGGGCGCGTGGCATGGAAAAGACGCGAGTACCCGGTCGGTGGCCGGAGCTGAATGGGCACAGGAGGAGCGGCAAGTGCGACCGAGCCGCGTCATGCGCATCCCATGCCGAGTGGCAGGAAAGTGGGGGTCGCAGCCGTGACAGAAACCGGAAGAGACGCGTGAACCGGGAGAGATGCATAGTGTTGCTGACGCGCCGCGCCGAATGGAGCGCAGCGTACCCTTGCCGGGCCGCCGAGAGGGCCGCGATGGGAAACCTCTCCTTCGCCATCCGGCGGTGCAGCGCACGCATTCTGGAGGCGCTCCCATGAGCGAGCCTCGAATCCCGTTGGAAAGCTCAGAGCGGCGCTCGACCGGCTTAGCGGGCGTAAGCACGGAGGAGCTGTATCGCGAGCTCATCCGCCGCTTCGACCGGGACCCCACGCGCGATGGGCTTGCAAGGACGCCCGAGCGTGCGGCAAAGGCGATGGAATACCTGACCGGCGGGCTCGAACTGGACCCGGCAACGATCCTGCGCAGCGCGATGTTTGCGGTTGACTACGACGAGATGGTGATCGTCAAGGACATCGAAATGTACTCGCTTTGCGAGCACCACATCCTGCCCTTTTTCGGTAAGGTACATATCGCCTACATCCCGCAGGGCAAGGTCGTCGGGCTAAGCAAGCTACCGCGGCTGGTCGATGTGTTTGCGCGACGGTTACAGGTGCAGGAGCGCATGACGCGCCAGATCGCAGATGCCATCCAAGAGTCGGTGCAGCCGATGGGCGTCGGCGTGGTCATTGAGGCGCAGCACCTGTGCATGATGATGCGCGGGGTTGAAAAGCAGGCGTCGCGCACGGTCACCTCGGCGATGCTGGGCGTCTTCCAAAAGCAGCGTACCCGGGCGGAGTTTCTGTCGCTGGTGCGCTCGCAGGCGCAGCCCGGCGCATGAACGCGCTGCTGCTGGTCGACAAGCCCGGCGGGATGACCTCGCACGACGTGGTGGCGAGGGTGCGGCGGGCGACGGGGGAAAAGTCGGTCGGCCACCTGGGCACGCTGGACCCGATGGCGACCGGCGTGCTGCCGCTGCTGCTGGGTAAGTGGACGCGCCTGGCGAAGTTCTACGGCTCGCTTGCGAAAACGTACACCGGGGTTATCCGTTTCGGCTATGCGACCGACACCTTTGACGCCGAAGGCACGCCGACCGGGCCGCGCGCGGTGCCGGCGCTGATCCTCGACCAAGTGCGCGCCCTCGCAGACAGGTTCCTCGGCATGAGCGAGCAAATGCCGCCGGCTTACTCGGCGAAAAAGGTCGGCGGCAAAGCGGCGTACGCGCTCGCACGCGCAGGGCAAACGCCCGTGCTGCAGCCGACGCGCATCACCGTTGACAGCTTCACGATCGAGAGTCTGACAGCGGGCGAAGGAGATACGCAGGAGGCGGTGTTCCACCTGCGCATCTCGGCCGGCGGCTATGTGCGCTCGGTCGCGCACGCCATGGGGCAGCAGGCCGGCTGCGGGGCGCACCTGGCGGCGTTGCGGCGCACGCAGGCCGGGCCGCTGCGGCTCGAAGACGCGATGACCCTCGCCGAGGTGGAAGAGCGCGCCATCGCGGGAACGTTGGAAGGTGCGCTGCCGCACCCGCGCACGCTGCTGCCCGAGCTGCCGAACGTCACCGCGGACGCAGGCACGCTCCTGCGCCTACGGCACGGCATGGCCGTCGCGCTGCCGGAGTTTTCCGGGGCACCGGTGGTGAAAGTGTTCGCCGGCCAGAGGGAAATTGCGGCGATTGCCGAGCGGGTTGCCGGTGTGTTGTTTCAGCCGACCATCGTGCTTCGCTAAAGCTCTCCGGCCCGAGAGCTCTCCGGGCCGAGCTTTCTATTTCGCCAGCATCGGTTCAAGGTACGGCACGACGTTGCGCGCGACGCGCTCGTAGCC
>CAXTMW010000076.1:0-15863 GCA_964245455.1 uncultured Acidobacteriaceae bacterium
ACTGAGAACCGTGCCGAGTGGATGCTAGAGACTTGCCGGAGCTGCTGGCGAAGATGGATGACTATAACGGGGACGCCATCACGCGGCTTGCAATGAAGTTGATGGCCTACACCTTTGTCCGCACCAGCGAAGAACTGAAGCACCTTGGACAGAGTTTGATCTTGACGAGGCCCGTTAGACCATTCCCGCGGAGCGCATGAAGATGGACACGCCACACATCGTTCCCCTCTCATGTCAGGCCTTGGAAGTATTGCGAGCACTCAAACCGCTCACAGGCAATCGCAAGCTCGTGTTCCCTGAGGCCGTTGATAAGACGAGACCCATGAGTAACAACACGATCTTGTTCGCGCTCTACCGGCTTGGCTATCAAAACCGCATGACCGGACATGGATTCCGCGGGCTGGCATCGACCATTCTCAATGAGAATGGATTCAATGAGGCGCATATTGAACTGCAGCTCGCCCACATGAAGCGCAACAAGGTAGCTGCGGCTTACAACCACGCGGAGTACCTGAAGCAGCGAGCGGAAATGATGCAGTGGTGGGCTGACTATCTGGATGCACAGCTCGCTAAAGGTAGAAGCGTCTTGGCGGCCTAAGCGAGTTTTTTAGAGGACGCCCAAGATTCCCCAAGAGGACGTTGCGGCGTTCTTCTGCCGACCGGGTGTGCAGCCTCTGATCTTGATTTCAGAATGCGCTCAGCCGCCCACTGCTTGACTTCAGATCTTACCCACGCAACCGTGCGCAGCCCAAGGCGAATCGGCGAAGGAAAGCTGTTCGCGCGGACCATCGTGTAGAGGCTCGACTTCGAGAGACCAGTGATCAACTTCACGTCTGAAGACGTAAGAAAGTGACTTCGTCAGGAGAAGTCGGCGGTATAGAGTGGCCATCGTCTATCTGCGAGCGCTCGAACACTTTTTTCGACTGAACTTTCTGATTGGGCAACAAGCGGTCTCTCCCGGGCAAGAATAAAACTTTTTCTCGTCGTCACTGCCTGATGCGCCACTATCCAATCATTACTCCCTATGACCCCATATGCCGAACGGATAAACATTCGAACTTCTACAATTCCACTCAGTGCGGAAAAGGTTGTCTCAGAATTGAACAAGGACTCAACTTGTATAATTCTCTCATAGCATTCCCACCTTAAGAACAGACTGAACAGCGCCTTCCGCAATGGTGGAGCTATCACGGCTGTAATTCTCCTCAAGTTTTCGGCAACGTGTCACGGCGGCGGAAGTCCCGCGTAGCAGTAGGGTCGTGAACCGCAAAGCTTGTAACAACCTGCTCTCGCAAGAGAGCGCAACCACTCCCTTAACCCATAACGCGCCAGGAAAAAGTTCCCTTGACCACAAAACTCGATTCCAGCCTCGCCCAGAGATGGGCGGGGAAGACGATCACCAAACAAGCCGATGGCACACGCTTCGGCTTCACGCCGGTGCAGCGCGGACGCGCCGCCAGCTTCGCTTTTCTAGCCTTACTATTTCTCGCCCTGCCGTCCTTTGCTCATGCCAGCCCATTCGACGGGATGATTTAAACGTCTAGGCCCTGTTTACCGGGCCGATTGCCACTGCTGGTTCAGCCATCGCCATAATTATCGGAGGCCTTGCGTTTGCCACCGGCGAGCCGGGTGCGAAGCGCAACGTCGCCGGGCTTGTATTCGGGGTTGCCATGATTCTCGGGGCGGTCAATGTAGCGACCTGGCTTAGTTCTTAACAAGCCATGACGAGGGAGGGGCTCATGAACGAACCACGCCGCAACCGGGTTTACAAAAGCTTGCATAAGCCCCTCACCTACATGGGCATCGAACGTAGCCTGTTCATTATGGCCGGGACAGCAGCCATGACAATGTTCCAGGTCTCGCACTCTATGCTTGCCGGGCTCGCCGTCTTCGCCGGGTGCACTCAGCACATCGATTTCACTCAGCCAACGATGATGGTCAAACAGTTTCCCATCATCATGACGCTGATCTTCATTTGCATTTTCATCCTGACCAAGATCCCCGCGATGGTCACCCAGATCTTCTCCGGCAGCACCGGAGGCTACGACGGTGGGACGGGCCTCTTGACGGGTTTGTTCCTGTGCCGCTGATCGAGAGCAACAGCCACATGCAAGCGGCTGTGAAGTGAGAAGTGGAACGATGAAATCGTTCCCACTTCTCACGCCGACAAAAGCGGGTGAGGCAGGCCGTGGAAGTGCCGGGCTATGGAAAGCTCGGAAAACGATGAAGCCGTTTCCCGACCTTTCTACAGCCGCTTGGGAGACGACGATGAAGCCCGTCTCCCACATTCCCACCGCCACCGGCTGCTCCTATTTTCTCCTTTCTCTTACAGCAACGACAAATGCAGAACCAACCCCTACCACCGGAGACGAGACTATGGCAGCTACGCAGACACCCCCAAATGCAGCAGTAACCAGGGCAGCGGAGCGCTATCTGGAGCAGTACGGCGAGCCGATGGTGATGAACACCTACCTAAAGGTTGCCGTGCTCGCTTTGAGCGCCGTGTGCCTCACGCTGGGCGCGCTGGTTTACAAGACCAACAAGCAGCTTGCCGACATCCACCCGATGATCTTTCGCGTGAGCGATGTCGGACACGCCGACGTGATCGACTACCGGGACTTGAAGTACAAACCGCAGGAAGCGGAGAGCAAGTACTATCTCGCGCGCTGGGCGACACTCTACTTCCAGCGCAACCGGTACACCATCGAGCGCGACTAGCTCGCCTCGCTCTACTTTATGAGCGCCGACGTGCAGCAGGCCGTCATCCGCGAGGAGCAGCAGAACAAGACCATCGCGACCTTCCAGCACGACGCTTCGCTGCCGTATGAGGACATCGACGTGAAGAGCATCGTGCTCGACGACATGCAGAAATCGCCCTACACGGCGCGGATCGAGTTCGAGCGCGTGTTCACCAGCTCAGGCGATCAAGCCGCGCAGAAGCGGGAGCGCTGGATTGCGAGCGTGACCTATGTGTACGCAGACAAGGTGAAGAACGAAGCGTTGTCCGTGAACCCGCCGGGATTGACCATTGTGCGGTTCCGCGCAGACCAGGCGTTCAACTAAACCGCCCTTCAAGGAGCGAAAGCATGACGGAAATTAACCGAGACCTTGAGCTGCTGCTGTGCTTTATGGAGCCGATCCGCGAGCTGCTGTTGGACGACACCGTGAACGAGATCATGGGGAACCCGGACGGCACATGGTGGGTCGGACGGAAGGGAGCACTTGCCCAGGCCGATGGCGTCCGCTTCGACGCAAAAGCTTTGACGATGGGCCTCACCGTGACCGCGAACAAACTGGGGAAGAGGTTCGACAAAGATAACCCGCTGTTGAACGCGAGACTCCCGGACGGCAGCCGTCTTGCCGCCGCGATGCCGCCGATTGTGCGCCCGTTTCCGAGCGTGACGATACGGAAGTTCTCAAAGGCACGGTTCACCATGCCGGACCTGGTTCGAGGCGGCGCGCTGACTGCGGAGCTTGCCGAGTTCCTGCGCTCGCAGATTGCGGCCGGCAGGACGCTCCTGATCAGCGGCGGCACCGACAGCGGCAAAACCACGCTGCTCAACGCGCTTACCGATTACATCCCGGACAGCGAGCGCATCGTGACCATCGAGGACGTGCGTGAGCTGAGAATCGAGAAGCCGAACGTGTTCGCGGCGGAGTGCCAGAAGGACGCGCACGAGGGTCGCGTGGACTTCGACGACCTGCTCAAAGCGTCGCTGCTGTGGAGACCGGACCGCATCATTCTGGGCGAGGTGCGAGGCGTCGAAGCACGGACTTTGCTCGATTCCTTCAACACCGGCCACGCGGGTTCGATGGCGACGATCCACGCGAGCAGCGCAGTGATGGCGCTCGACCGGTTCAGCGAGCTTGCGATGCGCTCGCATCAGCGGGCCGCACGCGACGACCTGTGCGCGGAGATCGCCAAAGTCGTGCAGATGGTTGTGCAGACCCAGCGCTTGAAGACCCGGCGGCGCGTCATGGAAGTGGTTCTCGTGCGCGGCTACGACCGGCTTTTGAAGTGCTTCGAGTTCGAGCAGATTTACGACGTTGCGCATGAGCAGGACAGCGCCGCGGCCGACACAATCCACGCAGCATAACCGACAGACAAGGAAGAGGAGAGAAGACGATGGCACTGCTAGACGACAAGGTTTCGAGCAAGGTAAGCATGAGCTGCTCACTTGAAGAGTCAACCGCAATTCAGGTGACCAGTACGCGGCATTTCTGAAGATTCCAGCGGACGACGTGGTGAACAAGGCACTCAAATACGTTTTCAAGCAAGACAAAGAGTTTCAGCAATATCGCAAGGAAAATGCTGACGCGAAGATAACTCCATCGTTGCGCGTCAAAAAGCCGGGGTTTGCTGCTGTGAAAGGCAAAGGTTCACGGAAGCAGCCGCTTGCTATCGCGCAGTAAGCGACGCGCAGGAGTGTTTGGAGATGAACCGTTCGCGGTGAAACTGGAGCGCTCCACAAACCAAGGCAAACCACTTCGCACAACAAGATCAAGAGCAGTTCAGTCGCGGAGCGAGCAGCAGTTTTCAATTAGCAGTGGTGGCAGAACGGGAGATTGTGCTTCGCACAAGGAAAAGGTTGACACTTCACCCCTTCCAGGGTGGTGTGAAGGCCGAGTCAGGTAGACCATTGTCAACTTACTCGAAAAACGCACGTTAAATGTTTTAAGTCTACAACCGTCTACACGCGGTTTACGGTTGTAGCCCGCCGAAACAGGAGAGAGATGATCCAGGGAAAAGCACTTGAGGTAAGCAGTTTCGAGGACCGGTTGAGGCGTTCGCGTGGACGCCTTGGCCGCAACGCGGTAACGAGCGCGAAGGTCACGCGCGACGAGCAGAACGAGCTTGAAGAGGCCGCCCAGGCGGAGGGTAAGGCTCTCAGTGAGTAGGCCAGGGAGGTGCTGCTGCGCGAGGCTCGTCACGGCAAGGGCGACGCTATGTTTACCGAACTCGTAGCGATGCGAATGCTGTTGAACCAGGTGCTCCGGCCTATCGCGGAAGGGCACGGCGTCACGATGGATGCTTTCGCGGCCATCATCGCCGACGTGCGGCAGCAGAAGCACACCACCGCGCGGCAGTTGCGGGAACAGTACAGCGGCCGGCAGCCGAAGGAGCAGTAGCATGGCGACTCAATGGGGAAGATCTTTCGGCTTTGCAATGCGTCCCAGCGGCGTTGCAGCTTCAGTTCGATCTCGGAACTGGCCACTAGCAAAATCTGCGCTTTGTAGCCCTTCGGTATCTACCATGCCCGGATTGATGGAGTTTACCCGGATGTGCTTTGGGCCAAGTTCAAGCGAGAGCGTTCTGGTGATAGCGTCCACCGCGGCCTTAGTCGCTCCATATACGGACGCCTTTGCCATGGGCATTTCTGCGTGAATAGAACTCACGTTGATAATCGAGCCTCCCTTCCCCATCAGCTTAACGGCCTGCTGTGTCGTTAGAAGGAGCCCGAGCACATTCAAGTCAAGATGTCTATGGAAGTGCTCTGCTGTGATCGACTTCAGAGATTGGTGCTCGAAGATGCCCGCATTGTTGACTAGAACATCGAGCTTGCCGTAGACCCGTTTCGTTTCTGCAAACAATTTTGCGATGTCATCAAGCTTCGACACATCGCCCTGCACTGCCAGCGCTTGCCCGCCCAGGGCGACGATACGCTCGACTACGGCCTCCGCACCACTTCGGCTGCTTGTGTAGTTCACGATAACAGCTGCTCCAGCCACCGCCAGGTGTTCCGCAATCAAAGCTCCGATGCCTTTCGAGGCCCCAGTGACGACTGCAATCTTTCATGTGAGTGAGCTCACAACTTACCTCCCGCGTTTTCTGGACTATACAATCTATAATATGACGAAGAATGAGCACGAAAGCGAATCTGCCGACTAAACGATCAACAAACAAGGGTGGAGTGACGCCTGCTCGAGGTCGTGTCCGTCCACGCGAGTTTGATCGAAAGAAAGACCTGGTAAAAGCGATGCGTGTGTTCTGGTCGCTTGGTCACGAAGCTACGTCCATGGCGGATCTTCGTAAGGCCCTTGGAATCAAGCAAGCGAGTCTGTATGCCGCCTACGGCAGCAAGGAAGCATTGTTTCGCGAGGTGGTTGAACTCTATCGGCAAACTGACGGCATTGCGACGACCAGTGCGCTAAGTGAAGACTTACCGCCCGTGAGGCTGTGCAGGCCATGCTCCAAGACGCGGTGGATATGTTCACTGCGGCTTATGCGCCGCGCGGCTGTCTTCTAGTTCTGAGCACGATCAACTACACTGCTGAAAATAAAGGGGTACAGCAGCATCTGTCTTCCTTGAGGGAGCAAACACTCACCAGCATTGAGGACCGTCTACGACGTGGGCAGCGTGAAGGTGACGTGTCGAATACTGCTGTCATCCCCGCGATTGCCGGTTTTTACACGACAGTACTCCACGGCCTCTCGATTCAGGCAAGAGACGGTGCTTCTCGCCACGCCCTGACGCAGATTGTTGATTGTTCGATGGCAGCATGGAACCAGCTCACGGACGACAAGTTGCGATGAAACGTTTTTAGGGAATGAGGCTTTATGGAACTCCGGCATCTTCGCTACTTCGTCGCAGTGGTTGATTGAAAAGGCTACCGTCAAGCCTCAGCGCATCTCCACATCGCTCAACCGGCGATCAGCGCCACACTGAGCAACTTGGAAGCTGAGTTGGCGGTCAAGCTTTTTGCGAAAAATGGCCGGTCTGTCACGCTTACACGTGAAGGAGAGGGCTTCTACGCAGACGCTGTCCGCATCCTGGCACAAAAGCGGATCACGCGATCGACACAGTCCAGCGTAGTGCTAGAGGCGAGATCGGTGAGCTTTCCGTCGGGTACTGTGGAGCCTCACATTATTCTTTTCTGCCTGATATCGTGCGCGAGTACAGACGCCTGTTTCCTGATGTGAGTGTAAAACTTCAGGAGCTCACAGCAAGCCAACAAGAGCAGGCCTTCAACGAAGGAAATCTCGATGTTGGGATTGTTCGTCCTTTTGCGCTGGATATGAGCAACTACTGTTCCCGTTTGCTCTTCGAGGAGCATGTGTTTGCAGCAGTCTCTTCAACTCGGGAAGTTAGGAACAAGAAAGTCACCATAGAGGATCTGGCAGGGGAACGATTCATCCTCTTCTACAGAAAAGGTGGTCCCGCGCTCTATGACAGCATCATCGGGCTCTGCCATGAGCGCGGATTTTCTCCGACGATCGATAGCACCCACGAAATGATGCAGCCCGTTTTAACTCTTGTGGCCGCTGACCAAGGAATATCTATCGTTCCAGCGTGTGCCCTGAGCCTCCCATCCGCCGGCATTCGATTCCTGCCAATCTTGCTGGACAGCATCCGCGCTCAGATGGTTGTGGTTTGGCAGAAAACCTCGCCAATCAAGCCAATTGTGCAATCCTTCCTAACTCTACTGGAACAAAACCACGTTGAGATTAGAACGAAAACTAAGGTCACGGTCTTGAACTGATCGCGTATCGCTATCGTTCTGAACGTTTCTTACGATAGAACGTTTGGGTGCCACCGCACTCTTATAGGAATAGCACGAAGCATTCCTGCGACGAAAGCGGAGGTTTATGTTGTCATTCACGCGTCAAGATATAGGCCAGTCGTCACTTGTCATGTTGCCCTCCGTCGGCGGAAGTTGGCATGAATACACGAAGGCCGTTGAGTTGCTACGAACCACTCATGAGTGCATCGGCATTGACATGCCCGGCTTCGGCGATTCGCGAGACCAATCAGGGTACTCGATGGATGAGATGGCTCAACAAGTGACTGAAACGTTGAACGAGATCTCCTTGAAGAGATTTGTCCTAGTCGGTCATAGCATGTCTGGGAAAGTTGCGGCCGTTCTGGCCCGTCGCGCTGCAGATGGTGACGGCCGCCTCACTGGCCTGGAGGCCCTGATCCTAGTCGCACCATCCGCAATCGCTCCTGACCCGGTCCCGGATGATGTTCGGGAAGAACTACTCGCCCTATTTAGCGGAAAGCAAGATCGGAAGGACGCCGCAGTTTTCTTCAAAATGGGAGTTGCGAATCATCCATCTTCAGCGACGACCGACTCAGCCGTCGAAGATCTACTGCGCATGAACAAGGCAGCGTGGCAACACTGGTGGGACAAGGGTTCCAAAGAGGACTGGTCGGAGCGCGTTGGAATGCTAAATCTCCCCGTGCTCGTGGTAGCTGGAGACAAGGATACTTCCTTGGGGCCGACAGTGCAGACGGACTTTTGTCTACCGCACTGGTCCAACGGTCGCATGGAAACTATCGACGCTGGTCACCTGATTCCGATCGATGCGCCAAATGAGCTAGCCAGCGTCGTTTTGAAGTTTGTCGGTACGTTGACGAAGTAGGTAAAGGTCTTCAAGACACTCATTCCAGCACTTCCACTGAACCGCATTTGGAGAAGAAGGTATGTCGCTCAGAGACAAAGTAATTATCGTAACCGGAGCCGGCACCGGCATAGTGAAAGCAGCGGCTGTAATGCTTGCCAACGCGGGTGCGCGCATTGTTGCTACCGGCAGAACGGTCGAAAGTCTCGCTGACATTGTGAAACGAATCGAAGATGCCGGCGGTGTTGCCCTAGCGTTGCCGTTGGATGTCAGTAAGGAATCAAACGTCGTTGAAATGGTTGATCGCACAATAGCGAAGTTCGGGCGGCTAGATGGCGCATTCAACAACGCAGGAGTTGGTATGCACAACAAGGCGACAGACGAGCTTGAGAGTAGTGAGTGGGATGAGGTTTTCAACACCAATGTCCGTGGCGTCTTTTTATGCATGAAGTACGGAATCAGGGCTATGCGGAAGAGTGGCGGAGGGTCGATCGTCAATAGTTCGTCGATCGAGGGCGTACTCGGACCAGCACTTTGGAGCGAATACAGTGCCTCTAAACACGCGGTCAACGGGCTAACGAAGAGTGCGGCGAGTGAAGCGAGAGCTACGGGAGTTCGGATCAATGCGGTTCTACCAGGGTTCATCATTACCCCTATGTCCCAGAAATTGCTTAATGATCCTAGCAAGAAGGACATGATCGCATCCGAGCTAAAGCGTCACTCTGTCGGCAGATTTGGCCGGCCAGAAGACGTGGCCTATCTAGTGAAGTGGCTTCTCTCGGAAGAAGCGGCTTTCGTCAATGGATCGATGATCGCAGTTGATGGTGGATACACGGCACATTGAGCGGTGCTCCACGACTCTGCTGATTAAGCGAGGCCGGGTCGTCAACTCTGGACATTCACACAACACCCAGATTTATAAAGACGTGGAGCCCGGGGCTCACTCGCGATAAGTGTGACAAGGCGAACGTTGAGCTTGCGTCCAGCCTTTCTGAACTCTTACAGACTTCCGATATCATGACTTTGCACGCCGTGCTCAATGATGCGACACGCGGCTTGCTTGGCGCACGCGAGCTAGCGCTCCTTAAGCCGTCATGTCTGCTGATCAACACGTCTCGTGGCTCGCTGATTGACGAGGCCGCGCTCGTTGCCGCGCTACAAAAGGGTCAGATTGCGGGGGCGGCATTAGATGTGTATTATAGAGAACCCCTGCCGACCTCTCACCCCTTTCGCACCTTACCGAACGTGATTGCGACGCCGCATATCGGCTATGTCATAGAAGAAAACTATCGGCAGTTCTATGGCGATGCCGTTGAGGACATCCAGGCATGGGCGAAGGGGCTCCGATCCGAGGAATCACGGCTACGAGTCATCGCTGATCAATTAGGAGAGGCAGTCAGAGGCAAGGCCATGACACCACTGATAAATCAGTTACAGGAGACAAGCATGACGCATCATCATTCAAAAGTCGGCTTTACGGAAGTTTTCGTGTTTTTAGATGGGATTTTGCCCGTGCCCGCCTCCCTGGTGCTCGCTGGGAACGAGATGCCTGTTGAGCAAATGATTCAGAAACATATCGTTCCAGCAACTCTAGAATGGTCTAATAACGTCTTCCTGGTTCCGCTGGCACGAAAGAACTTTCTTATAGACGTGGGTGGTGGAGATCTATTTGCGGAAGGTTCTGGGCACCTGATCTCGAGCATGGCTGCGGCCGGCTTCGCACCTTCGGACATTACGGATATTTTGCTCACCCATCTTCATCCTGATCATACGGGCGGCTTGGTCAAAGACGGTCAGATGGTATTTCCCGATGCCCAGATCCATGTTGCACGAAGGGAGCTCGATTACTGGCTCGATCTGGAAAGTAGGGCCAATGCTGTAGAACACCACAATATCTTCTTTGAGAACATCGATCGCTCCTTCATGCCATATCTTCACGCAGTGAGAATCGAGCCATTCGATGATGGGGCGGAGCTCACTCCCAGGCTCCGTTCATTGCCCCTTCCAGGCCACACACCGGGCCACACTGCATTCGTTCTGTCGAGCCACGACGATGCCGTGACGTTCACTGGCGATCTGTTCAACGACCCCGCTCAGGTTCCACATCCTGACCTGAAGTTGACTTTCGACTGGAATGCAGAACGGGCGATCGTCACACGCAGGAAGACGCTCGAAGACGCGGCGGTGAGGCACTTGACCATTGCTCCAGCGCACGCACCGTTTCCGGGGTTCAGCACCATCCGCAAAGACGGTTTCGGATACCTGCTCGAAGCTGGGAACCGGTAAGGTTACGTATCGCGAGATCACAGCATCGCGACCCTAAAAAGTTGCTCAGAGCCGCATGACGTCACCATCAGAGACGACGATGAAGTTAATTGCTGACACATCGGTAGCTGTTCCAGAGCGCAACAGTGACACAGCCCCTCAACGGGAATTGCCACGCCTCCGCTCGCAGCGGATACTTCTGCTACTCAGCGCAGCTTGTGGCGTGGGTGTTGCCAACATCTATTACAGTCAACCGCTCCTGCTTCTGATCGCCCACTCTCTCCATATTGCGTCCGGGCAAGCTGGTGAGATCGCCGTCGCTACTCAGCTGGGCTATGCCTCTGGGATCTTCCTCTTTCCACCGCTGGGGGACGCTATAGACCGTCGCGCTCTGATGGCTCGGCTGTTTATCGCTGTGTCCGTGGCCGCCTTGGCAAGCGCGCTGGCTCCGAACTTCTTTTCACTGCTCTTTACAAGCATGCTGTTGGGCCTTGCTGCTGCGGTAACTCAGGTGACTTTTCCGATTGCGCCCGAGCTCGTCGCCGAAAAAGATCGTGGACGAGCAGTAGGTACCGTGATGACTGGGCTATTGCTCGGCATCCTGCTGGCTCGAACCTTCTCCGGCTTACTGGGACAATGGTTGGGCTGGCGCAGCGTGTTCTATGTCGCGGCTGCTCTGAACTTGCTGTTTGTGCCTTTGCTCCTACGCTTGTGCCGCCGCTGCCATCTGCACGGCCTGTACCCTATGTCCTTGCCGTCCGTTCTCTATGGACTCTTTTCGTCGGTGAGCCCCTGCTGCGAGAAGCGTCCCTGGTGGGTGGCTGCGCCATGGCCGCCTTCTGCGTATTTTGGACGACGCTGGTATTTCTGCTTGGTTCGCCTCATTACAGGGTGGGACCTGGCGTGGTGGGTGCGTTCGGCCTTCTTGGAGCGATGGGTGCATTTACAGCTCCGCTGGCTGGACGGCTCATTGACCGATATGGTACCCGCAAGGTTCTAAGCTTCGCGATCTTAGCGCAAGCCGCAGCCTTCATCATCTTCTGGGGTTTGGGCTACGACTGGGCTGGCCTTATCTTAGGCATTCTGCTTTTCGATGTCGGAGTGCAAGCAAGTCAGGTCGCGAATCAGACCAGAATTTGGTATTGATCAGCATGCGCGGGGTCGTATCAACACTGTCTACATGATGATCTACTTCGCTTTTGGCGCGGCCGGCTCCGCGGCTGGAGCTTTTGCCTGGCAGCATGCGGGATGGCCGGGTGTCTGCGGTCTGGGAATGAGCTTTCTCGCACTTGGCGGCTCAAGACACATTCTGGGAAATAATGATGCAAAGCAAATTGTTGACCGTTGAGTCTAGATTGTAGACGAGTCAGGGAGGAAGCGATGAAGGTTGGATTTGTCGGAGTTGGAAGCGTGGGTGCCGCAATGGTGCCCAATCTATTAAAGGCTGCCATCAGGTGAGCGTCTGGAACCGTGATCAAGCGGCAGCCGAAGCCCTTGAAGGAGTGGCTATTCTTTCCTCTGCCGCCGCTGCGTTCGAGAACGATGCCGTTATCACAATGCTGGCCAATGACGAGGCGGTGTGAAGCGTCATCCTGGGCGGAGACATTTTTCAATTCAGGGCAGAAAGGGTGTGTTCACGTCATGATGGCGACCATTTCTCCGGCTCTTGTCGCAGAGTTGCAGAAGGCACATGAAAGTGCGGGGATTGGATACGTCTCAGCTCCCGTCTTCGGCATCCCTTTGGTCGCTGCGAAGGGTGAGCTCAACATCATGGTTGCTGGGAATTCCAAGGCAGTTCTACCGTGCAGCCACTACTCGATGTCTTGGGCCAGAAAACTTGGCCTCTTGGTGAAAATCCCAAACACGCAAACATTGCAAAGATTGCGGTAACCTGACGATTACTCTCGCTATCGAAGCAATGGGAGAGGCTACTGCGCTCACCGAGAGCTACGGGCTGAAAGCGGCCGACTTCCTGGATATTGTGACGAACACGATGTTCGCCAGTCCGGGATATAAACGGTATGCCGGTAACATTGCGAGCAACACCTACGAGCCGGGTTTCAAACTAACGTTGGGCCTGAAAGACGTGAACCTCGCTCTTGACGCCGCAAAGGCAAAGGAAGCCACATTGCCCGCAGCGCAGATCGTTCGCGAGCACCTACAGCAGGCGGTCGATCAAGGCTTAGGTGAGAAGGACTGGTCGGCTCTGGCGAAGGCTACCCGGCGCAGGGCGGGGCTGGCAGAAGGTGTAGCATGACGACGGTTTTTGTCACTTACGCCGGCGATGCAGACACCCGCTTCGACCGCGAATAGTACGCTCATACGCACATCCCGCTGTCATTGAGACGTGGAGTGCGTACGGCCTTCTAAGTGCCGCAGCCTTCTTTCCAGATGGAGCTGACGAAGGAACAATCGCCGTGTGCCTTTGCCAATTCCGAGACGATGCAGCTGTCCAAGCTTCGTTCGGGTCGCCAGATTTCGCGCGTGTGATGGCCGACGTTCAGCATTTTACCGACGTGAAGCCTTCGCAGCTTCGAGCGATGCCGCTTTAGCTGGTTCTGCAAGTAAGTGCTGTCGTTTTGGACTGCCGGCGAAAATTCCGGATCGAACGCTTGGTGCCTATGCGTGCGCATCGGTCGCGCGGTCCCGCTCGGTTTCGTAGGTTCAGAAGAGCGGAACGAGTTGCTAAAGAGCAGCGCCCCGGAGAAAGCGGCTTCCTTCAAGTCGCTGTATCCGAACCGCCCACACCCGAGCCGTGCCATGCCTAGCCATCTAGGGGTCACTACACCAAACGTCAAAAATCGTACGCTAGCGATTCGAGGCAGAGCAGGCCAACTGGTGAGAAGCGCGTTTCACAGGACTAACGCTCCGAAGTTGGCGCCAACTCTTAGTGGATGAGTGATTTGGCCTGTTCTCGCAAAGTGAGCTTTTGCCGGTGGTCGATATCAACGAGCCCAACGATCAGCACCGACTTGCATATTTGATCGCTATAGGGAGGAGTAACCAAACTCACCCCTTAGTGTCTGTCCTTCGGGCCTATTATGATCAGCCTATGAGCAAAATGATGCGGATCGGAGAGCTCGCCAAGCTTGGAAAGGTTACTCCGCGTACTGTCCGCTACTACGAGAGCCTTGGCCTTATCCCTCCGGGTGAGCGCGAGGGCGCGGGACAGCATCGCTATCCTGAACAGACTGTTGCACGCCTTCTGAAGATCGATCAATTAAAAACTCTTAGTCTGAGTCTTGACGATATCGGCAAGGTGATTCATTTTTACTTCGAAGATCCGACTGGCAAACGAGCCAAGATCAAGGTGCTGGAGATGCTTCGTAGTCATCTCGCTGAAACGGAGACACAGTTAGCCTCACTCACTCAGTTCCGCTCAGAGTTGATGGAGCATGTCAAGCGTTTTGAAGGTTGGCTGGACTCGCACGCTAAATAGGATTACGCTTAGCCGGAACATGACGTTTACGTCAACTATGAGTTCTGAGGCAAGGCGTCAAATGGGCGACCGTATCGGATGGATCGGATTGGGCAAGCTGGGGTATCCCATGGCCGTCAACCTGCTGGAGAGAGGCTACCAGCTCACGGTTTACAACCGAACCCGAAGCAAGGCTGAGCCGCTCGCCGAACGTGGAGCGCAGGTAGCAAGTGATCCTTGGCAGGTAGTGAATGAGGGTGGCATCGTTGTGTCGGTCCTCTGGGACTCTGACATAACCGAAAGCCTTGTGACGCCTGCCTTCCTTGCGCGCATGGAAGGCGGTATACACATCGGCATGTGTACCGGCTCACCCGAGGCCGCGAAGAGGTTGGCGAAGCTGCATGCAGACCATGGTTCAACGTATGTGGAGGCCCCGGTTTTCGGTCGCCCTGAGGCAGTCACGGCACGTCAACTGGCCATTCCTTATGCCGGTTCCTTCGAGGCCAAAAACCGCGTGAAGCCCGTACTTACCGCCATGGGTGGTTCTTCGCTCTTCGATATGGGAGAACCGCCGGGGTTCCCACCGTGATCAAGCAACTCGGAAACTTCCTCATCATCTCGGCCGGACGCTCCCTGATGGAGGGTCTTGCGATTGCGGAGAGTGCGGGCGTGGATACGATAGCCGCGGTGAAGATGCTAACGGAGACGCTATTCCCTTCGCCAATTTATCGCAGCTACGGTTCGGCCATCACTGAGAAGAAGCATGTCATCAACACGTCTCCGATTCCAGCAAAGGACCTTGAACTCTTCCGTCAATTAGCGGAAGAGTTCGCCCTGCCACACCCAATCACGCTAACGCTGCTTCATTTGACCAACGCAACGAGTCAGTAGTGGCTTGTACGAAAGCGTCATTCAACAATTAAGTCTGAGACACGAGGATATGGAATGAGAGCAGCATGGTATGAACGAAACGGAAGCGCACGGGACGTGTTGAAAGTCGGGGAACTTGCAGAACCTGTCATCGAACCCGGCAAGGTTCTGGTGAGAGTGCATGCAGCCGGCGTGAATCCGTCGGACACGAAACGGCGAGCACGCGTACCTTTCCTCCCGGGAAACAAGCAACAGATTCCGCACCAGGATGGAGCCGGCGTCATCGAGGAAATCGGTGAAGGCGTCTCTGCTTCCAGACTCGGACAACGAGTATGGATCTACGAAGCTCTGGTGACAGGTAAAGCTGAGTGTGCCGCACAGTACGTCGTCGTGCCAAGCGGGAATGCGGTCGAACTCCCGGAAAGCGTCTCGTTTGAAGTGGGCGCATGCCTTGGCGTTCCGGCCTTGACGGCGCACCGTTGCGTATTCGCGGATGGCCCCGTGACAGGTAAGACCGTGCTCGTGACCGGAGGCGCGGGCTCTGTCGGTGTCCACGCTATCCAGTTCGCGAAGGCGGCGGGTGCCAGGGTATTCACAACCGTCAGCCGTCCCGAGCAGGCGCTTGTCGCAAAAGATGCGGGGGCAGATCTTGTGATCAACCGACATGAAGAAGATGTAGTGGGTCGTATCCAGGAGACGGCGGACACCGGGGGAGCTCCAGCCGTAGATAGGATCATTGATGTTGCGTTTGGCGAGACACTCCCCTCCTCGATCAAGCTCCTCAAGGTGGGCGGCGTGATTGCCACGTACTCTTCGGACACTCAGCCAGAGCCAACCATTCCGTTCCTGCCGCTTCTTTTTCTCGACGCCACCATTCGTTTTGTCAATGTATACATGATGTCGCGGGAGGCGCATGCGAGCGCGATTGCGGCAACCACAGTGGGCCTAAGAGAGGGTTGGCTCAAA
>CAXTMW010000077.1:0-10835 GCA_964245455.1 uncultured Acidobacteriaceae bacterium
AGCACCTTCGCCGCGACCAGCAGGGCGGGGAAGAGGCTCAGCAGCTCAGAGTACGCGGCGGCTTTGGCGATGGTAAAGGCATTGTGGCCGAAGGCCTTCCAGAGGGCGTGCCGAAGATCGTGGGTAAAACGCTGGAAGCGGTCCCCAAGCATATGGTAGAGAGCTTACCGTGAAAGGGAATCGAGAGACGAGCTTTCTCGCCTTCGCCGCCGTCTGCGGCCCGTTACGGGAAGCCTTGGAGCAAAACCACGCACGCGGAGACCAAACAACGCAGCGTCCGGCGTAGGTGCCGCGGACCCGCTGCTATCCTCAAAGCATGATCAAGGGGCTCACTTTGCTGCGGTCCACCAGCGCGCCGGCGGCCTATGACGCGCTTGGGAGCTTCTTTCGCGCACTCGGTTTTGAGCCGGGCCCGACCTGGCAAATGGACACTGCCCGGGGTGCGAGCTTCCGTGTGCCGGTCGGCACCCTCGAGCTGACAGATGGACCGGCGCCGCTGTTGGCCGAGATCCTCCCGGCTGACTTGCTCATTGAGGTCACCGCGCTCCCTGCGGTGCGCGACGCGGCGGAGCGCTGGCTCCGGGAGCAGGGCGGGAGTGAGCTTGCGGCCCGGCTGAGCCCGATTGCGCCCACAAGCTGGAAGGCCGAGCTTTTTACCGTCGAGCCGGTTGCCGGCACCCGGCTTGCGTTCTGGCAGTGGGCCGACCCGCTCAAAGGCCGGCCGGCCGCGATCGAAGGCGATCTCCTCGCCACCGGCATGCGCTTCGCCATCGTGGTCGCGCGCTGGAACGCGGTCATTACTGACCGCCTGCTGCAGGGAGCGCTGGACGCGCTGCTGCGCTCGGGCGCTGGCCGTGCTGACATTGAGGTTGTGCGCGTGCCGGGCGCGTGGGAGATCCCGGACGCGGCGCGGCAGCTGGCCGAAACCGGGCGCGTCGACGGGATTGTGACCCTCGGGGTGCTGCTGCGCGGGGAAACGGCGCATTACGAGGCCATCTACACCGAAGTCGCGCGCGGCATCGGGCAGTCGCAGCAGGAAACCGGCGTACCGCACGCCTTTGGCGTGCTGACCTGCGAAACGCTCGAGCAGGCGCTGGACCGGGCCGGATTAAAAGCCGGCAATAAAGGCTTTGAAGCGGCGTCGGCCGCGATTGAGATGGTTTCGCTGCATCGAAAGATACGGGGCGAGGTCCCCGAGACGATGCAGGGGATGAAGGCGTGAGCCAGCCGACAGGCAAGCGAAGAAAAAGCCGGGAGCTGGCGATGCAGATGGTCTTCCAGGCCGACGTCGGCAAACAAACCCCTGAGCAGGTGCGCAACAGCTTCTGGGAAGCGCGCGACGTGGTCGAGCCCGATATCCGCGGCTTTGCCGAGGACCTGTACCGGCTGGCGAACGTGAAGGAAGATGAGATCTCGGACCTAATCACGAAGCATGCCCAGAACTGGCGCATCGAGCGGATGCCGGCCGTGGACCGCAGCGTGCTGCGGGTCGCAATCGCGGAGATGCTGGGCTTTTCGGCAACGCCCGCGCCGATCGTCATTAACGAGGCAATCGAGATTGCGAAGCGCTACTCGTCGCCGGAGTCGCTCGGTTTTTTGAACGGGGTGCTCGATGCGGTAGCGCGTGCGCGGCGTGAGCCGTGGCAGCCCGCGGGGCGGCGCGGGTGAAGGCCGGCTTATTCGGCTTATATAGACGCGGCCCAGCGCTAGCCTTGGGGGCAGCACTGGCGCTCACCGGCTGCACAGAGCACGCTTCCGAAGCCGACAAAGCAGCGGCCGCACAGGCTGCCGCCGCGCGTCAGCAGCAGATCGACGAGGCGGCAGCCGTGCGCAAGACGATCCCAAGCGCCGAGCAGCAGCTGGCTCAGCTGCCGCCCCCGGCCAAGGGACGCTACCTGCAGGTGCGCTCCGCCGAGGCGTGGAACAATCCGTTTCTGGTGGTAAGCCGGAAGACAATCACACTGCGCATTGTCCCAGTGCCGAACAGCGGCCCGCCTGATGTCATAGGGGTGGACAACACCCTACCTCACGGTGTGCTTCCCAACATCAAACTGCGTCCCTCAGGCCAGAGAAAGCAGGAGATGACTCTGCGCTTCATTGATGTGCCGGTAGCGCTGGCGGCCTTGCCACAGGAAAGCTGGCCCTATGGCCGCGTCGTTGCCGTGGAGGAAGATCCGGCGACGCCCAAGCGCGAACGTCCGCTGATGCGGCGCAACCTGGAGGCCGTGCTCGCGCTGCTCAACGACCTGGATGTAGTCGTCGACGAGTGGCCGTACGGCCAGCGGTAAGCCCTGCCTTCGCGGGCGAATGTGTCGCCGGGCAGTGTATTTTGCGAGTGGACGAGGAGCATACGATGAAAGTGCTGATGGTTGGCGCAACTGGAAAGTATGCCCGTGCTCTTATCCCCGAGTTGAAACAGCGCGGAGCGACTATGCGGGCGCTCATCCGCAGCGCGGACAAGGCGGAAGACGCGCAAGCGCAGGGTGCGGACGAGGTGGCGGTCGGCGACCTCAATGACGAGCAGAGCCTTCGGAGAGCGGCCGACGGCGTCGATGGCGTCTTCCACATCAACCCTGCCTTTCAGCCGAACGAAGCGGAGCTGGGCGTCGCCATGGTGCACGCCGCCGTTGCCGCCGGTGTGCGCAAGTTTACCTTCTCCGGAGTCATCCATCCCTCCATTGCGAAGATGAGCAACCATTCGGGGAAGCTTCCGGTAGAGGAGGCTTTGTACGAGTCGGGCCTCATCTTTACCGTGCTGCAGCCGACAATGTTTATGCAGACTCTCGCCAATGGCTGGAGCGAGGTTGTAAAGCAAAGCAGCTTCTCTCTGCCCTACTCCATTCACCAAAAAGCCAGCTATGTCGATTACCGGGACGTTGCGGAAGCAGCGGCCATCGCCCTGACGAGCAGCGTGCTCGATTACGGCACGTTTGAGCTTTGTTCGCGGGGCATGGTCGACCGCGTGGAGCTGACGCGGATCATGTCGGACGTGCTGGGCCGCACTATTGAGCCGAAGGAGATTACTTTCGACGAGTGGGTGCGGATGGCACGGATTCCCGAAGGCCCATTCCGCGAGGGCATGCAGCGCATGTATGCCGACTACGACCAGTTCGGCTTTCCCGGCGGCAACGCGCTGGTGCTCCAAGCTATCCTCGGCCGCGAGCCGCGCACCTTGCGCAGCTTTTTTGCTGAGCTCGTGCAGGGTAAGGTCTAGGGCCGGGACGGAATTCGTCAAGTCGTTGCGGCCGGAATCCAGCTCCGTCTGCGACGAGTCGAGAGGCTGCCTACACTGCCCTGCGTACACTACTAGGACCAGCCGTGCAAAGCCCCACGTTTCCCATCCTGCAACCCGGCTCGTACGCGGAGCGTGGCACCGCGCCATTTGCGCGGAGTGAGGCGCTCGCCGCGGCGCTCACGCGTGCTATTCGCGGAGAGGTCCGGTTTGACCGCGGTTCGCGCGCGCTGTATGCAACCGACGCGTCGAACTACCGGCAGGTGCCGATCGGCCTCGTGGTCCCGCGCGATGTGGAGGACGTGGTCGCTGCCATGCAGGTGTGCCGCGAGCACGACGCGCCGGTGCTCGCGCGCGGCGCAGGCACGAGCCTGGCCGGACAAACCTGCAACGCCGCCGTGGTTTTCGACTACTCAAAGTACTTGCGCGGCATCGGGCGCGTCGACCCCGCGGCAAAGACGGTCAAGGTCGAGCCCGGCATTGTGCTCGACCGGGTGCGCGAAGCAGCCGAGCAGCACGAGCTGACCTTTGCGCCCGACCCGGCGACCCACTCGCGCTGCACACTCGGCGGCATGATCGGGAACAACAGCTGCGGTGTCCACGCGTTGATGGGCGGCAAAACGGTCGACAATGTTGAGTCGCTCGACCTGCTGCTGTATGACGGCACGCGCATGACGGTCGGCGCGACCAGCGAGCCCGAGCTTGCCGCGGCGATCGCCGGCGGCGGACGCAGAGGCGCAATCTACGCGGGATTGAAGCGGCTGCGCGACGAATATGCGGACGAGATTCGCGCGCGCTTTCCGCGCATTCCGCGCCGCGTGTCCGGCTACAACCTGGACGAGCTGCTGCCGGAGGCCGGGTTCCACGTAGCACGCGCGCTGGTGGGCAGCGAAGGCACCTGCGCGACCGTGCTCCACGCGACGCTCAAGCTAGTGCCGAGCCCGCAGCATCGGCAGCTGGTTGTGCTCTCCTTTGCCGACCAGTTTGTCGCGGCGGACGCCGTGCCGCGCGTGCTCGAAGCAGGGCCGATTGGGTTGGAGGGCTTTGACGGGCTGCTTGTGGACATGATGCGGCGCAAGCACCTTGCGCTCAATGACATCGGCCTGCTGCCGGAAGGGCGCGGCTTCCTGCTGGTGGAATTCGGCGGCTGGACCGCGCCCGACGCGCTTGCCCAGGCGACAGAGTTTCTGGAGGCAGCGCGGGAGTTCCCGGCAGTGCTGGGCGCGCGCTGCTTTGGCGGTGCCGAAGCCGCGCGCGTGTGGAAGGTGCGCGAGCAAGCGCTGGGCGCGACTGTGTTTGTGCCGGGCGAGCCGCACAGCTGGGAAGGCTGGGAGGACGCGGCGGTGCCTCCGGCTGCGCTGGGCAGCTACCTGCGCGAGCTTGAAGTGTTAATGCGACGCTACGGCTATCGCAGCCCCATGTATGGGCATTTCGGCCAGGGCTGTGTGCATATGCGCATCAACTTCGACCTGGAAACTGCCGCGGGTCTGGCGAAGTACCGCGCGTTTATTGAAGAAGCAGCGGACATCGTGCTGGGGCACGGCGGTTCGCCCTCGGGCGAGCACGGCGATGGGCAATCGCGTGCCGCGCTGCTGCCGAAGATGTTCGGGCCGCGCCTGATGCAGGCGTTCCGCGAGTTCAAGCAGCTGTGGGACCCCGACAACAAGATGAACCCGGGTAAGCTTGTCGACCCGGTGCAGGTGTACTCGCCGATCGAGAACATCCGTACCGGCGACGGTTACACATCGGCGAGGCCTGAAACGTTCTTCAGTTTCGCCGGGGACAACGGCTCCTTCGGCGAAGCGACCCTGCGCTGCGTGGGCGTCGGCGCGTGCCGCAAGGAGCACGCCGGGACCATGTGCCCCAGCTACATGGCGACCGGCGAAGAGCGCCATTCGACCCGCGGACGCGCCCACCTGCTGTGGGAGCTGATGCAGGGCGATGTGCTGGGCGAGGGCTGGGCCGGCGAGGACGTGAAGGAAGCGCTCGACCTGTGCCTGAGCTGCAAGGCGTGCAAGACCGAGTGCCCGGTCAATGTGGATGTCGCGACCTACAAGGCGGAGTTTCTGGCGCACTACCACCAGCGCCACCGGCACCCGCTGCGGGATTACGCCTTCGGGCGCATGGACCGGTGGGCGCGCCTGCTTGCGCTTCTTCCCGGCGGCGCGCGGCTGGCGAACGCGTCGTTGAAGGTTCCGGGCGCTCGCGGGCTCGCGGGCAAGCTGCTGGACCTTGCGCCGGAGCGCACGCTGCCGCGCTTTGCCGCGCGCTCATATCGCAGCCATCTGCCACGCGAGCGGAACAGGACAGCGCCCGCGCAGCTGGTGTTGTGGCCGGACACGTGGAACAACTACTTTCACCCGCAGGCGCTCACCGCGGCCGCGCGGGTGCTGCGCCACGCGGGCCTTGCGCCGTGGACGCCGCGCGAACACGTGTGCTGCGGACGGCCGCTGTATGACTTCGGCATGCTTGGCGAGGCGCGCGGCTATTTGCAGGAAATCCTTAAACGGTTCGCGCCGGAGATCGATGCGGGCGCAACGTTTGCCTTTCTCGAACCAAGCTGCGCGAGCGTCTTCACCGATGAGCTGCTGAACTTTTTCCCGCACGATGCGAGGGCTCGCCGGCTTGCCGCGCAAACCCGTTTGTTTGCCGACGCGCTGCGCGAGCTGGCACCTGCGTATGTGCCCAACGCGGTTACAGATGGGGGCGCGCTGCTCCACGGGCACTGCCACCACAAAGCTTTAGGCAAGCTCGACGCCGAGCGCGGCTACCTCGAGCAGGCCTGCGGCGCGGTCGCGGTGCCCGACACGGGCTGCTGCGGCATGGCCGGCCCGTTCGGCTTTGAGCGCGAAAAGTACGCGGTGTCGCAGCGGCTCGGCGAGCGCGTGTTGCTGCCGGCGGTACGTGCGGCCGAGGCGGCAGCGCTGATCGTCAGTGGAGGCTTTTCATGCCGCGAGCAGATCCTGCAGGGGACCGGCAGGCAAGCGCTGCATTTGGCCGAGGTACTGGCAATGGGGCTGCCCGAGTAGGGGCCGACTCCAGGCCGGGTCGTTGCCGCAGCTGACGACGCACAATTTGAGTCATACGCGGTTACAAACGCGAATGCCTGTCCCTGCCATCTTTGCAAGGAGACTCCACATCCAACCCAGCATGTGCGCCGATCTCTTCAGCGCGCTCTCAGGAGTGTTATGGCAGTCGCGGAAACAGTTCTTCCCCTGGTCGAAAAGTACCTCCCCAAGGTCATCAGCCCCAGGGTTCACGGCTACATCGACTACTCGCATGCCGCTTTCTTTCTCGGCTCGGCATGGTTCCTGCGGAAGAAAAATCCCCGCGCCGCCGCAGCCGCCCTCACCACCGGTTCGCTGGTACTTACGCAGTCGCTGCTCACCGACTACGCGCTTGGCGCGAAGAAAGTCATTCCGTTTGAGATCCACGGCAAGCTGGACGGGGGCTTCGCCTCAGCGTCGTGGGCGATTCCCCATCTGTTTGGGTTCAGCGACACGCCGGCAGCCAGGATCTTCCAGATCAACTCCCTGGTCGAAGGTACGGTCGTGGGTCTAACCGACTTCAACAGCGCGCGCCCGCGCTGAAGAAGCGGCGTAGACCGGTCGAGCGATGCTGGATTTTGTTGCAACGTTGAAGGTCGGTCAGCACCCGGCCTGCTAGCGTCGATCCGGACAGACAGGCAGCTCGTTTGCCTTTCTCGAAAGGATCGCCATGCCCTCAACTTCGCCCCGCTGCTCGCCTTTCCTTGCCTCCGCTCTCCTTGGCCTTTTCGTGTGCGCGGCCTCCGCGCAGACACCAAGTCAGACGGTCCCTGGCGCAGGCAATGCCCGCGCCGTTGTTATCGCAAACAACTCTCCCCTGGTGCAGTCGGCGTACAGCTACATTCAGGCGCAGATCGCGCGCTTGAGCGATGCCAACCTGCGCACACAAACCTTTGACGCAATCGTCAACGCAAATACCTGCGTGCTGCATCGCGCGAACCTGAAACCTTCAGACCAGCAGGCCATTGTGGCCCAGCTGCTGGCGCAGGGACTTTTGAACAAAGCCGACGAGGCGACCTTCCCGGGAGGCCTGCTCGCCGGGGTATTTCCGCCGGTTCTCAATGACGGCACGGCCTGCCCGCATCTGCCGCAGCCGTTTGTGTCCGCGCCGGGCTCCAGCTTTGGCTCGCACCACTCCTACCCGGGCGGTCTGCCAGTGCATGAGTCCAACAACGAAACCGCCGACATCAATCTTGCGTCCGAGTACCACAACGTCTACGGCCAGTACGACAGCACGGGCCTTGATTTTGTGAACGCCTCGGCGATTGCGAACCCGATGCCGCAGCAGGTCGCGCCGCTTGCGCCGTTTCTCAATCCTGACCTGATTGTGGGCGCGCCGCTCTGGCATGACTGGGCCAAGAGCATCGTGTTCCAGTGGAATGCGGATGGAAGTGAGTTTCAGGAGCTGAGCATTGGCGGCTCGGGAGCCGGGCTCGACAACAACGGCCAGGCGGGCGATGCGCGTACCGGCGGCCACCATATCCTTTCACTGGCTGAAGCGATGAAGCGCGGTTTTTCGCCGGCGTTCCTGATCACGCAGGCTTCGGCACACTCCGCGCCGACCAGCGGCAACGAATTCAAGGTCGTTAACTGGATTCGCGCGGCGGCGATCGTCGCGCAGCAGGATCCCATTGCCCACGGCTACCTGATCAAAGACGCAAAAGGCAATTACCGCCTGCCGGCGTTGAACCAGGCCGGGCAGGTGGACCTGATCGCCGCCGGGCAGACCAACATCCTGGCGGAGTTCGAGATCCACAACCTGTCGGACGCGGACTTTACCTTTTCTGGGCCGGCAGTGGCTGCGGTGCAAGTAGTGCTCGCGCAGGTGGCGCCGCAGTTCGGCTATGACCCGAGCAGCATCGCGGCATACAACAACACCTTCCGCAATGTGGTGCTGGCAAACTTCAGCGCGGAGCGTTTGTACGCCGTGTACACAACGGCCGGGGTCGACGGTGTTCGCTTTGAGGTGCAGCAGCTACGCAACCGCGGCAGCCTGTAACGCGCGTTACCCGGATTCAAGAGAAAGGCAATTCTCAGGAACTGCCTTTCTCTATGCGGGATCGAGCAGTTACCAGAGCGACTCGACCAGCTCGGCTACGGGCACTGTGTGATCCCGGAAGGTAATCGCCTGTACGGCTTCAAGCTTGCCCGCTTTGTAGCGGAAAAAGGTGTTGTCCGCCGGATCAATCACGAAGAGTGCTTCCACGCCCATGTTCTCGAAATCCGCGAGCCGGACAAGCAATCGCGAAAGGCGGTCTTCCGGGCTCAGGATTTCAAAAGCGGCTACAGGAGGCACGATTGCGACTGGGTCAAGCGGCACGTTTGCGTCAAGAAGGGCAACGTCCGGCACACGGTACCGTCGCTCCCCGGTCTGTGTACGCTGTTCTGGGCGAACCCGGATGCCCCACTCCTTCGCTCGAGGCCAGAAATAACCGACCAGGGCGGCCTGCCACAGCGAGTGCTTTTGTTCCCCCACATTCCGCTCCTCGATGACGCCGTCCACGTATTCGGCATCCGGCTCGTAGCTGCTTTTCAGGTATTCCTCGACAGAGACAGTGGCAATCGTGGCCATGCGATTCTCCTCAGCACGATAGTATGCCGACGGAGCTCATCCTCCGTGTGCAACGTCTTCCCAATTCGGGAAGGTTACGCTTGCTGCCTTCACTCTTTAGTAACCGGAAAGGATTGTGCGCCCGAGTGCTTTCGTTATGCTGGACCGGCAAAGTCCTCTTCCGTCCGGCAGATTACCGATCGGGGCCAGAGCGTTTGCCAATGTTGACACGCTTTTTCAAGGATCGCCTGATGCGACAGATCTCGGTGCCATTCTTGTTTGCCGCTGTTCTTGCGGGAGCATTTGCGGTTAACACGCGCATGCACAATCATCGCTTGATGTGCGCTACGGCGACCAGGGGCTGCAGCAGCTTTCCTACGGCGGTGTGGTGCTGGAAGACCTGACGCAGAATGCTTCCGACGCGTTCCACATCTGGCACATGAAAGCGACCGACCTAAATGGCAACCTGCTCTCAAATGGGCAGTATGGGTGGGGCGAGGTGAACAACGGCCGGAGCTGGAACGCGGCCACGCACACCTGGACCTACGCATTTACCTGGGGATCGATCGCCGTGAACTACGCGCAGACCGGCGACACCCTTACCATCGGGGTCACGACGACCAATGCGCCGGGTTCGGGGATCATTTTTGACGGCGCGACGGTATACCCGCTGGCCCTGCACTTTCCTCAACTTCCGGGCGGGTTCGGCAGCGCCTCCACGCCGCAGCTCGCATTCAACACAACCGGGCCCAGTGTCACACTGGCGGATTACGGCAAAGGCGAGGTGGCCTCGATCGACCCGGACGCAACCAGGCCGCTGTATACCGGCTTTCAGCCGGCTGGGGCGGCCAACTCCTACACTGCGCCAATTAGCGGGACCAGTCCGGATGGCCTTGCGACCTTTCTGCCGCACAACGACCGTCCGGTGCTGCCCGGGCACTCAGATACCGCGACCGTAGCGCTCCGTTTTGCGCCTTCCGGTACCGCAATCAAGACGGTTGCCAATGACGTCTTCCAGAACTGGGAGCGTACCTGGCCGCCTAAGGTCAAGTGGGCCGACCACCGCATCATCGGCACGGTGTACCTGTCGAGCGCCGCGCAGGGCGACCCCTCGCAGCCGGCCGGCTACCCGAACAATCCCAGGCGCTACTTCAACGACAGCAATCCGGCGGACTTTGACGTCACCACACCTACGGGTCTGCTTCTGTTTCAAGCCCGGGTGCTGAAGCAGGCAGCGTCCAATGTGCAGCACCTGCAAAAGCTGAACGCGCAGGGCGCAATTACCTGGGATCTGGAAGGCGAGCAGTACCCGCAGTCGACCAGTTACGTGTGCTCCCCGGACCAGATTGCTGAGGTCGCGCCCGAGATGGAGTCCGTTGTCAACGGGCAGAACTCACCTTACAACGGGATGAAGCTCGACGACGCGTACTTCAGGACGATGCGGGACGCGGGATTCCGGGTGGGCGTTTGTGTGCGCCCGCAGCACTTTACGCTCAACGGGAGTACCGCGCAGCAGGTGTACCTGACCGACGCGCAGGTGTATGCGGAGCTGCTGCGCAAGATGAAGTATGCGCACGATCGCTGGGGAGCGACGCTTTTCTATGTCGATTCAAGCGTGGAAAGCGATGGGGCTGTGCTGAGCGCGGACATTTTTGCTCAGCTGGAGGCGCAGCTGCCTGATTCACTAATCGCGCCCGAGGAGAGCACCCCTAAGCACCACGCGTACACGGCTCCGTTTAAGAGCTTTCTGTTCCACACCGATCTCGGCACAGACCCGTCGGTGTACAACTACTATCCGTTTGCGTTCAGCCTCAACCTGGTCAATGACGTCGATCCGGCGAAGCTGGCGCAGTACACCTCGCAGTTGACCGACTCAGTCCGCCACGGCGACATCCTGATGGTGCATGCGGATTACTGGCAGGCTAACAACCCGACCGTGATGGGCATCTACCAGGCGGCCGGCAAATGAACCGCTCGCGTGTTGAAGCAAGCGGATGCTTACTGG
>CAXTMW010000077.1:10845-13997 GCA_964245455.1 uncultured Acidobacteriaceae bacterium
TCTTCGATAATCGTGTCGGTGCGCACCGGGGGAATCAGCTGCTTGACGCTGAACCGATCCTGCAGCTCCTGCAGTGCCTTCATCATGACGGAGGGCGTCGGATGGAAACCCGCGCGCGTCAGGTACAACGTTCCCTTGGTGCCAAGCGCAAGGGTCATCATCCAGGTAGGGGTTTCCTCCGGCGAGTGGAAGACGTCGGCGAAGACCTGCCCGTCAAGTTCCATCTGCACGGAAGCAAATTTCAGGTCGCTGCAGGTCGCGGAAACAACGCGCCAGCACGCGTCGGCCGTACCGGCCTCATGGATCGCCTGCCGCAAGGCTTCCATGTAGAGCCGCTCCTGGAGCGTGCGCAGCACCATGCGGCGCGACAGAAGCTCCCGCACCACGCTGAACTCGGTATATTTCAGGCGATTGATGCCCAACACGGTGAGTCCGCAGAAGAGGATGACAAGCAGGCCCTGAAACCGATAGCTGATGACGCTTTGCAGCAGCGACAGAGCAGCCGCGACCCCGCACACGCCGTACAGGATCAGCGCAACCCCGCGCGGGGTGAAGCCGAGCGCCAGCAGACGATGGTGGATATGTCCTCGATCGGCCTGAAAGATCGGCCGGCTGCTCAGGTAGCGGCGGCTGATCGAGAGGCTGACGTCGATCAAGGGCAGAGCCAAAGCCATCATGGGCGCGGCCATGCCGAGAAAGGTTGCGGACTTCTGGCTCCAGATCAGCGCGAAACAGCCCAGGAGGAAGCCGATGGTAAGGCTGCCGCAGTCGCCCAGAAAGACCGACGCGGGATTGAAGTTATAGCGCAGAAACGCGAGCAGGCAGCCGGCCAGCGGGATCGTCGCCATGGCGAGTCCCGTATTGCCCTGGAGAACGGCGGCCAGCAGCGTGGTCAACGTGGCGAACAGGGCTACGCCGGTCGCGAGGCCATCCAGCCCGTCGATCAGGTTCAAGGCGTTTGAGCAGGCCAGCAGCCAAAAAATGCTGAGCGGAATGGTGATCCAGGGCGAAGCCGGATGGCCGTTAATCAGGGTGATGTGCGCGCCGAGCGCGACCGCAAGCACGGCCGCGACGGCCTGGCCGGCAAGCTTGGTGCGCGGGCGAAGTCCTCGCAGGTCGTCGATGAGCCCGGTTGCAAACACGATGCCGGCCGGAACGAGCAGCGACAGCAGGAGCACCTTGTGCCGGATGAAGATATGCACGCCGCGTGGGGCAAACAGCAGCAGCAGCCCGAGCGCGAGCGCATAGGAGAGCGCGATGGCGATGCCGCCCACCCGCGGGATCTCGCGGCCGTGCAGCTTGCGCACCCCGTCCGGGCGGTCGACAATGCCGAACCGGAGAAAGATGTTCCGGCAGATCGGTGTGCTCAGCAGGCATAGAAAAAACGCCACGACACCGAGTGCGATTGCAGCGTGCATACGTCACCTCACCCGCTGCCGCCCTCCCGGGCAGCAGCGGTTCTTCAGCCGTGCGCCTCAACCAGGGAACGCTCCGGAAGCGTCGTCTGACCAGGGGCTTCGAGCAGGGGAGTCACGCCGAGCATCTCGGAAAGACGAGCGACGCCAAGGGGGAGATCAAAGTGGGCGAGCAGGGCCGCGCGGGCGCGGACGCCTGCCTCGCGAACCAGCGCAGGATTGCCGGCCAGGGTTTGCAGCAGGACGGCCAGCCCTGCCGTGTCGCCGCAGCGGACGTGCCAGCCGCAGCCGAACTGCCGCAGAATGCGGGCGGGCGTCGCTTCCGCCGGGCCGATAAACAGCACCGGACGCCCCGCGGCGAGCAGCCCGTACACCTTGCTCGGCACCACCGCGCCCAGGCAGCTGTTCTGCTGGGTCACCAGGCCGATATCGCCCGCGCACAGGCTCGCGCCGAGGCTTTCGCGCTGCACATAGCCTTTCCACTCGACCGAGCCGAGTGCTTCCCGCCCGCAAAAAGCCTGAAGCTCAGCCCGCCGGGGCCCGCCGCCGGTAAAGACAAAGCGAAACCGGTCGTCTTCCTTGAGCGCGAGCATAGCTCCGGCAATCGTGTCAATGTCGTGCGCGAGGCCGAGATTGCCGGAGTAGAGAACGACCAGCTTTTGGGAATCGCCCGGCCGCGGGACCGGCTGGATCGCGTCGCCGTCGGCCCAGTTGTGCGCGACCTGGATTTTCTCGGCAGCAATCCCGCGGCCCTGGAGCCGATCGCGCATACACTCGCCCAGCGCGATGATCCCGTCGGCGCGGCGGCGGGAGAAGTCGGCAACGAGGCCGATCGCGCGATCGAGGACTCCGCCGGCCGCGATGTACCGGAGGCTAACCGCGACGTCCGGGTAGACATCCATCTCCCAGATGAAGTGGCTGCCGCCGCGCAGGCGCTTGAGGGCCGTGCCCACCAGCGAGATCAGGGGCGGCGTGGTCAAGGTCAGCACGAGGTCGGCCCGGGGCAGCGTCAGCGCCAGCCGGGCCGCGCCCACATAAAACGAAGCATAGGAAACAACCCGGCCGAGCGTGCCCCGGCGGAATGGCGCGGCCTTTACCCGGTGTACGGTGACCGGCGGCGGCGACCCGGCGGAGGCGAGGGCGTAGCCCGCGTCCGCGCAGATGGCGTGGGCCTCGTGCCCACGCGCGGCCATCTCGATCGCGAGATCGGTCAAGAGCTGGCTGGTCGCGGCGGAGTCCGGCCAGAAGAACTGGTTGATCAGCAGAATCCTCATCGCGCTGCCTCCACTTCGGCTTCGACCGGATATGTTGCGTCGGCCGCCCGCGTCCGCAGCACCCGCTGCTTGGCAAACGTTGCCGGGTTGCCGGCGTGAATCTCCCAAGCCGGGATATCCTTCGACACCACGCTGCCGGCGGCAGCGATGGCGCCTGTGCCAAGCGTGACGCCGGGCATCAGCACCGACCGTGCGCCGGCCCAGGCGCCGTCGCCCAGCGAGATCGGCGCCACCATGAGGCCGAAGGCCGGGTCCTTCCAGTCATGGTTGCCGGTACACAGGTACGCGCCCTGCGACACGCACACGTTGGCCCCTAGCCGCACCGTGGTCAGGTTGTCGATCCGCAGCAGGGTCACTGTTGGATTCTCAGACGGGGGTCGAGCACGTCGCGCAGGCCGTCGCCCAGCAGGTTGAGGCCGAGCACGGTGATCATCAGGGCAGCGCCGGGGATGGTGATGATCCA
>CAXTMW010000077.1:14007-15684 GCA_964245455.1 uncultured Acidobacteriaceae bacterium
ACCACGCCCTCGCCGATCACGGCGCCGAAGCCCCGCAGCAGCGACACCCGCAGCGCGGACGACGGGTTAAGGCGCAAGCGCAGGAGGGGCAGCCCCAGGAAAAACCAGGCCGCCTGCAGGAGGCGCGAGCGCCCTGGCCGGTACCACGCATTGTTATAGAGCTGGAGTTGGACGGGCATGGCGGCTACACAACCTCCAGGGGAAAGCTCTTCGGCAGGGCCGTGCTCCCAGACGGGCTGTTCTGCACCCAGGTGTACAGCTCGGCCATTTGGCGCGCGACCACCGGCCAGCTGTAGCGCTCCCGCACCAGCGCCGCCCCGCGCTGCCCGCGCTCGGCGTTCACCTCCGGGCTGCTTGCAAGAAAGTCCCCGAGCGCCGCGCGCAGGTCGTCCACGTCGGGCTGGATCTGCCAGCCGGCCGGCGCGGCCTCAGGCAGATTGCACTGCTCGGTCACAATCACCGGCAGCCCGGCACCCATCGCTTCCAGCGTCGCGACGCTCAGCCCCTCGGAGTGCGACGGCAGCACGAAGCAGGAAGCGGCGGCGAGCGCGCTCCACTTGAGCTCCGGCCCAAGCATGCCTGTAAAGACTATCTGGCGCTCAATCCCAAGCGAGCGGGCGCGCGCTTCGAGCACGGCCCGGGTGTTGCCTTCCGAAGGACCGGCCAGCACCAGCAGCGTTTCCGGCCACTGCCGCGCGAGAGTGCCCCAGGCTTCGAGCAGCAGGTCCACGCCCTTCTTGGTGTGAAGCCGCCCGAGAAAAAGAATGAGCCGCTTGCTGCGGGCAGCCGGGAAGGCGTCGAGGAAGATGTTGGCGAAGCCGGGTACCCCCACCTCCGCCGGCACGTCCACGCCGTTCGGGATGATGGCGATCGGCCGGCGCGAGCCCCAGGCGCGGTACGAGCGGGCCTCGCCCGCGTTCAGAGCGTGGAGGCAGCGCGCCCCTTCCACATTGCGGCGCTCAAACAGCGCGGCATACAGCTCCTTCTTCCAGCGCTTGGAGCCGAGCGCCCACGGCTCCAGCATGCCGTGCGCCGAGAGGATGTAGGGCTTGCGGAGAGCGCGCGCGGTGCGGGCGGCCACCAGCGTGCTCTGCTCCCAGAGTCCATGAATGTGCACACCGTCGGACTGCGCGACCGCGCGGCGAAACAGGGGCTGCATGGATCGGTCAAGCAGCCAGCGGGAGCGGCTCAGCGGCCAGAAGGAGATCGCAAGCTCCGGGAGCGATGCAGGCTTGCAGCGCTCCTCGGGCAGGCAGAACACCTCAAGCTGCACATGGAAGCGGCCGCTGCCGGCCAGCTTGGACGCAAGCTGCGGCACCACCGTGCTGAGGCCCCCGTACTTTGGGTCGAGATGCGACACGACCCCCAGCCAGTTCCCGATACGCGGCCTGGCGCCGGCGGTGTAGCTTTTCGATTCGCGCGCCCCTACATCAACTTCCATTGGTGGCTCCCTTGTGGCGCTCCAAGCTGTGTTCCGACCTGCGTACCCGACCTGCGCACGACTCAATGCTGTGAGGGCAGTGCGTGCCCTCGCGTCTCCGCTCATCTCAGGTTCTGCTTCGTGCAATCGCGGCGATCTGCTCGCCGAACTGGTCCGGGGAAAAGCCGGAGATCCGGTGCAGCGAGGCTGCACTCATGCGCGCCCATTCCCGTGCGGGCAGCGCTTCGGCCTCGGCC
>CAXTMW010000078.1:0-2031 GCA_964245455.1 uncultured Acidobacteriaceae bacterium
CCGGTGCAGTGCGAAAAAAGCAGATCCTTCGCTGCGCTCAGGATGACCCGCTACGGGCCAGGATTCAATCTAGAGCTCATCGTTAGGAATCAAATAAGAAAAAAGCGTCCCGCAAGGGACGCCTCTTTTTTGACGCTAGGCAGAACCGTTCTATGGAAGGTAGTAGCGGATGTTTGTTTCGATGATGTTGTTGTTGGCCTTGGGCGAGGTGCCGGTCGAGCCGGAGTAAAGAGCGCGTTCCAGGAAGCTGTACTGGAAGCCCTGACGGAAACGACCCATGGGCCCCTTGTAGAAGTAGTAGTCGTAGCCGAGCGTGCCTTCGTAGACGCTCTTGTTGTTGCCGTTGCAAGTCCCAACGTTGCCGGGAACGTAGCCGACAGGAGCCGGAGGATACACGCCCGCTGCCGTACCCGGCAGGCCCTGTGTGCCGCAGCCTGTGTTGTTGGCTGTCCGCAGACCGTAGCCCTCAAAGCTATTGCCATAGGCGAAGGTTCTGCGGCCAACCTCTTCAAAGCCGGCGTCGGCGTAGATGTCGAGGCGCGGCGTCGCGTGCGCGAAGACCTCGCCGAGCGCAGCCCAGTTGTGCAGCGGTGCCAGCTCCCCGCGAGAATTGATCGTCACGTCAGGCAGCTGCGCGGAAGCATAACGGCCTGTGCCGTCGCCGTAGAGGCCGTGCAGGGCAACTTCGAATCGCTTCTGGGCCAGGTAGCCGCGGTAGCCGCCGCCAACACCACCGCCGACAGCCGAGTTGTTGAAGGCACCCACCGCGCTGGTTGCGCCGGCAGTAACGACGCCGGCCGCGAGATTGGGGCCCGGATACACGCGGTTGCGAAAGAAGCGGCCGACGCCGAATAGCTCAAAGTGACCGAACTTGTTTTGGTAGGCGAGCTTTGCGAGAACATCCGGAGCGAGATTGTAGCTATAAGTCGCCGTCGGATTGTAGAGGCCCCCGCTGGTGCCGATGTTGCCAAGCACATAGTTGGACGGGCAGGGGACGGCGGTTTGCACCGTAGTCGCAACGCCATTCGTAGTCGTCGTCACAGGGGTCGTCGCGGTGCTCTGGCAGGTGGGTGTGAGCGTTTGCGCCTGCTCGACCGAGAACCCAACCGCCAGATTGTCGCCGAACTTCTGCGTCACGCGCAGCCCGGGCTGGCGCGACCACACAAAGCCGACGTTGTATTGCGGGTCGATGGTATCGGGCAGAATTTCAGTCTTGTTATCGAGCAGGTTTCGCGTTTCCGTGGCGAGCGTCCACTGCTGGCCGCCGGTTACCGTCAGGCCGCTTTTGAGCGCGGCCTGCGCCCACAACTGACGCTCACGCATCACGTAGCTGTTGGACTGGTTGTTGTTTGAGGTGATGCCGGTGCCCAGCCAGTCTGTCTCGTAGTAGGCCTGCAGGTTTGCGTTTGATATCTTGCCAAGAAAGGTAAGCGCCAACCGCGACTGACGACCGGTCGCATAGAACTCACTGAGGTGGCCGGCGTCGGAGGCGGCAAAGGGTGTCGTCAGGAACGGCGTGTTGATGTCCGAGCCGATTGCCCGGGTGCGGTCTACCGTGGCGAACTCGATAAACGAGTTCGTAAACCCGAGCGTGACGCCCTTGTAGTGCACCTGGTCCGGAGTGTCGATCGCCTTCTTGGTCGCCGCCTGGTCCGCCTGTACCGAGGTCGCAAGCGTGGTCGTGTTCTGCTGCAGGTCCGTCACGGAGCTCTGCAGCGACGACACGGCGGTCGTGTTCTGCGCGTTGATCGACTGCTGCGCGGCGATCGCGTCCTGCGCCTGCTGGGTCGCCTGCTGCACGGCCGTCTGCGACTGCTGCTGCACCTGCTGCAGCTGCGCGTCACGCGCCGACAGCTGCTGCTGCAGCTTGTCGATCTGCCCCTTTTGCGATGCGAGATCGGTGCGCAGGGCCTCGATCTCCGACTGCACGCTCGGCCGGGTCGACTTCTTTACGCGAACGTGGTGCTTCGCCTTTTTCGTGGGGGCGTCCGCCGCCATGCCCGCCGCGGCATCATCCGCGACAGCGAAGTG
>CAXTMW010000078.1:2041-6003 GCA_964245455.1 uncultured Acidobacteriaceae bacterium
TTCATCTAAAGCCTCTCATAGTTGGAAACAGCTGCAGATCGTGTATTGGGGTTCTGCCTGCGCTCAGGCAATCGGGGGAAACGTTCTGCCCAAACGGCTCCATCCTCCCAGAGGATTGTTACAGCATCGCGAACTCGGGCCAGGAATATATCGGCGGCGGGTATCTTTCCGCAACGTTTTCGGGGCGTTTGGTCCCTGAAGCGCGCGCAGGAAGCCTCATCGCGTCGGCACCGCGCTGACAAGGTTCGCCAGCAGCCGGTATGCGCCGGGCACACCCTCGGGCAGCTGCCGGTACAGCGCAAGCGCGTCGTAGATGTAGCGGCCGCGCCCCACCGGGGCCACCAGCAGACCGCCTCGCTGCGGCTCCTGGCCGGGGTCGGCCATGCTCACCAGCGGCGTCCACTCGGGCGCCCATGAGGCGGCAAAGCCGTGCCCGCGCTCCTCCATCCAGCCCGCGAAGTTCTCCGCCGTGATCCGGTTCGGCACGGCGAGCAGCGTGTTTTCCGGGGCCAGGAGGGTCACCGCGGCTCGCTCGTCCACCACGCGCGCTGGCGCGCTGCTGCCCGCGCCAGACAGGTGCAGCGCAAAGGGCAGCCCGGGGAAGTCGCCGCTCTGGTACTGCACCACAACCGTGCCGCCGGCCTCGGCAAACGCCTGCAGTACACCGCCCGCGCGCACCAGCCCGGGCTCGGCCGTATAGGTGCGCACCCCCAGCATGATCGTCGTGTACCCATGCAGGTCGCGCGTCAGCAGGTCATCGGCGGTCAGCATGTCGACTGGGATCCCAAGCGCGCGAAGCGCCGAGGGCACCTCGTCTCCCGTACCCATCACATAGCCCACGTGCGCCCCCGGCGCGACACGAACATCGACCGGGCGCACTTCCAGGATTGCCGGGCGATATAAGTTGTAGGGCCGGACTCCGGGGTAGCCCACGGTGGTAAAGCCCGCGCTGTACAAGGCATTGCCGCAGCGCGCCATGGCCGTAAGCCTGCCCGACACAGGGTCGCCCGGGGGCATGGCTCTCAACTGCGTTGTAAAGCGCTCACCCGGTCCAAGATGGGCGTGCGCGGGCGTGCCCGTTTTCCAGCTTCCGTCGCTTTGTAGCTGGACAGTTACGTCCGCGTCCTCGGCCTGCTCGTTAGTCACTGTCGCCTCTACCGCAAGCGAGCCTGCCCCTGCGGGCAGCACCGCGATGTGCTGCGACAGGTTGACCGACAGCCCCGGCACCACCACCAGCGGCGTCATGGACGTGCCGAGCCCGTGCTGCCGCTCCACCCCCTGCACCACCTCGGCCAGGTGCAGCGGCACTCCGTCATATTGAAACTCCGCATAGCCGGAGACCGGGTATGGCGCGAAGCTATGCCCTGCAAGCGATGGATCGCTCAGATCATAGGTGGCCTGCTCGATGGAAGGCCGGCTGAAGTACGGAGCGGTGGGCGCGGCATCGCGGGGCACGGTGACTCGGAACAGTGCTTCCCCCACAGTCCCCTGCACGGTGTCGAGGCCGGGCGAGGCGGTTCGGATCACCTCCCAGAGCTTGGCGGCGCCCGGCGCGGTCGTCTCTCCCGGCCCGGCGTTCGGCATCGCGTCCGGATGGCCGGCGGCGGTGTCGAGCCCGGTGCGCACAAGCGTCAGCCCGCGCGTGCCTGTGCCTGAAATCGCACCCGCGCCCCCGGCAGCTGTTCCGGCAACCCAGGGGCTGGCCGCGGTCACACGCAGCCGCACGTTGAAGGTTTCACCCGGCGTCACGTGCGTCCGCGTTGCCTCCGGGTACAGCCCCAGCCTTTGCGGTGCGGCACCGTTCAGGTCCCGCGCCGGCGTCGGCGTTGCCAATGCATCCAGGTGCAGCCCCAGTGCCTCCACCAGCGCCGTGTTGAACTGCACCAGCTTGATGCCGAGCTCGTGTTCGAGGTCCGCCTTGCTGTCCGGGGTGAGCGTGCTCGCGCGTACCGACGCCAGCAGCGCCTGCGTGGCCAGGTAGCCGTCGCGCAGGTCGGGCGCAATACGCCCGGGCACGGCCGGCGTATACCCCCAAAAGGCTCGCGTCACGGCGCGGTCGATCCGCTGCAAGCCGGAGCGGACAAAGGCCGTATCGCCGTTTGCAACGGCGGGATGCGCCAGCAGAGCCATGCCGGGCAGCGTGGTGTCCAGCCCCGAGAAGAAGCCCGCGTCCTGCGCCTTTGCGACCCGCCCGTCAGAGGCCGCGGCCACACGCGTGCCGTAGCGGTGGTAAGCCACGTCATCCGGCCCGGGCAACGGCGGTGTGCCGCCGCCGTTCTGCGACTTCTGCAGGCCCCAGCCTTCGCGCGCCATCTGCAGGTATGAGCGGCCCAGCGCCGGGTCCATCTGGCCTTCGTGGATCACGACGTCCTCGGACGGCGGCGCGCCGGAGTGTTCGCCGGTCACGTAGTTGGTGAACGAGGTCGGTGCCCAGGTGTCGGTCGCGTAGTCGTACATGCCCTTCGCGGTCACCGGCGCAAACGGCACCCGCGCAAACATGGCCAGCGGCTTCCACGGCCGCAGCCCCGCGGCAATCTGGTCTGGAAACACGCTCGGGTCGCCGGCCGCGTTGAACGCCTCCTGCGCCAGCTCGCCCGCAACCTGGTGGTGACCGTGGCCGTCGGTGATGCCGCCCAGAAACACCGACGTCAGCACCAGCGGCCGCTGCTCGCGCACCGCGCGCACCACGTCGCGCAGCACGCGCTCGCGGCCCCACTGGGCGAACGCTTCCTCCTTGGTTTTCGAGAAGCCGTAATCGGCCACCGAGCCCCATATCTGCTCGGTGCCCGTGTAGCGGTCGGCGGCCAGCAGCTCGTTGGTCCGCAGCAGCCCCAGCGCGTCATAGGCCTCCGTGCCCATCGCGTTTTGCCCGCCCTCGCCGCGGGTCAGGGTCACGAGGCTGGTGCGCACGCCCGCGCCGCGCGACTCATAGGCCATCATGCCGCCGTCCTCGTCGTCCGGGTGCGCGACGATCATCATCAGGCTTGCCCAGGTGCGCAGCTTGTTGAGTGTTTGCGCTAGTCCGTCCGCGCCGCGGTCCTCGGGCAGCGTCACCGCATCGACCGCGGGCGCGAGCGTGGTCGCCCAGGGCACCGCCTGCGCGTGGGCCTGCAAGGTCAACAGCAGTGCCGACATGAACGCGCCTGCGCGGCGCAGGAGTGTAGGGAAGCGGCGGAGGGAAAACACTTTCTGAGTGTACGATTCCGGCGCTGCCTGGGCGTTTGGCATTACCCTCGCGCCTCTAGTGTGTAAAGGCTTTTGCCGGGTAGCCTCCGCACCCGCAGTCCTGCCATACTCCCTGGACTACGTCTTCTCGTTAAGCTCTCGTTGACGATCAGTCAGCCAAGTTCGTACTTCTTCTCGTGCGCGATCTATTTCGCCCTGCAGTTCATCTCGCCCTAACTTCTCTGCATCTTCTAGCGTGCCTTGTTGAGGCGACACCTGTCCCGTTTGGTAGGGGATGAACAGGAAGCTGGTCGGCAATGGCTGTTTAAAGCCTTGATCCACGTCTTGAGACTGCACGTTGGAAGTGAACCAGCCATTAGTCGAAGCTAGGTAAAAGTCTTGAAGAATGGCTGGATTGCCCTTGAAGGGGATCGCCGCAAAGGCTCGATCGAACGAAAAGGATGGCAGGTCACTCGCAGGATCATCTTTCAATACGTGGGTGAGCTCATCCACCCACTCCTCCAAAGTCTTAACTTTGAAGTCGTCAATCGTGAGCTGACTCACCTTATTTTGAGCCCCGGCTCTCAAGTAGCAGTTCCAGAAATACCCAATCGAGTGTTGTCCACGGTCCGGCAGCATCTGGTCTCTCCTATGTAGGCGCATTAGCGCAAGCATCAGCATTGCACACCCTACGACAAAGCTGCGTAGGTACAAATCAACTTGAAATCGTAGTCACGACCATAAAGGAGCCCGCCCAGCATGGAAGAGCCCGCACCGGGAACCCGCCCCAACCTGCC
>CAXTMW010000078.1:6013-15668 GCA_964245455.1 uncultured Acidobacteriaceae bacterium
GCCAGGAGGCGCACCTGCCGGCCAGGGCGAGCTCGCGCGGCGCGGCACGCTGCCCGGCGCGGTCTCGCTCAACCTGATGAACATGATTGGCGTCGGTCCGTTCATCACGCTGCCGCTGGTGGTCGTGGCGCTGGGGTCGGCGGCCTGGCTGGGCTGGCTGCTGGGGGCGCTGCTGGCGGTGTGCGACGGGTTGGTGTGGGCGGAGCTCGGTGCAGCGCTGCCCCGTGCGGGCGGCTCGTACGCGTTTCTACGCGAAATCTACAAGCCCGGCAGCTCGTCTGCAGCCGGGCTGCCCGCAGACGAGCTGCCGGCGGAAACGCGCCGACAGCCAACCTCCTTCGATGCCGGCCGCTTTCTCAGCTTCCTATACGTGTGGCAGCTGCTCTTTACCGCGCCGCTTTCGGTCGCCTCCGGCGCGCTCGGGCTTGCGCAGTACGCGGCGTTTCTCGCGCCCGGCCTGCTCCACGGCTACGCGGCGGGGCCGGTCATCGTGCGCGGCACCAACCTCCTTGCCGCAGGCGTGTGCGTGGCGGTTGCGGTGCTCCTCTATCGCGGGCTCGGCGCGGTGCTGCGCGTGGCAGGGGTGCTCAGCGCCGGGGTCGTCGCCACCCTGCTTGCGGTTATCGCGGTCGGGCTCACCCACCTGCGGCCTCCGCTCGTGGCGGCGCAGCTGCACTGGCCTGCCGCGGGCGGGCTGCTGCCCGCGCTCGGGGCCGCCACGCTTGTGACCACCTACGACTACTGGGGCTACTACAACGTTTGCTTCCTAGGCGGGGAGGTCCGCGAGCCCGGCCGCACCATCCCCCGCGCGGTCCTGCTCTCGATCGCGCTGGTTGCCCTGCTCTACATCGCCATGAGCTCCGCGCTGCTGGGCGCGCTGCCTCTCGCGGCGTTTGCCGGAGCCGGCGCGGGCCGGCCCATGGCTGCCGTGCTGATGCACACCGTGCTGCCGGCAGGCTGGGCGCAGGCCGCCTCGGTCACGGTCGCGATTCTCATCATGTGGACCGCCTTCGCTTCCGTGGTCGCGCTGCTGCTCGGCTACTCGCGCGCGCCGTTTGCCGCGGCCCGCGAGGGCAACTTCTTCGCGCCGTTTGCCCGTTTGCACCCGCGCGGCTTTCCCGGAGTGGCCCTGCTGGCGCTCGTGGCCATTGCTTTCGTGTTCTGCTTTCTCGATCTCCGCACCGTCATCTCGACGCTGGTCGCGGTGCGCATCGTGCTGCAGTACGGGCTGCAGCAGATCGGCGTCATTGTGCTGCGGGTGCGGCAGCCGGCGCTCGCCCGACCTTTCCGCATGTGGCTCTACCCGCTGCCGCCCGCGCTGGCGTTTGCCGGTTTCGGCTTTCTGCTGTTGTCTAGGAAAGGCGCCGGGCGCGAACTGCTGTTCGCCCTTGCGCTCGGGGTGTCCGGCGCTCTGCTTTACTGGCTGCGTGAACGGCGAACTGCCTGAGCGAGGCTTTATTTCGCGAAGGAAAACGCGACCGCGCCGAAGCGCGCGAAGCGCACCTCCACCGAGGACCGCGAATGGCACAGCAGCTTGCCCATCCAGCTGCCCGTCGTGATCCACTGGCCCACCTGCAGGCCGCCGGTGCGGAACTGCGCGTCGTTGACCACGTACTCCACCAGCCGCAGCAGGTCCGGCCCGTTGGTGTTTTTACCCGTGCTGCTCCAGCGCACGATGCCGTCGATGATCACCTCGAGGCTTTCGCTTGCGATGTCTACGTCTTTCCAGTCCTTGCAGCCAGGGCCGTACACAAAGCCGCCATTCATCTGCAGATCGGCCACCATGGCCAGGTGCGCGGCTTCTTCGGGCGCGATAAACGCCGACTCCAGCACCTCGATCACCGGGTGCGCTCCGGCGATGGCATTCACAATCTCCGCGCGCGTGTAGCGCTCGTGGCGCACGGGCAGGTTCTTGCCGAGCAGAAAGGCGATCTCGGCCTCGATACCGCGCATACGGCTTCTTCCACCCGGCATCTCGTCGCCGCTGCGGATCAAGCCGAAACGCAGCGGCATCGGTCCGAACATGGGCGTGGCCTCCGGGCTCGGCGCGCCCACTTTCCAGCCCGCGATCGGCCCCAGCCGCTCGGCCATGGCGCTCTGGATCGCGTACGCTTCATCGAGCGTGGCCGGCTGCAGCGCGGCATCCAGGTCCGCCATCGGACGCACTTCCTCCCGCGCGTCCAGCAGCAGCCCTGCGGTTTCCTTCACGCGTTCGCTATCCTTGAGCGCTTCAAAGGCCTGCCAGTCCCACCCTGTGTCCATGTGTGTCTCCCGCCTTCATCGTACCTTTCGCCTCGATCCGCTTTCATGCGTCTCAAACCGGGGCAGCGCCGGCGCGTACCCTGAGGGTGTGGTCTACGTCCAATATCCTGCCGCCACACGTTCCTGTTGCAGCGTACGAAAGGGTGCCACTATGTTGATCCGCAAGCCGAGCGACATTCCATACTCTGCAATCACGCCCGAAAGCACGTACCTGAACCGCAGGCAGTTCATGGCGGCTGCCGCGGTAGCAGGGACCGCTGCGCTGGCCGGCGAGCAGCTGCTGCGCCCCGGCCTCCACGTCGAGGCCGCGACCAAACTGAACACCGTCAAGAGCCCGCTCTCGACTTCCGGCGTAACGCCGACCGCCTACAAAGACATTGTGAGCTACAACAACTACTACGAGTTCGGCACGGGCAAGGGCGACCCCGCCGAGAACGCGCAGCACCTCAAGACGTATCCGTGGTCGGTCAAGGTCGAGGGCCTGGTGGGGAAACCCCGGACGTTCTCGATCGATGAGCTGGCCAAGCTGCGCCCGCAGGAGGAGCGCGTTTATCGCTTCCGCTGCGTCGAGGGCTGGAGCATGGTTGTTCCGTGGGTCGGCTACTCGCTTGGGGAGTTCATCAAGCAATGCCAGCCGCTGCCTTCGGCGAAGTATGTGCAGTTTCTGTCGCTGCGCGATCCGGCGCAGATGCCTGACCTCGGGTCGAGCCCCATTGCGGGCGCGTATTCAGAAGGTTTGCGCATGGACGAAGCCATGCACCCGCTTACCCTTCTGACCTTTGGCCTGTACGGGCAAACGCTGCCCAACCAGGACGGCGCGCCGGTGCGGCTGATCGTGCCCTGGAAGTACGGCTTCAAGTCGGCCAAGTCGATCGTAACCGTGCGCTTTGTCGCCAAGCAGCCGCCCACCAGCTGGAACGATCTGGCCCCGGATGAGTATGGCTTTTACTCCAACGTGAACCCGCAGGTGGATCACCCGCGCTGGTCGCAGGCCTCCGAGCGGGCGATTGGCGCGCCGATCTGGAAGCAGCGGCAGCCTACGCTGATGTTCAACGGCTATGCCGATCAGGTCGCGGGCCTGTACAGCGGCATGGACCTGAAGAAAGATTTCTAATTTTCAAGAAACGGCCGGAGTCAGGAGGAGGGAAGCGCGTATGCCGAACCGCTGGATTGTTCGCTTGAAGGTGCTGGCGCACCTCCTCTGCCTGCTCCCACTCGCGTATCTCCTGCTGCGCTTTTATCAGAGCGCGACGAGCAATCCCTCGGCGCTGGGCCCGGACCCGGTCTCGACGGTGACTTTTTTCACCGGCTTCGCGACTCTCCGGCTGCTGGTGATCTCGCTTGCCATCACGCCGATCCGCAAGCTGGTGCCGCGGCTCGGCTGGATCATTCGTTTCCGGCGCATGCTGGGCCTGTACGCGTTCTTTTGGGGCTCCCTGCACCTGCTCACTTATCTCGGGCTGTACTCCGGCTGGAGCTGGCCCGCGATCTCGGACGACCTGCTGCGGCGCCCGTACATCTGGGCCGGCTTTACGGCCTGGGCGCTGATGGTGCCGCTCGCGGCGACCTCAACCACCTGGTCCATCCGTGCGCTCGGCGGCAAGCGCTGGAACTGGCTCCACAAAGCGGTGTACATCTCGGCGATCGCGGGCGTGCTGCACTACTGGTGGATCGTAAAGACCGGCGTGTTGGCCCCGCTGGGGATCACCGTGGTGCTCGCAGTGCTGCTCGCGCTGCGGCCGGTGCTGAGCTGGCGGCAGAAGCGCGCAGGGCGCGCGCGGGCAGCGGTTCCCGCGTCTGTTTAGAAGTGGGACGGCCGACGCGAAATCGTTTGACTCTGCCGTGTGCGCGTTGTTGAATAATGCTGTGAGCTGTAGTCCTCGACGGATGCGACCCGCCGAGGGGTTTGTTCTACCGCTTGCGCCGTAGAACACGTATAAGCAAACCGCACGCCGTCAGGAATCGCCAATCAAGCGCGATATGTATGACGACGTGAAGCCAGGATGCGCTTTCACCCATTGCTTACCCACCAGCATTGGACCCGGAGTACCCCGTTGTGAGCGGGGTACTCCGGCCCGGCCGCTTTTCTGGCCGATCCTTTTCCCCGCTTCGCACTCTGCTGGAAAGCCTGACTTCTCTACATTCAGTGAACGCGCTCCCGCGCGGCAAGGGACTTTTCGCGGCCAAGGATTACGTCGGTTCCCGCCCGGGCTGCATGTGTCCTTATCTGAACCGCACATGCTCACCGCGTCGGGATCGTCCGCGACTATCTCAGAGCACCGCTGTTCCTATAGGCAGATGTCATCGTGGCTTGCCAGCCGCGTCAGACTAAGGACTTACCGATGCCCCGTCCGACACTGTGCCTTGCCTTCGCCCTGTTCGCCACGCCGCTGCTCTCGCAGAGCCCAAGCCGCGCCCACAACAACCTGGCGCATCGGCACACATCGGCGCGGCCCGCATCGCTCCCGCTTACCTTGCAGGAGCAGAGTGCCCAGGTCGTCAGCCGCTTTACCTTCGGCGCGACGCCGGGCCTGGTCGCCTCGGTCGCGGCCGAAGGCTGGGAGCAGTGGTTCGCGCGGCAGCTCGAGCCGGCCGCCATCCCGGACCCTGAGCTCGACAAGCGCCTCGCCCGGTATCCTTCGCTCGCGATGAGCCCGGAGCAGATTGCTGTCAACTTCCCGGACGGCCAGGTCATTCGCCGGATCGCAGACGGCAAGCAGGCCATGCCGGCCGACCCGCAGCTCGCCGGTGTGTACCAGGTGCAGCTTGCGCGCTACGAACAGAAGCAGCAGGCCGACCGCGCTGAGGCAGGCCAGAGCTCCGCGCAGTCCGGCGCGGTCGCCGACCCCGAAGCAGCGGCGCAGCAGCAGGCCGCGAAAGCCGCGCGCGAAGCCGAAGAGAAGTCAGCCGAGCAGCTGCGCGCTCGAACGCTTGCCGGGCCCATTCTGGTGCAACCTGCTCCCAGCTGCCTGAACGCCGTGCTTGCCCTATCTGTACCGGATCGCATGGCTCTGACGCGCGGCCTCGGCGAACCTTTCAAGACGCAGCTGCTCGATGGGGTCTCGCCGGGCGACCGCGAGCTGTGGTCCATGATGGCGGGCGGCTACGCGGGCAGCGGCGTTGCTGCCGGGGAGCTGGAGCAGGCAAAGGTCCTGCGGGCTGTTCTTTCCGAGCGCCAGCTCCAGGAGGTCATGACCGACTTCTGGATCAACTACTTCAACGTGGATATTCGAAGTCCGGCGATGCAGTAAACTACGCCGCCCAGTACGAGCAGGCCGCGATCCGCCCGCACGCCCTCGGGCATTTTCGCGACCTGCTGCTGGCCACCGCCGAAAGCCAGTTCATGATGATTTACCTCGACAACCTGTCGAGCATTGGCCCGGATTCCCCGGCGGCCGCTCGCGGGGCGAAGGGCGCCAAGGCAGGGACGAACCGCGGCGGGATAAATGAGAACTATGGCCGCGAAGTGATGGAGCTGCACACCCTCGGCGTCGACGGCGGCTACACGCAGGCCGACGTGACCGCGTTGGCCGCGATCCTGACCGGCTGGGGCGTGGACAGGCCCATGGAGGGCGGTCCATTCCAGTTCACCGCCAACCGGCACGAGCCGGGCGCGAAGCAGTGGCTGCACCAGACCATCCCCGACGGCGGCCAGGGGGAAGGCCTCACCGCGCTCGCATTTCTCGCGAAGGAGCCCGCGACCGCGCACCACATCTCCTACCAGCTCGCCCAACGCTTTGTCGCCGACGCACCCCCGCCTGCTCTGGTGGACCGCATGACCGCGGCCTGGATGCGATCGGACGGCGACATCGCCGAGGTGCTCCGGGCGATGGTGCATTCGCCGGAGTTCTTCAGCCGCGCCAACTTCAATAACAAGGTAAAAACGCCGCTTGAGTTTGTTGCTTCGGCCATGCGCGCGACTGAGACTGATCCGGCAAACCCGGCTGCGCTGGTGCAGCAGCTGCGCGCCATGGGCGAAGCGCCGTACCGGTGCCAGCCGCCGACCGGCTATCCCCAGGCAGGGAGCAGCTGGATGAACTCGGCCGCGCTGATCGACCGGCTTAATTTTGCAATTGTGCTTGCCGGCGGCAAGCTGGGCGGCATGCACTTAGACGCGCCCCTGCTGGTGGTGCATGGGCTCATGGCCGAGCCCACGCTGCCTGGCCCAGACGAAAGTCGAATGCGCGCTCGCGGCGTTTCGCTTCCGGCAGCGGAAACTGCGCTGACTAGCCCCGGCGAAGATCGGGCGCTTGCCGCCATGGAGCAGGCGCTGCTCGCCGGGGCAGTGTCGCCCGCGACCAACAGCGTCATTCACGCGCAACTCGCCCGGCGCGACCGGGTGGAGGACGAACGGAACTCCCTCCCGGCACTTGATGCGATGGCAGCCATGATCCTGGGCTCACCGGAGTTTCAGGTTCACTAACGCCAAATCCTACCCGGCGACCGGGATGACCCGGTCACTTTAAGGATCATCGCGGGCACACATCGTCTTTGCGAACCCACTACCCTACTGCGCGACCGACCCCGCCGGCGCGACCGCTACCCGATTCGCCGCCTTAAGCTTGACCGCACCAATATCGGTCTTCACCTTCAGCTCCGCAAAGCTCCCCTTTTTCTCCGGCTTTACCGGCACGTCCAGCTCGTACTGGTTTGACAGCCGGCGTGTCAGGTCGGAAAGAAACGGGGTGAACGACACCGGATTGGTCAGCCCTTCGTAGTACATATTGCCACCCGTCCCGTCCGCCACCTGGAACAGGTAATTCTGCCCGGCGTTGGTCTCGTAAAACGAGGTGCCTAACCGGCCCTGGTCGCGGTAGTAGATCGGGAAGATTACCAGTCCGGCTCGATTCGACGCATCGACCGCCGCGCGCAGGTATGGGTCCTCCGGGTCGTAGCGCAGGTTGTACTCGTCTACGCCGTCGGTGATCATCAGCACTTCGCGCCGGACCGATCCCGATGAAGCCCCCGTTGCGGACTCGACCGGCCAGTGCTTGGCCAGGTCCTGGATGCAGAAGTATGGGCTTGCATTGGAGCCCGGGCTGCCGCCGGGCAGGTGCAGCATCTTGGCCGCCGCGGCGTGGTCCTTGGTAAAGGGACCGCTGAACACGGAAGCGCCGTTCTGCATGTACGCCACCGCGGTCGAGACATTTGGCGGCAGGTTGTTGACAAAGGTCGCGAGGTCCTCAAGATTGCGCCCGAACGAGGTTCGCAGCGAATTGTCGATTAGCAGCACCAGCTGCACCTCGCCCCGCCCGTAGGCGCGCCACACCAGCGGCTGCACAGTCTTGCCGTCGACCTTCACCTCGAGCGCGGTCTGTGGGATTGCCGCCACGGCATCGCCGCTTTTCGGCAGTACCGTCACCACGGTGCTTGCCCCGGCGGAGCTGCCTTCGGTCTGCGCCTTGACTTGCGGTGCCAGCAATACTGCGGCAACGCTCCATGCTCCCAGTGCGGCTCCTGCTGCGAAGTTCCGTTTCATGGTCGTTCCTTTCGTTCGGGCGCCCGACTCGCTCGGCTCCGCACAGGGAACCAAGCTCGCCGACATATCTCTCTGTTAGACGCACGCGCGGGCTGAACGCACCGCAAGCCTGTCCACACTGCGCGTGGGCTATGCTCTTGAGAAGATGCGAAGAGTTCTGACTGCGGCGGTGCTGATTCCGCTGGTTCTGTTTCTTGTCTTCTACAATTCGCTGCCGGTGCTTACCCTGGCTTCGGCGGTCGTCTCAGGACTCGCCGCTTGGGAGTTTCTCGCGCTCGCCGCCGCGCACGGGGTTGCCGGCATCCCGCGCATCGCGGTGTTGGTCGGGATTGCGCTGCTGTTTCTCTGCACGTTTTTCCGCCCGGAGTACACGCTGCCCGCGCTCGGCGGCATGGCTTTCGTGCTGCTCGCTATCTGCAGCTTCCGCCTTGCGCCCGCGCAGGTTCTGCCCGCCGCGGGCGCTGCTACCTTTGCCCTGCTCTACACCGGCTGGGCGCTCACCACGCTGCCGCTCATCTCCGCGCAGGGCAACGGTCCCTCGCTGCTGCTGCTGCTGTTTCTTTCCGTGTGGGCCGGCGACGTCGCGGCGCTGTATATCGGGCGCAACTTTGGCCGGCACAAGCTCACCCGCATCAGCCCGAACAAGACCTGGGAGGGCTCGATCGCGTCGGTCGCCGGCACGGTGCTGGTCATTGCGCTGCTTTTGCTCGTTGCCACTGAGCTCAGCCGCCGCGGCTTCGACCAGCTCAGCTACCCCGGCTCGGTCACGCGCACGCTGCTGCTTTCCGTCCTGCTCAACATTGCCGCGCAGCTCGGGGATTTGCTCGAGTCCGCGCTCAAGCGTGGGGCGGGCGTCAAGGACTCAGGCACGCTTTTGCCCGGCCACGGCGGCGTGCTCGACCGCATCGACGCGCTGCTCCTGGCCGCGCCGGTGCTGTGGTACGCTCTTCTAGCCCAGCAGGCCGTGTAGCGTTCTCGCCTGCGCCCCGGCTCGTGCTTTTGCAGTGCGGAAAGGCTCCTGCAGTTGAAACAGATCGCAATCCTGGGCTCGACCGGGTCCATCGGACAAAGCACCCTTTCCATCCTTGAACAGTTCCCGGATCGCTTTGCCGCTGTCTCGCTCGCGGCCGGCCGCAACCTTGACGAGGCTTTTCGCCAGTGCCTCCGCTGGCGGCCACGCGTGGTTTCACTCGCCACTGAGGAGCTGGCCGCCGAGCTCCGCACCCGCCTGCATGCGCAGGACTTAAGCGAGATCGAGGTCGTCTGGGGTGTCGAGGGCACGGTCCGTGTTGCGACTCTGCCGGAAGTCGACTTTGTCGTGTCCGCCATCGTCGGCGTCGCCGGGCTTGAGGCCACCTATGCCGCGGTGCTCGCGGGCAAGCCGGTCGGCCTGGCCAACAAGGAGGCCATGGTGGCCGCCGGCGACCTGCTGACCGCGGCCGCCCGCGAGCATCATGTCGCTCTGCTGCCCATCGACTCCGAACACAACGCCATCCACCAGTGCATGCGCGCCGGCCGGCTCACGGAGGTCCGCAACGTCTGGCTGACCGCCTCGGGCGGACCTTTCCGCACCCTGCCCTTGAATCAGTTTTCGTCCATCACAGTCGAGCAGGCCTTGAAGCACCCGACCTGGGTCATGGGCCGCCGCATCACCATCGATTCGGCCACCATGCTCAACAAGGGGTTGGAGATTATCGAGGCCTGCCGCCTCTTCGACCTGCCGCCCCGCCAGGTGCAGGTCACCGTACACCCGCAATCGACGGTTCACTCGCTGGTCGAGTACATCGACGGCTCGATCCTGGCGCAGATCTCCGTCACCGACATGCGCCTGCCGATCCTGTACGCGCTCTCCTGGCCCGATCGGGTCGCGTCCACCCTGCAGTTCGACATGCGCGCCCTGTCGGACCTCCATTT
>CAXTMW010000079.1:0-15552 GCA_964245455.1 uncultured Acidobacteriaceae bacterium
GTTTCTGATGCCACGCGCCAGCGTGCTCGCTCACATACCAAAGTTCGCCACCGTTGATGTTCTCGTTCGCTTAAAAAGAGTATGGGGCGTCTCAGCTGCGGCACTCGCCTATCGATTCCACACCTTGAAGATTTTGAGTGATTGGCATTATCGAACCATCTATGTAGAGCTTTCCAAGCGGGGCTTCACCAAACGAGAGCCCGAACCAGCGCCGCATGAGGCTTCACAGTTGCTGGCAAAGGTGTTCTCCTCTCTGCGGGAAGAAGGGATCACTCGCCAGCAGGTAGCAAGGGAGCTCTGCGTAACCACAATCGAACTTGACGACCTCCTGCTAGGCCTGGCCTTTGGCAGCGTGACTGGCGGCAAACAGACGGGATCGCAAAGCTCTAAAAGCAATTCTGCCTTAGTTCGGGTGAAATGAAGGATGCTCTCCATACGTTTCAGGCACACCTTTCTGCTTTCTAAATAAAAGCCGCTTTTATCCCGCATCCACGAAGCCCGCAACCCGGGAAGAAAGATGGAACCACTGCTGACGGATCCGCGATTCGAGAACCTGTTGGCCAAGATCGAGGCGCATCAGTGGGAGTTCCTCCCGAGAAAATCGGAGATCTTGGAAGCGGCCGGGGAGCTGAGGGCGGAGCTCGAAGCTCGCGCCAAGGAGTGCTGGGAGCTGCTCAAAGCTTGCCGGGTGGCGGCTATGACGCTTGTCGAAGCGTAGGAAGCGGCTTACCCGCTCATCCTGCTGCCGCCCGATGTGCACGCGCGCAAAGATGAGGGTGGAAATGGCGCGGCAGTGAGAGGCGCGCGTCAAAAACGGCTAGGCTCTAGAATCGGATTGAGATTCATGGCAGCCTAATGCACACTGATTTAAAACAGGTGCAATGGCAGATATAGTAATTGCGATGCTGGAGCAGCCGGGCCATATTCTCCCGACCTTGCAGCTGGGTGCGTCCTTGTCACTTCTGGGACACACGGTCCGATGGAGGCAGAAAGCGCTTCCTAGTGAAGGCGGCAGCCACCCGGACCCGCTGTGTATGGATGACGCGGACGCCCCACTGGAAGAGATCAAGGCGGACCTGATTTTGGTCGATAAAGTGCTTGCGGAACATCGGATAGACCGCAGACGCATGCGCTCCCGGCACCTAGCAATTTCCACTTCGCTGCTTGACTGGCGGGAGCCGACATCGTTGCCGGCCGACGAACCGCTCCTTGTACTTTGCCCGGCGGCATTGGAGGTGGAAAAATTCCGCTACCCAAGAGAGCAGGTTTTCTACACGGACGCTTGTGTGGGAGATATGGGCTGCGCCCTGCCCAGCCGTCCGGATACTCCCGCCGTGCTGTGCGCGTTTGGCACTCAAAGTATCCGGCACGGTCGGCTGGCAGCCCATTATGAGCTGGTGTACGCGCTTGCCCGGCTTTGTCCAGATATACGGTTTCTGCTGGCCGCTCCTTACCCTTTCCTGCTCCCGAAAGGCGGACGGCCGCCAAACCTGCGGGTCCGCCGCGTTCTCGACCAAAAGCGCCTGCTCCCGCAATGCGCGGCCATGCTTTCGCATGGCGGGTTGGGGAGTTTGAAAGAAGCCATTTTTGCTGGCGTGCCGACCATAGCACTGCCGAGCTTCGGCGATCAATTTTTTAACGCAATGCGCATCCGTCACCACTGGCTCGGGGACGGTTTATTTGAGGGCTTGCAAACCCCGGCTGATGTGGCCCGGATCCTTGGTCGCGTGCTCGACGGGGACTTTGCCGAGCCGATGGATGCAATGAAGGCAGCTTTTTCTGCGGCATCGCAGGAGCACCCCGCCTGCGCCCTTGTGCAGGCGGTGCTGCTGGACAGCAAGCTTGAACTCAGCCGCCGAGCATAGCGAGAAGATCAGCTTCCAAAATCTGTTTGTGCCAAAGCGGATGTTCCAACATATGGGTGGTGACGCCAGCCTCGTCCACATCCGGGCCAGTCGGTGCCCACAAATTGTTTTCCGCGAACCGGACCGAGAGAAAGCACTGTTTTGGCTGCCCGGAAATCTCCGCCAGGGCGCTTGCCGGCCGGTGCAGCAGCTTTTGGCGGAATGGAGCATCCTCATAAGCCAGGCGAGCTGCTTCGAAAACAACGCGCTCGCGGCGCTGCGATTCGGGCGATGCCAGCATAGAATTCAGCCGCTTTCGGGCGATGCCCAGGTTGCCTTTCACGCGAAACGTTTCAAGGCTTTCATCTTCCATGACAAGGAGCGAGAAAACGCGCTCGATCTGAGCTGTGACCTGCTCCTCCTCCGTCATTTTGAGGACCCAAGGCTTCCCGCGGCTTGGGGAATCGCGGTAGGTGTACTCCATACTGTTCAGAACAAACCACCCGCCCGGACGGACGAGTCGTCGGGCGAGAAAAAAAGCCATTCCGGCATCGTGGAAGTTTGGCGGGAGATCAAGGAAGCACAGATCGAAATAAGGCCGAGGCTGCTCCGTAAGTCGCTTCATGAGCCACCAATGAGAGCCGAAGGGATCGGCATGGAAATGAACGTGCTCGGTGAGGCCGCAAGCCTCGAGTGCTTGTATGATGCTGGGGAGCTTGTCGATCTGCGTTGGAGGCGCGACAACCTGCAACTCTCCATTGCCAACTTCGGCAGCCGCGCCAGCGAGATATACAACAGCAGCTGCGCTGAACACTCCAAGATGCAGGATGGCACCGACGCGCTCGCCCGCTATCAGGTCGTAGAGGACGCGGGCATCGCGGAGCCGCAGGAACAGGAGGGAGCCAATTGCTTCATGGACGGATTGGAGCTTCATGGGGGGCGTCCCTCACCTTTCAGCCCTGAGCGCAAAAGAGATGGATTACGGCCTCATGGGACTTTGAAGCTGGACGGCTTGATTGAAGCAAGGCTGCTCAACGAAAAGCGGTACGACTACATCGTTTCCCTTGGTAGGCACTGCCAGACAGCGTATCAAATCCGCCGCTTCACGGGCGCGAGTAAAGCTTTTTTCTTCGATTGGGTCCGCACACCCCTTGTCGGACTGATGCGCGTCCTCAAGCAAGATTTCAGCGGCGCGTTTCTTTTGTCGGGTTTGCAGCTCGGGGAGGAAGCGACGCTTGTGCTCGACCGGGAAACCGGGATCGGGTACCGCCACAGTTTTGAGCCCGACGCTGTGACCGGCAAAATCGAGCAAGCTTCGCTGGAGCGGCAGTACCCGGAGCAGCGTCGGAAGCACGAGTTTCTCCTGCGCCGCTGGCGGGATGTCGTGCGGGGAGAAAACGTTTTGTTTGTCCGCCATGATGCGATGAGCCCGGCTGAGGTCGATTCCCTGTACAGGGCTCTGGTTTGCTATGCCGGGCATCCCGCGGTTGGACTTCTGGTTGTCGGACCCGGTGCGGGAAATGAGCAGCCGATTTTTCCGCAGGCCTGCATGGCGGCGGGCTTCCCCCTGCCGTCGGGTGCGGCGGATTGGAAAGGCAGTGACGCGGCGTGGACGGCGCTGTTCAACCGGCACATTCCCTATAGAACATGCCGGAAACAGCGTGCTGAGACCTGAAGCGAAAACCGGCTATAAAGGCTGCATGGTACTCGAGTGCAGGGCAAGGGAGCTGCAAACGACGTTGGCTTCCGTGCGGTAGGGCCGTACGCCGAAGGACTGCGGCAAAGGAGTGACGCGCTGGACGGAGGTGTCGAGCACCATTAGTCGTTTAATATAGCTGCGGTCGTATCGAAGAGGTTTGTGCTCGCTCAACCATCTGCGGATCGACATGGGCAGATGATGCGGCAGTTGAGACGGTGGGGTTTCCGCAAGGTTCCGATTGGAAACAATCCACAGGTCTGGACCCTTGGCGACATCCATAAAGGACAGAACGATCATGGGGGAGGAGCCCCCGTTCGGCTGGTGCGTATCCATCCACACCATGGCCCGCGACGGAAAAAATCCGTGCATGTTGCCCTTTGCGATGAGATAGCGGTTGTGGTGCAACTTCACGATTCCGGGATTATTCATCCAGGTCCACATCGCCGCCCAGATCGGGTAGTGGCCGTGAAATGGCATGCCTATGCCTTCAAATTCTTTCTCGATGTAGGCGCGGAAACGATGGTCCCGCAGCAAGGATACCGTGTCCAGCTCCGCGTAGCGCTTGAAGGAAGAAAGGCGCGGCGGTAGTACTTCCTTGGCGGTCACTGAGGCTCGGGCTGCCGGTACACGGCTCAGCAAAATAAGCTCGGCACCTCCCGCGCCGAGCACTGCGAGAAAAGCTCGTCTATCCATGCGAAACCTCCGTGATAGCGTATGGTGTAACATCCTCGTTATGTCGCTCCTCTTCCTGTCCGGTCAGATCGGTCAGGATGTAGTGGGAGCAAAGCGCCAAACCGTTGCACCGAAGATCTCCTAGGCCGCCTTGCGGCCGAGGCTGTTGAAGAGCGTCTTCCAGTGCCAGATCTAAATCTTCAAGCCGATCTATCACAAACATAGGGCGGAATGCGGCCAGCCTCCGTGCGTGATGGACTTGCTCGTAATCGTCGATGATTGGAGCGACAATAATCCTGGCCTGTCCGGCGGAAGCTTCCATAAGGGAGTTGTAGCCGCCTCGGCATACCACGATGTCCGCCCCGCCCAGCCGGGAGGGCATGGCGGTGTCGGCCTGCCGGACTAGGATGCGCGTCCCCGCGTGAAAGCCTTCTTCAAGGGCGGACAAACGGGAACGGGGGCCGACAATCAGGTCGAAGCAGTATTCGGGGTATTGGAGAGCTAACTGCCAGCAGGCCTGGAGTAGGTCTTCCCCGTCCTTACCGCCGCCTGCCGTGCAGACCACCCACGGCATTCCGTCCGGAATTCTTCGATCGCGCCGTGCGCGGCTCGACGCTTCCCTTTGGAGAGCTTCCATGCAGTATCCCGTGTAGCGCAGCTTTCGCGCGAGCTCCGGCTCGAGGTTGTAATCTCGGGCTATGTCGGCGATACGCTGGTCGCAGGCGGCCAGAATCAGATCATAATAGCTGGAAAGAGCTTCCCTGGCATTTGGGGTCAGCACATGGACAGGGACATCCTTGGGATCACCCAGTATGCCGCGGACGATGAAGTATTTCCGGCAGCGGGAACTGCTTCGAAGGAACGGGAGCAATTCGTCGTCCATTCCCAGCGGGAGGTAGTCGGAGATAAACCCGTCCGGATCGAAGGCCTCGATCGCCGAGGCAATCAGGGTTTTACGCAGCGCGCGTCCGCGCATCGCATCATCGCCAAGGAAAGGCGCACGGCCCCAGTGCCGGCTCCTGCGCCGGTCAATGCTGTCCAGAGACGGGAGGTGAATGAACTCCGAGCCTTTGGGGACCATCCAGGATGCGTCGCGATGGCCGGTAAGGAACAGTACCGAGGCCTGCTCCTGGAGGCGTTCGGCAATCCGGCTCAAACGCCGAAGATGGCCGAGGCCTCGCCCATCATGCACAAAGATGAGAATCCGCTTTCGCACGGCACCTTCTATCTACTGTTTAAAAGGTCTGTGGAGAGATCCACATGCTGTTTATTTTGGTCATAGGAAGTAAAGCTGCTTACATGCTGCACCCCGGCGAGGCGACACCACGCCGCGAGGGAAGAAGCCAATGGCGGTAGAAGACTGATCAAAGGTTTTGGCTGCTTGACGAAAAGACTCACCCGCGCCTCGTTTGGCCTGTCCATATCCATGTACGCGTAGACAAGGTGAGGCGAGCTTTCGCCGCTGGTGTCCACCCACAAGAATCCCTTATTTGTTGCCACCTGAAAGACCGAGCCGGTGACTGTCACATAGCGGTGAGAGTCAACGCTGACCTTGTCTCCCAGTTCGCTTAAGGTACGGAAGGCAAGTTCCGGAAGCGGATTAGTTTCCAGCCATTCGAACGGGTAATGCGGCAGCTCTCGGTCAAGTAATGAGGTGAAACGCGGATCTTTGGCCAAACTGTTTGATTCGAATCCATTAAAGGACAGCAGCCATCGGCTGCTGTCCTCCTCCGTGCTTGCAGTGGCCAGAGCGGCGCTCCCATGCGGCGGGACCAAGAAGAGCAAAAGGGATAAAAGTAGCGTTTGCATTTGCCTCCACGTTTCCGATCCCTAATTCGTTCCTGTTGTGCAGCCCTGCTTGATCAGCTCTTTATAATTTTGCGTGGCCCGGTCGTTTTGCGCCTTGCTCGGACTGCCGAAGTTGCTTAAATTTTTCAGGGCATTGGCCCAATCCCCAGTGGCTACTTGCGCGGCAAACTGGGTGTTTATAAATTTGCCTGCACTGCTCCCGGTAGGGTAGCCGCCTGCCGCCTCGAAATACATGTCCGCAAATGCAGTCTGCCAACTTGAATTTAAAGACGTAAACGTTAAAGGGCTGTTGAGCTTTTGGGCAAGCTGATTGAAGCTGGATGCTGCGGCGGAAATATAGGCCGGATACACCGCTTGGTACATTCTCTGTTGCTGGTCTACGGAGAAGGTAGCCGCAGGCACTGTTGCGCCTGAAACCCCGTTCACAAACAGCGCTGCGTTAGCATCGGCTCCGATTCTGGGCCTTCCCGGACCGAACGCCAAAAAGGGAGCGGCTTGCTGAATGATGTCAGCGGGAGTCCCGATTCTCTGGAGATCGCTTGCCGTACTGTGTCCGAAATCAAGGCCAGAAAAGGTTACGCCGCTCTTGCCGTCGGGAACAACGCCGACAAGATTATTGCCTTCCCTTCTTTCAATGGTGGATTGATCCACCCCGTTATAGCCGCTGCCGGAGTCGTAATTCGGGGAACTCTTGCACTGCGCCGCAGCGGCATTGGCGAAGGCAAGCGGGGAGGCGGCCGCGGCTGACGTTCCCAGGATGCGCGCGATGCGCCGCCGCAGGTTCGTTTCCGCAGGGGCGGCGCGCTCGGCTTCGAGTGCCCAAGAAATGCCGGGCTCAGCTTCGATGACGACGCGGAGGTCGTCGGAAAGCCTCGCCTGCGCTATAAAGGCGCGGTGGTCCCGCGGCGGCAGGCGAAGGATGCCGGCTGGCTTTGCTTCCTCCTCGCTCTTTCCTCCGACGATGTAAAACAAAGGCGTCCATGTCAGGCCGCCCTCCTCGGCATAGCCTACCTCCGCGATGCCGTAGCGCCCGATGGAAGCGACGTCTTCGATCGCAAGCAAATGGGAGAGATGGAGCTTGAGCCGGAGCGGGAAAAACGCCTGGAGGACGGGAAGTCTACCCTGCGCCAGAAACACGGCAGCGGGCCCGTCGGAGGGCCGGTCTTGTTCCCCATCGGTAAATTCTAGGGCGACAGCTTCGAGCGAACCTGCTGTTTGCTTGATACGCAGCATCGATGTTCTCCGCAGCAAATCTTTGCGCGTCCATTTAACTACTAAATCTTTGTGGTTGGCCACAATTTTTATGGAAGAGGAAACCTGTTGTGGATTCACCGAACTTATGAGTTGTGCGCGCGTCATGACACATCAGACTTGGCGTTAGCATTTATTTTGTACTCACTGAAACGGACGTTTCAGGATAGTACACTGGCCTGAGATGGCCGCTCCGGACGCCCGATTTGTCGCCTACTACCGCGTTTCGACCGAGCGCCAGGGCGCGAGCGGCTTGGGTCTGGAAGCCCAGCGCGAGGCCGTGAGCCGCTTTCTTGGGTCCGCTTCCCTGCTGGCTGAGTTCACCGAGATCGAGAGCGGCAAGCGGCACACCAACCGGCCCGAGCTGCTGCGCGCCGTCGAGCTATGCCGCCGGCAGCGGGCGACGCTGGTCATTGCCAAGCTCGACCGGCTGGCCCGCAACGTCCATTTCATCTCCGGGCTCATGGAAGCGGGGGTCGAGTTCGTTGCAGCAGACATGCCGCAGGCCAACCGGCTCACCATCCACATTCTTGCCGCCTTCGCCGAGCACGAGCGCGAGGCCATTTCCGAGCGGACCAAGGCGGCGCTTGGAGCGGCCCGCAGGCGCGGCGTGCGGCTCGGCAATCCGCGTTGGGCCGAGTCCATCGCTCGGGCGCGGCAGATCAAAGACCCCATCCCTCCCGCGCCGCAGATCATCGAGCTGATGCGCCGCCACCGGGCCGAGGGCATGACCTTGCGGGCCATCGCCGCCCAGCTCAACGGGCTCGGGCTCAGGACTCCGCGCGGGGCGCAATGGTACGCCGGAACCGTGCGAAAAGCGATGCGTGATGCGTAGTGAAAACTGATAACCAAACGTGGCGCTCACTTGCTTTTGGTAAGCCACGCCCGTTTTGTCGAGAACCTCGGGATTGAGGTTAGTAGTGGGATACCGCCTTAATTTCATGCTTGCATGAAAACATGAAATTAAGGCAGCATGGATTCATGCATACCTAGGAGTATGAATCCATGCAAATCGTTGTAATCAACTCTCAGAAGGGCGGCAGCGGCAAGACGATGCTCGCGAAGCATCTTGCCGTAGAAGCGGAACGCGCCGGCGATGGTCCCGTGTTCTTGATCGACACCGACCCGCAAGGCAGCCTTACTGCTTGGCACACCAAGCGGGAATCCGAAATTCCCCAGCGTGTCGAACTGCCGTTTGAAGGTTTGCGGAAAGGCTTGGACCTCCTACATGGACATGGGGCAACGTATTGCATCATCGACACCGCTTCAGGCCGGATCGACATTGCCAAGGGCCTATTCAAATTAGCTGACTTCGTGATCTTCCCTGTCCAGGCAAGCGAAGACGATCTGACGGCAGCCCCGGTAACCGTTCAATCTCTCAAAGAAACCGGCGTTCCCTTCCTGTTCGTCCTCACCCGAGTGAAAGCGAACACCCTCATTACCGCTCAAGCAGCAGCAGTCCTTTCCAAGCACGGCGAGGTTGCGGAGACGTTCGTGAACGACCGAACGGCCTACAAAGCTCCATACGCTCAAGGTCAGACGATCACCGAGGCAGAGCCAAAAGGCGCAGCAGCCAAGGAAATTGCAGCACTATGGAAAAACATAAAGTCATGCTTGCATGAAAGCATGCAGAAAGGCAGAGAGGTAGTCGCACATGGCTAAGGCTCTTGAGTTGACTCCGGACACGCTGGCCGTCGTACCGTCTGTTCCACAAGCGGCCCAGGTGAAGACTTCTCCCGCTGAGGAGCCGAAACGTGGGAAGGCCACTTTAAAGGTTGAGCGGGAGCCTTTGCAGGTACGCTGGCCTGTCGAGGACGTGAAGGCCGTAAAGCTGGCGGCCATTCAGATGGATTTTCCCACTGTGAGTGATTTCATGCTTGCATGTTTTCATGCATACATGAAGGACAAGCAAGCATAGGACCGCCGACTTGCCGATACTCAAGCCCAAGCTCCCCAGCACCGCAGACCAGCTCTTGCTGGATGCCGCCGTGGAGATTAAACAGAACCCGGATGCAACCGAGACGGCGTTCATGGCGCGGCAGCTTGTGCAATGCACCTTGCCGCACAGCGATCCCGGCGATATTCCGATCTGGACCCGCACCAACGGCAATTTGACACTTGTGATTCAGCCCCATATCGACCGGCAGACGCGGAAGGCCATGTATCCCTATGGCTCCATTCCTAGACTTTTCCTCTTCTGGCTCGTAACCGAGGCAAAGCGGAAGAAGAGCCGGCACATTCGGCTGGGTAATAGTCTCGACAACTTCATGCGCGAAATTGGACTAAACCCGAGGACCGGGGGAGGGAAGCGTGGAGATGCCAAACGTCTTCAGGAGCAAATGCGTCGGCTGATCGACGCCCGTATCAGCTTCGAGAGCGAGACCGAAACCCACGGCCGCTACCTGCACATGGACGTATCTTCCAGCGCCGAGTTCTGGTGGGACTCCAACAAGTCGAACCAGGCGAATCTTTGGGAGAGCTGGATCGAGTTGGGGGAGAAGTTTTATGAGGCCGTGACCTTGTCCTCTGTGCCGGTAGACCTGCGGGCTCTCCGGGCGCTGAAACGGTCGCCTCTGGCATTGGACCTGTACGCCTGGCTCACCTACACGGCCTTTATAACGACGAAGGCGCGTAGACCACGCACTGTGCCCTGGGAAGCGCTGCACGCCCAGATGGGAGCCGAGTACGCCGAAATAAGGATGTTCCGAACCAACGTCCGATTGGCGCTGAAGAAGATCCAGCTCGTCTACCCAGAGCTCAAGCTGGAGCTCACATCAGACGGCATGACCGTTCTCCCGTCGCGTTCTGCCATCTCCGCTTCCAACTGATTTCCGAGTTTTCCGCGTTCCGCTACGGTGAAACGCTATCGCTTATTTGGCCCATTTCTGGCTTTTCTACGGTGAAACACTATCGCCCCTACGGTGAAACGCTATCGCCCCTACGGTGAAACGCTATCGCTTGTGGAGGATAAGTCCATTGTAATCATTACTTACGCTCTTACGTAGTTGCCTGTAGTTTTTGCCTGTAGTTCTAAATATCCTGTAGTAGGTGAAGCGCGACGATGAAATTATTGAATTTTTGTAATTACAAAACCGCAATTACAATCTTTCTGTGACAGGGTTTCGGTTTGAGTGGGACGAGGCCAAAAACCTGTCCAACCAGCGAAAGCATGGGTTGAGCTTCGAGGAGGCCGCGGCGGTTTTCCGCGACCCCTTGCAAGTCTCGATTCAAGACCGGATCGAGAACGGAGAAGAGCGCTGGCAGACTTTCGGCCTGGTTCATGGGGTGCTGCTGGTCATGGTGGGTCATACCGTTCACGAAGGAGACCAAGCGGAAACTGTGGTCCGCATCATCTCCGCACGCCGCGCAGATCGCAAGGAAAGGCGGTTCTATGAGGACGAAAACGGTTAGCTATACCCTGGACACCTTGCCGTCCCTGACAGAGGCTCAGAAAGCCCATCTGAAAGCGCTGGCGGCACGGCCTGAGAGCGAGATCGACCACAGCGATATCCCGCCTCTTACCGAGGAGCAGTGGAAAGGCGCCCGGCGCGGTGTGTTTTACCGGCCCGTCAAGCGCCAAATCACCGCCCGCGTCGATGCCGACGTGCTCGACTGGCTTAAAGCCCAGGGCAAAGGCTACCAGTCCCGCATCAATGCCATCCTCAGACGGGAAATGCTCGCCAACTCCAAACAGGGGTAAAGAGGGAAAGGAGCCGATGCCAGACGGGTGAAGCTGGAGTGGAACGCTGGAGCATCGCGGCACCTTCAGCCAGCGTCTCTATCGCGTGAGCAAACCGGTCTCTTTTTGAGCCGAGACACCGGCTCCTTGATGTCAGGACTGATCTCAAACTTCCACTGTGAGCTGCTGCTTCGGCAGGCAGGAGGCCATGCGATTCCGGTGCAGGGTGACATTCCAGTTCTGGTCGTCCCGGACGAGTACAGGCCGGTTGCTCGATTCGTCCCAGGCGTTGACATCCATCCCAGGTGAGAGCGACGGCCCCTCGACAAAAAGCGGCAGCAGATCCTCCGCATCGGCAATGTACCGGTTCGGATAGCCACCCTTCAGGGAGTGTTCCCGCGCTTTACCACTCGCGACCATCTCATGCAACCAGCGCAGACCCTGCACGCCCGTTTCCCAGGTTGCGAGAACCTTCTGCTTGCGATCAGGGTCCGAATCCCGTTCTTCCGGGGTCTGCGGACTTACTATGATCCACCATCCGATCATCTCGATCCTCTGCTTTCTCAATCCTGTTCGGCATCGCTGCTCGGCTTTTTCACGACGAGCGTAAGCCCGTAAAGAGCATTTTTGAGCCGGTCAGGCGAGTCGGAGTAAAACTCTTCGAGCAGCCCCTTGAACCGCGCAGCCGAGGCTTCTGAGATGCGGCATTGATGGATTATGGCCACGCCGACCAGAATCTTGGCATGGTTGTCGCGCCGTTTTTGTTCCCGGATGCCGAGGGCCCGCAATCTCCGCTCGGAGGACTTGAGGGCGGCGACCTTGGCAGCCGTGGCTTTACGGATGGCAGCGACTTCGGCAGTGGCAGCGTCCCGGATAGCTTTTTTCTGCGTTTCCAGCTCTTCGATGCTTTTGGGGCTCGCCTTAGGCATGGGATTGAGCATACAATCATGTTCACCGGAAGGCAACGGCGTTTACACACCCAATGCGCGATACCTAGTTTGTGCTGGCGCACAAACTACGCGCACCTGCGGTGGGCAGAAGCAACCGCAACCGCAACGGCAAACCCAACAGCAAAGGCGCACCTGCCGTGGCCATCGTGCATGTGATGATGAAATCGTCGAGCCAAGCGCCCCCGGCGGCGGCGCACGCGCGGTACATCGCGCGAGAAGGCGAGTACCAGGGGCGTGGTGGGCTGGAGCTGGCCGAATCGGGCAACATGCCCAAGTTCGCGCGTGAAGATCCGCACCGGTTCTGGGAGGCGGCGGACGCGCATGAGCGCAAGAATGGGAGAGCCTATACAGAGCTGCAAATCGCCCTGCCGCGTGAGCTGGTGCCAGGCGAGCGGAACGAGCTGGTGCGGGAGGCGACGCGGGAGCTGATGGGCGAGCGATTCGCCTACACGCTGGCCGTCCATACGCCGCTCGCGAAGGACAATCTCGACCAGCCGCACCTGCACCTGATGTTCTCGGAGAGGGCCATCGACGAGCGCACCCGTGAATTGAGCGAGGATCAGTTCTTCAAGCGCAACGGCGCGAAGAAAGACCCGGAGTGGAACGCCCGCGACAAGCCCATGGAGGTACGCGAGCGGTGGGTCGAGATGATGAACGCGGCCATGGAGCGGCACGGCCATGAGCAGCGCTTAGACGCGCGCTCCTGGGCCGCGCAGGGACGCGAGGACTTGGCGGCGCTGGTCGAGCCCAAGCTTCTTGCCGGGAGCGAGACCGAGGCGCGGGCCTTGCACACGCAGGTGGACGGGCTGCGGGAGCAAAGAGCCGAGCTGCCCGCGCCCCATCTGGGCCGCGAAGCTGCGGCGGAGAAGCTGGAGCAGGAGGCCGAGCGGCAGGTCGCGGAGGTCGAGGCGCGGGCGGCGGCGGAGCTGTCCCGGCTGGACAGGCTGATTGCGCGGGCGCGGGAGCTTGCGGGTGAGGTCAGGGACCGCGCCGTGGCGTTCGGGCGAGAGGTCAGGGAGCGGGCCGGGTCCCTGTTCGGCAGGGAGCCCAGGGAGGAGCAGGCCAAGGCCGCCGAGCAGCAGGGAAAGCAGCGGGCTGGGCCGGAGCCAGCCGCAGCGCCGAGCCCGGAGATGCAGGCTCGGTTGGACGAGCTGGTAGCCGGGTTCGACCGGCGGATGGAAGCGCGGCTGTCCGTGGAGGCCAAGGTGGCCGACTACGACCGGCGCATGGACGCGCGGGCGACCGCCAAGGCGGAGCAGGAGCAGAAACAGGCGCGGGAGCAAGCGCAGGCGCTTGCCCGCCGGGAGCAGGAGCAAGCCCGCGCCCGGCAGCAGGAACAGGAGAAGGGCAAGCAGCGGGAGGAGCGCGGGCATTCCCACGGCTTCGGCATAGGAAGGTAAGGGGGTTGATGAAGGACGACGAGCTGCTGGCCATCTACAGCCACATCCGCCAGCTGAGCGCGGCCATGGAAGCGCGGGAAGCGGCGTTAGAGAAGAGCACGGCGGAGCTGCATGCGGCCATTGCCCAGGTGAGACAACTGCCGGCCGTGCTGGGGCGGGAAGCCGGGCAGCACATCGCCGCAGGGGTGAAGCAGGCCGTCCAGGAGGACTTCAGCCGCCCTGTGAACGAAGCCATGCAGGGGCCAATCGGGAAGCTGAACGCGGCGGCGGACAAGGCGGGAACGGTCTATTGGGCGATGCGGCAGGACAGCCGCTATTACGCCGCCAGCTGGGTCGCCATCTTCTGCGTGGTGGGCTTTCTGATCGGGGCCTTTGGGACCTACTTCTTCTTCACCCGGCAGGTGGGAGCGGTCAACGACCGCTTGGATGAACTGCGGCAGCAGCTTCTCGCGCCGCCGTCCGCCCCGGCGCCAGCGCCTGCCGCGCTGCCGCCGCCCAAGAAAAAGCACAAGGTGGCGCTGAGCGGGAGCGATGGGGAGCGCCCGTGAAGAGGGTGAGGGTGGAAATGCCGCGTCCATGGAAAGCCCGGAAAACGATGGAGCCGTTTCCCGGCCTTCCCACAGCCGCTTGCGAAATGCCGATGAAACCGGCGTTTCGCACATTTCCACCCTCACCGGCGGCTGCGGGGACTCTATTTCAGAATCGAATCACAAATAACGGTACCGCAGCGGGGCGAGACACAGGGGACTGAAGACTTCCTTTTTTTAAGCCTCAATTGTGGTATAGATATAAGAAGTTAAGATCTAAGGAGTCAGCGTGGAGCAGCCAGTCTTCATTCAGCCTGCCGAAGTCGAAGGCAGGCTTCGGCAACTCGGCCTTACAGAGCAGCTCTTACTGGATGCCATAAAGAGGGGCTTCTTCGCATGGCTCAACTGCACAAAGAACCATCCGCCAGCGTTTCCGGGGGTTCTTGCCTGGGGTGAAGCCAACTGCGGCCTGCGGGAGGAATTGCTGCCCCTCGGGTGGGAGCGTCACAACGACCGCAACCTGCCGCTGACCATTCATCGGGAGACCGGAATTGCGCTCACTGTCTCTTCTGGAGATGAATGCACTGGGATTGAGGGAATGATTCCACGAACAAGGAATCCTAAAGGCGTCACGATCAAAGACGCAACCAGCTCCAATCGTGCGCAGTTGGGTCTATTTGAGGAAATGGACGCGCCTCCCGAACAGGACGAACTTAAAGCGCTTGAGGAGTGGGCCACATGGCTTTTGCTCACCTATCGCGACACTTCTAGCAGGACCGTGCGATGCGAGTTGTCCCGCCCGATAGCCATCGGCCTCGATGGCAGGGTGGAGGGGTGGGCCGAACGTATCATTCTTGGTTCTATACCCTTTGATGGAGATGAAGTGCCGCTAACCCGTGACGGCGATAGAGGCGGAGATGGAAGTGGATCAGCAGAAAATGGAGCCAGCGTCGACACAATCCAAGTTGAGGTTCGGCGACGGGCTTGACGCGCAGGAGTTCAATCCGAAGAGACTGGCCATTGCTCGCAGACGCCGTGGAATGACCAAGACTGACCTTGCGAGTGCGATCGGCCTTGAACTGCGCACCATTTCAGCTTACGAAGCGGGAGAGTTCAACCCTAGTTCTAAAGCTGTTGCGGACCTGAGTCGCATTTTAAAGTTTCCGGAGCTGTTTTTCTTTGGTGAGGATCTGCATGAGCCCACGCCAGACACGGCCAGCTTCCGCGCTCAATCAAAGATGAATGCGTGGCAGCGGGACATGGCTCTCAGCCAGGGTGCGCTAGCGTTGCACCTGAACACTTGGCTGGAAGAACGCTTCGAGCTGCCGAGCCCCGCGATTCCAGACCTTGGCCGAGATCAGAGCCCAGAAGCTGCTGCAGAGGCACTTCGCCGCGAGTGGGGCCTCGGTGTTGGGGAAATCCGGAACACGGTGCATCTGCTGGAGAGCAAAGGAGTACGCATTTTTGCGCTCTCTGTAAAGGCTAAAGAGGTTGACGCCTTCTCCATGTGGCGGGGCGAAACGCCTTTTGTTTTTTTAAACACTCAGAAATCGGCGGAGCACAGCCGCTTCGACGCGGCTCATGAACTAGGTCATCTAATCCTGCACAGACACGCAGCTCCTCAGGGGCGACAGGCCGAAAAGGATGCCGACGCTTTTGCCTCGGCGTTTCTGATGCCACGCGCCAGCGTGCTCGCTCACATACCAAAGTTCGCCACCGTT
>CAXTMW010000080.1:0-3466 GCA_964245455.1 uncultured Acidobacteriaceae bacterium
CCACAAACAGCAGCGTTGTGAATAGGACACGCGCTGTGCGCGGCTCCCAAAGCTGGAAAAGAAAAATCCGGTTTTCCTCAGACGGGGCGGGACTGGGAACGGGCATTTGGATTCTCGGGGGACCTGGGATAAGGCGCGGCAGCCCTGAGACTGCCGCGCAACTGTAGAAATTACTCCTTGAAGCCGGCGACCGCGTCGCTGACCGCGTGCGCGGCTTGCCCGGCAACGTCCTTGACCCGGCCTACGCCTTCATCCACGGCGCCTTCGCCCTGGAGCTCGTCATCGCCGGTAAGCTTGCCGAAACCCTGCTTGAGCTTGCCGCCCAGAACGCCGCCGGTGCCTTTGACCCGGTTCTTCGTACCCCAGTCGCTGACCTCATCGCTCAGGTCGTCCAGGCCGTCGGCCGTGCGCCGATTCGCGGACGCATCGGAAAGCAGCACATACGCCGCTACACCTAAACAGGTCGCACCAAGAACCCACATGAATTTGTTCATAGTTATCACACTCCGGTGGTAGGGATGCACATGGGTTCCTGGAAGATGGCTGTTATACCAGGCGAGCAGTCCCATTCCGGGATAGAGGCCCCGAATGGGCAACGCTGCCGACGGCCGTTCATCCACTGGCTCAACAGTTCCCCATCTGCGCCGATAACAACATAGCCGGCCAGCACGGGGCTGGTGTTGTCGCCGATAAGGGGGCCGATAGCAGCCCGGGAAAAACGGAGGTCGCGGAAAAGAACAGTATGGGCGCCGGGAGGCAGCGGCGCGGGGTCGCCCGGCACAGGCGATGCGCCAAGGTCCTCAGTCACCGGCCAGCTTGACCAGTCGCCATACACGCGCCCCAGATAGGTTTGCCTTGCGGCGGCTACGGCAAGGGTGATGGGAGGCTTAGCAACCGACTCTCCGGGCTCGACCCTGTCCGCCAGGGTGTGTACAGTTGCGGACTGATAGTCGCCGCGCGTTTCGGCAAGCGTATGCCAGGTAAATGGATCGGCCATGACCGGCTCGGCCGCGACGCGCAGCAAAGGCTGGCGCGTGGAGGAGCCGGCTTGCTCTACAAGGTGGATAGCGTGGAGGTGTTCGGCGTTGCGGAGGCTGTACAGCAGGCCTACGGCAACCAGAGCCGCGATAGCCCAGCCTCGCCCCCGCAGCTCTCCGCGAGGCCGACGCCGCATTTCACTGTCGACCAGGCCCAGTACGGCAGGCATTCCAAGCCCCAGCAGCAAAGCCGCGAACAGCACAGGGTCGAAGATAAAGACGATGCTCCAGCTGAACCAGTGCGGGTCAAACGGAAACAAGGGACGCAGGCCGTAGTTGTTGGTGTAGTCGAGCAGGAGATGGCTCAGATCGGCCACGAGACAAAGAAGCCAGAGGACCGCCCAGCGAACAGGCTGCAAGGGCGGCTTGCGGCCGAGTCTACGCAGCGCTGCCGCGATGAGCCAGATCACGCCTGTCACAGCCAGCGCCATGAACGGCGCACCCACAAAGGTATGCGTGATGCCACGATGGCGGCAGAAGCCGGTAACCGGGCCGCCCAGGCCGAACACCACATCGATGTCCGGCGCTTCGGCGGCAAGACACATCGCGAGCGTGGCATACGCGGTCTTGCGATTGAGGCCGGACCGCCCCAGACAGGCGCCGGTGAGAAAATGCGTGACGGGCTCCATGACGCTTGTGTACCAGAAAATCTGGTACACAAGCGTCTACAAAGCCGAAACCGCCTGCGCGGCTCGCCGCCACTCGCGTGGCCCTTTAATTGGGGCGGAGCTGCCGGCAGCTGTGGCCCTTCCGTTGGTCGGGCCAAACTATAGCGGAAGCAAGTGAGGGCAATGGCAAAAACGGCAAACACCGAACGAGAGCGCGTCGAAGAGTTGCGCGAGCAGCTGCGGCACCATGAGTACCTGTATTACGTGCTCGACGCGCCGGAGATCGACGACCTCCTCTATGACGCCCTAATGCGCGAGCTGCAGGCGCTGGAGGGGGCGCACCCGGAATGGATCACGCCGGACTCGCCCACGCAGCGCGTCGGAGGCAAGGCTGCCGACGGCTTCAGCAAGGTCCCGCACTCGCGGCCGATGTTGTCGCTCGATAACGTGAACTCCGAGGCGGAGCTGCGCGAGTGGGACCGGCGGGTGCGCGAGCTCGCTGGGGCCAACGCCGAGATCAGCTACGTGTGCGAGTACAAGCTCGACGGGCTTTCCATGGCGCTCCATTACGGCTCTGCCGCGAAGTCTGGCAGACAGGACGCCGACGTGCGGCTGGAGCGCGGGCTGACACGCGGCGACGGCTCCGTCGGCGAAGACGTGACCGGCAACGTGCGCACCATCAAGTCGGTGCCGCTCGTTATCGGGCCCGAGCGGCTTGGGCGCGCAGGGCTGCCGACGCGCTTCGAGGTCCGCGGCGAAGTGGTGATGCCGCTTACGGGCTTTCTCCGCATGAACGAGGAGCGTGAAGCGGCCGGGCAGGCCCCGGCAGCCAACCCGCGCAATGCGGCAGCCGGTACTATCCGCACGCGGGAGCCGAACGTGGTCGCGCAGCGGCGGCTCGACTTTTACGCCTACTTCGCGCTCACGCCCGAAGGCGAGCCCCTGTTCGCGCGCCAGTCTGAAGCGCTCGATGCGCTTACGGCCGCCGGCTTTCGCGTCAACCCGCACCGCGAAGCCATCCGGGATACCGCTTCGAGCACGGCTACGGCCCCGAGCACGGCTATTGACAAGCTGCTCGCCTTCATCGCGAAAGCTGAAGGGAACCGGAGCGATCTCGGCTACGAGATCGACGGCGTCGTCATCAAGCTCGACCAGACGGCGCTGCAGCGGCGGCTGGGCTACACCGGCAAAGCGCCGCGCTGGGCGGTCGCGTACAAGTTCGCCGCGCGCTTCGCCGTCACCATCGTCGAGGACATCCGCGTGCAGGTGGGCCGCACTGGCAAGCTGACGCCCGTGGCCTGGCTCGCCCCGGTTTCCATCGGCGGCATCACCGTCACACGCGCCACGCTGCACAACGCCGATGAGATCGAGCGACTCGGCCTGCTGGTCGGCGACTCCGTACGCGTCGAGCGCGGCGGCGACGTGATCCCAAAGGTCGTCGAGGTCGTCACCGACAGGCCGCGGGGCACCAACCGGTTCGAGTTTCCGGAGCACTGCCCGGTGTGCGGCGCGGAGATCAAGCGCACGCCGGGCGCGGCCGACCACCGCTGCGTCAACGCGACTTGCCCGGCGCGGGTAGCGGGCAGCCTGCTCCACTTCGCCTCGCGCGGCGTGATGAACATCGAGGGCCTGGGCGAAGCCGTCATCGCGCAGCTGCTGGAGCGCGGCCTCGTCCACTCAGTCGCCGACATCTACGCGCTCGACGAGGCAAAACTGCTGTCGCTCGAACGCATCGGCAAAAAAACAGCAGATGCGCTGCTCGCCGAAATCGCACGCTCCCGATCGGCCCCGCTGTACCGCGTGCTGTTCGGCCTCGGCATC
>CAXTMW010000080.1:3476-8031 GCA_964245455.1 uncultured Acidobacteriaceae bacterium
AGCGCATCCGAGCCGCGGCGAAGGAGGGCGACCCGCAGCGGATGGCGGCGGAGGCGACGGTGCATGCCGACGAGGCGGCGCTCGCGCAGGCCGAGCTCGACCTCGGCTACACGCGCATCGTCGCGCCCTTCGACGGCATGGTCGGCGAGCGCACCGCGGAGCTGCTGGCCGAGGAGTTCGGCTCCATGGACGCCCTGATGGCAGCGTCTAAGGAGGAGCTGGAGCGAGTCAACGAGGTGGGGCCGCGCGTGTCGGAGAGCATCCGGGAGTTCTTCTCGGAGGAGTCAAACCGGGTGCTGGTCGAGGCGCTGCGCTCGGCGGGCTTGCAGTTCACCGCGAAAAAACGCGAGCGGACCGACGAGCTCGCCGGCATGCTGTTTGTGCTGACGGGCACACTGCCGACGCTTACGCGCGAGCAGGCCAAGGAGCGGATTGAAAACGCGGGCGGCAAGGTATCTGGGTCTGTCAGCAAAAAGACGAACTATGTCGTGGCCGGGGAAGAAGCCGGATCGAAGCTCGAAAAGGCGCAGTCGCTGGGCGTGGCAGTGTTGGATGAAGCCGAGCTGCTCGCACTGTTGGGAGGCTGAAAAGCAGGGTGATCCGTCTTTTTGAGGGTTCATCCTGAGCGGAGCGAAGGATCTGCTTCTTATTTTGCTGGAGAGTAAAGCAGATCCTTCGCTCCGCTCAGGATGACGCCAGTTGCTGGAAGGACGATGCCGGCGATACCCGAAAACCCAGCATGCTAAAGAGGTAAAAGGACGCAAGAACCATGAGCACAAGCAACGACCTCGAACAGATCGCACGGCAGGAGCGGGAGCTCGTCTTTGCGCGCTTCGATCACCAAACAGCCTGGCGGCTCGGCTCTGCCCTGCGCGGATTCGGAGCGGAGCGCGGGCTTGCCGTCGTTATCGAGCTCCGCCGCTTTGAGCAGCAGCTATTCTTCACAGCGCTCCCCGGCACCACGCCCGACAACGCGGACTGGGTGCGGCGCAAGGTCAACACCGTCACCAAATTTGCACGGGCGTCCTACGCGATCGGGCTGGAGCTGAAAGCGAAAAACACCGACCTGCCAGAAAAGTATGCGCTGCCGGCCCGCGACTACGCGGCGCATGGCGGTTGTTTTCCGCTCCGGGTCGAGGGCGCAGGCATGATCGGCACGGTCACGGTGTCCGGTCTGCCGCAGCGCGAGGACCACGAGCTGGTGGTGGAGGCACTGTGCGCCCAACTCGGGAAGGCATACGCGGAGCTGAAGCTGCAAGCTCCCTGACTGAAAGGGTACATGCAAGTTTCTTCTCCATTAAAGGGTCATCCTGAACGTAGTGAAGGATTTGCTTTTTGCTCCGTCCAGCGCGACAAATGGAACTATTCTCCGCACCAAACGCTCTAAGGAGACGGGTTGGCAAGGGAGGCAAAGGCAATGAACGCGAAAAGCATCAGCAGTGCCGTCTTAGCCATGGCTTTCGGCTGGTTGGCGGCGGGGCCGGGCGTCGCCGCGGCCGCCGGTGCAGCGATCCCGCCGCCGGCGAAGGATGCGCAGCTGGTGCATCTCAGCGGGCGGGCCACGGCCGTGTTTGCCGGCGGGTGCTTCTGGGGGACGCAGTCCGTCTTCGAGCGGGTCAAGGGCGTTGTGGACACAACCGCGGGCTACGCGGGCGGTTCCGCGGCGACGGCGACCTATGGGCAGGTCACGCAGGAGAACACCGGCCACGCCGAGTCGGTGCGCGTGGTGTATGACCCGGCCCGGATTACCTACGGGCGCCTGCTGCAGGTGTTTTTCGCGGTTGCGCACGACCCTACCCAGCGCAACCGCCAAGGGCCGGATGTCGGCTCGTCGTATCGTTCGGCGATTTTCTATGCGAACGACGAGCAGCGCAGCCTGAGCACCGCGTATATCGCACAGCTGAATGGAGCTAATGTCTTCGCCGAGCCGATCGCGACTGAGGTGGTGCCGCTCAAAGGCTTTTACAAAGCAGAGGAGTACCACCAGGACTACGCCCTGCGCAACCCGGACAACGCCTATATCCAGGTGTGCGATCGGCCCAAAATAGAAGCGCTTGAAAAGCAGTTTCCGGATCTTTTCCAGGACTACAAGGGCAGATAGCGAAACGGGACCGAAACAAGAAAGGAAAGAAGGTGGCTTTGGTCACCTTCTTTTCTATTTGGTGGGTGAACGCTGCGGAGAACGGCCGATAAGGTGAGTGCGGACGGGAGCCGCTGCTTGCCTTTGCGTGCCCTCTATCTTCTCTTGCTGTTCATGTGGACCACGGTGTCGGCGCAGGCGCAAGCCCTTCCGCAGATCATCTCTATCGTCCCGGTAGCAGACCTGCCGGTGACGAGCGCCCCGATCCAGGTCCTCGCACTCGCATCCTCGCGGCTCGCCGTTGAACTTTCCGTAGGCGGACCCGCGATGCTGCATGGCCGGCTGGTGACCCTGACCGGCGTCGGCACTGTGACCGTAACCGCAACGCAGGCGGGCAATGCACAGTACAGCCCGGCTACGGCGACGATGAGTTTTCATACGCTTCCGGGAGTGCCCACGGTCGCCTGGAACGCGCCGGAACGCCTTGTGTATGGGCAAACGCTCGCTGCTGCGCCAGGCCACCCCGTAGCCATGGCTCCGCCCTACGTAGACCCATCTATGGATACGGCGGTTGTCGGTCCGCGATCGCCGACTCCCCTGCTTGGGAGCGAAGCGATGGTCTACCCACCGGAATCTTCGGTCTTTCGGTACGAAGGCGAAAGTATGGGACCGGCAACGGGCGCTTACGCAGACGCCTATGCCGGCGTGGCTCTCAAGCCACCCTACGGGCTGGTATATCGCGTGGCATTTACCTGTGATTGCGAGCAGTTCGAGTTCGGCCTGCAAGCGCGAGGGGAGTCGTACCGCCTTTCGGTCGATGGCGCATGGACCTCGCCTGACTCCACGCCCGACGTTGACGACTATCCCTGGTTCTCGTTCTATACAGTTCATTTTCCGGACAAGCGGAAGCGGCAGATCAAGCTCGCCGTAAGCAGAAATGGGCCGTTCTACGGCGTAAACACGATCGCTGCGGACACCGTATCAGCACCGGAAACACCGCTCGGGCCGCGGGTCTTTATCTTTGGCGACTCCTGGACAGGGCCAACGATTCTGCCACCTCCCAACAACTCCCACCCCCCGGGGCTGACTGGAGGCGGGTATCCGGAAGCACTTGGCGAGTACTTCAATTGGGACTGGTGGGATGACGGAATCGGCGGCAGCGGCTTTACCGTGCCCGGCATTGATATCCTCGCGCGGACCTGGGTCGAGAGGGTCGTCACTGATGTCTGCCCGAATGCCGCCGACAAGGTACTGCTGCTGGGCAGCGTGAACGACGGCGGAGCTTCGGCAACGGCGCTGCAAAGCGCAATCGAGACTACGATGGGCGAGTTGGCAGCCTGTCTGCCAGCGGCCCCCATTTACTTCGCCGGCGTGCAGACCGCTGAGGATGCGAACGCACCGGCGATCGAGGCCGTGGATCAAACGATCGCCGCGGAGAACCGCCCGAACGTTTCCTTCATCGATCCGGCGGGAGAACACTGGTTTTACGGAGACAGCAACGATCCCTCCACCGGTAACTGGTATGGCTTTATCAACGGACACCCGACTCCGGCCGGTCATGACTTCCTGGCTGAAGAGCTCGCCGTGCACCTTCTGGCCATCGATCCGACGCTCGCGCCGAAGCCGTACGCTTTGAACGCCCCGGAGCCGCTAACCGGAACCTGGAGCTACTCGCCCGCCGCGGACGCCCTGCTCACGCCGGGACCGCACACGTTGGCGGCGCGGTTCGTGCCGACAGACCAGGCCCATTTCGCAACGGCTACCGCAACCACCGTGGTTGAGGTAGTGGCGGCGGGCACAACGATTTCAGCTTCTTTCCTCACCGACGCCGCAGGCGTGCATCTGGCAGCCACACTCGCTCCGCAGTACGGTGGCGTGCCGACTGGGCAGGTCGCCGTCGAGGCAAACGGAACGGCGCTGGCGACCATGCCGCTCAACAATGGCATCGGCACGGCGACCATCCCGGCAAAGGCTCTGGAGGCACTCGGGGCCGGGAGCCACGATCTGCTCCTTCGCTATGCCGGAGATGCTAACTTTCTACCTTCGTCCACAGCGGTGACCGTACCACCGGCCGACTTCTCCTTCTTTCTTGCTCACTCGAGCACGGCTGTTGTCGGTATCACAACCGTAAACATCCCACTAACCATCTCGCCATCAAACGGTTTCACCGGAACACTCACAGCAACGTGCGCCGGTCTACCGGTCGGCATGTCATGTCAGCTGGTGCAAAATCCGATTTCGGTGAACGGCGCGCCGACGCAAACGGTCCTTACGCTCACGTCAAGCGGGTCCGGAACACTCGCGCGGATGGGCGCCCGGGGTTCCCTGCCCGAAGCTCCGCGGCAAAGCGCCACGATCGCTGCCGCAGGGATGCTTGTGCTTCTGCTGCGGTCGCGCAAACACCCTGCAGTCAGGACTCTTGGAACAAGAAGCCGAAAAACCAAGGTGGCTGCGACGTTGCTGGTTGCGCTTGGT
>CAXTMW010000080.1:8041-15463 GCA_964245455.1 uncultured Acidobacteriaceae bacterium
ACTCTTGCCTGCGCCATGGGCTGCGGCGTTACGACAACAACCCAAACCTATTCCGTTGCGGTAACGCTGAGCTCCGAAACGCCGGCGCTTACGCACACCGCCATGCTGACAGTAGCCCGAAAGCTGTGACGGGCCTACTGCCGAGGCGCGAAGTAGCCGATACGGGAGTGGACTTGGTACTTGCGATCGAGTGCAAAGAGGTAGATGGTGCGAAAGGCACCGTTTGCGGCAAAATCAGCGGGCTGGTAGCTGAGCGCGTACTGCGACCGAAGCTCCTGCTGGATCTGCCCAAACGACACCGGCATGTCCTCGATACGGTTCGGGTAGAAGGCGCGTCCGCCGGTGGCGTCAGCGATCTTCTGGAGAGTGTCGTCGCCGCGGTCCCGGCTGGGGCTCACGTTGGTCGAGATCGCATAGACCACTGTCGCGGCCCGTTGGCACTCCTTGATGGCGTCTTCGACGTAGGCGTGCGACTGGTTATCATCGCCGTCCGAGATGAGCACAATGGCCTTGCGCGCAGGCTCATGGTTCGTCGTGGCGTCGAGCATTTTCTCGTGGCAGCCCTGGTACAGCGCGTCAAACAGCGCCGTTCCGCCGCCTGAGTGCAGGCCGTTGATGCCGGTCGTTAGCGAATCCAGGTTCGCCGTCCAATCCTGCTTGAAATCCGGGGTGAGATCAAAGCCTTCGATGAAAGCTTTATCGCTCTTGGGTCGCAGAATCTGCAGCAGAAACTCAGTCGCGGCCTGCTGCTCAAAAGCAAATCGCTGCCGGATTGACGTCGATGTATCAATGACCATACCGACCCGCAGCGGCAGGTTTGTGTCCTGCTCGAAGCGATACAGCCGGGCGGGCGCTTTTCCGTCGTCGAGCAGTGCGAAGTCGTTCTGCTTCAGATCTTCAATGAAGTGCCCGTGACGATCGGTCACCGTAAAGGTGAGATCGACCTCGTTGACGCGAGTCTGGATGGTAAATCCGGGAGTCTGCGGGGTGCCGGGGGCTGCAGGAGCGGCCGGGTTCTGAGGGGTTTGCGCAGGCGCGGAGTTCGAAACAGGAGCCGTCGGCGTTTGAGACTGCGCCCGAGGCGCGGCAGGAACGGCAAACGGAGCAAGGCCGCAAAGAAAGAGCGCAACAAGGGACGGCTGGAAGGTCATCGGCGTGCAGCCATTCTACATTTCAGCTCTCATGCAATGGAGCAGCATCGCCGCCCGTGAGGCTTTGCCCCCCCAGGCCCGGTCAATCCCAACTTTTTCTCGAACCGGCACTCCCCTTTCTCCGTATACCTTGTCCGATGACCTCTTCCAAAGACCGCCGGCTGTCCATGACTTCTCGCATCTCCCGCTTTTTCTGGACTGCGGTGAGCTTGTTCTGCCTCACGGGCCTGCCCGGGTCCGCGCAGACAACGGCCTCCGCTCCTATGCGCGTCGACATCGATGCAACGCAGGTGGCTCGACGCCTGATCCACTCGCACGTACAAATCCCGGTCTCCGGCGGCAGAATGACCCTCTCATACCCGCTCTGGAACCCAGGGGATCACGCGCCCATCCAGAATGTGGGCCAGATCGGCAGCCTCACGTTCCATGCCGCTGGCAAAGTCCTCCCATGGCGGCGAGACCTCGTCGACCTGGATGCATTCCACGTCGACGTGCCGCAAGGCAGCTCGACCCTCGATGCGGACTTCGACTTCTTCCTGCCCGCGCCCGGAGAAGCTTTTGCCGACTCGTCCGCACATCTGCTCGTTCTGCGTTGGAGCCTCTATACCTTGTACGTCGCGGGGCAGCCGGTTCGCGGCGTCCCGGCCGTGGCATCAGTGACCCTGCCGAAAGGCTGGCAGTGGAGCACCGCGCTCCCAATCGCGCAGGTGTCCGGAAACACGCTGCGCTTCCAGCCCGCGTCCTTTGAGACCGTGGTTGACTCCCCCGTGCTCGCAGCGCAGTTCATGCGCCGCATCGAGCTCACGCATGGCGAGCCGTTCGCCCCCGAGTTGGACGTCGCCGCGGAACGCGACAGCGATTTGCCGGCTCCGCAGGGACGTCGCCGGGAACTATGCAAGGCTGATTCAGCAAGCCCAGCGCATGTTCGGCAGCGAGCACTACCACGGCTATCGCTTTCTGGTCGCGGCCAGCGACTACACAACCCCCGGCTCTGGTTTTGAGCACTCGGAGTCAAGTGACAACCGCGTTCCTGCTGACTTCTTCCGCGAGCCGCGCCGCTCCCTCACCATGGGGGATCTGCTGCCGCACGAGTATGCCCACTCCTGGAACGGCAAGTATCGCCGCCCCGCGGACCTTTACCCCGTCGACTATCAGCAGCCGGAGCGGACCGACTTGCTTTGGGTCTACGAGAGCCTTACTGACTACCTGGGCGTCGTCCTGGCTACGCGCAGCGGGTTCCGTTCCGAGGCCGATTCGCGCGAGTACTGGGCCGCGATCGCCGCCAAGGTGGACCACGAGACCGGGCGCACCTGGCGCAACATGCAGGACACCGCCGACAGCGTTCCCCTCACCATGAACGAGCTTTTTCGCGCCGCCGGGCTGGTCCTCGTGGCTGCGCATGCTGGACTACTACGATGAGGGGCGCCCTGCTCTGGCTTGAGGCAAACGAGATCATCGTCGAGCAAACCCATGGGCAGCGATCGCTTGGCTACTTCCTTCACCGCTTCTACGCAGGCGAAAATGGAACCCCAAAAGTCAGCACGTATACCGAGGACGACGTCTTCCGGGCTTTGGACGCGGTCGCTCCCTACGACTGGCGCGGCTTCTTCAGGGAGCGGCTCACCTCCCATGCCTCGCACGCGCCGCTCGGCGGTTTGGAGCGAAGCGGCTGGATGCTGGTCTATACCGCGGAGCCAAACACCTTCATCGCCGCCGCTCGTCCAAATGGCCTGGGCAGCACCATGAACTCGATCGGCCTCTCGGCTGAAAACGACGGCACGGTTGCGGACGTGGTGCGCGGCGGCCCATGCGACGTCGCCGGGATGGTCCCCGGGATGAAGATCGTCACCGTCAACGGCCAGCCATGGTCGCCGGCCGGGCTGCTCGCGGCCATCGTGGCGACCGCGCAAACGCCGGCAGCCATCCTCTTCAAGACTGTGTTTGCGGGAGTTTCGCAGGAGTTTTCGGTCGCCTACGTGGGCGGCCCGCGATACCCACACCTCCAGCGCATCGCTGGGCGTGCGGACGATCTGACGAAGCTCCTGGCTCCACTGCCTGCGGGCGCGCCATGACGCGCGCCGCAACACATACCTGACGTCGACCACTGTACAGCCAAGACTTATCATGTTAGTCTTACTCCAATGAAGATCACACGGATTTCGTCCCACGCCCACCAGCTTACCCGCCTCAGCCTAATGAACTGCTACCAGGTGCAGGAGTCCGACGGCTTCACCCTGATCGACACCACGATCTCCGGCTCAGGCAAGGACATCCTTGCCGCCGCGCAATCTCTCGGGGCGCCTATCCGCCGTATCCTTCTCACCCACGCCCACGTCGATCACGTCGGCTCCGTTTATGAGCTCGCCAAGCGTCTGCCCGGCGTCGTCGTCGCCATCAGCGAACGCTCACTCCCGCTGCTGCAGCGTCCGGCCGACAAATCTCTGCGCCCCGGTGAGCCGGAAAAGAAGATTCGCGGAGGCTTGTCAGGCATCATCACCCCCATAACCCAGCTGGTCGAAGACGGTGCGCTCTTCGGCTCGCTTCGCTGCATCCACACCCCCGGCCACATTCCCGGCCACTTCGCCTTCCTCGACGAGCGCGACGGAACCCTCTACGCAGGCGACGAACTCGTCGCCGTCGGACGCCTCTCTATCTGCGGCTGGACCCCGTGGTACTTCGCTCTACCCACCCTCGTTATGTGGTCCAAACCCCTCGCCCTCCAAAGCGCCCGCAAGCTCCTCACCTACCCCATCCAGCGCTTCGCCTGCGGCCACGGAGCCATCCGCCACGGCGGCATCGCTGCCCTGTCTACCCTGGTTGCGCAAGCGTCCAGGTAGTCTTCGCTCGTGAAAAGCTCAAGGCCTACGAGGTAAGTGATGGCCTACCCCAACCTGCTTTCGCCGGCCAACATCCTGAAAACAGCGATCTACATAGTGGAGCATGGCGACGCCGATGGGCTCTCGTTGCGAGCTGTTGCGTCTGCGCTTGGCGTTAAGGCGCCCAGTTTGTATCGCTATTTCCCGCACAAGGAAGCGCTGGAAGTCGCGGTCGCGGAGGAGATTTTAAACGTCATGCTGGGCGAGTTTCAAGCTGCGTCCGCGTCCGCGCACTCGGAGACCAGGTTCAGACAAACGGCAGACGCCTATTTGCGCTTCGCGCGTGAACGGTTCTCGCTCTACTCGTTTGTTATGCAGAACCCCTTTCCCGAGACGTATCGATCAGAAACGGGCAAGGCGGTCTGGAACTTGCTTTTAGAGGCCGCAAGCGGCGTCTCCGGGCAGCCGGACGACACCGCCGCTGCTGTCGCTACCTGGTCGTTTCTGCATGGCTACGCCACACTTGAGCACTCCGGTGCGTTCGGGGCATCCGGGCCCCGAGGTGGACTGGAGCTGGGCATGGCAGCCTTCTTGAGCAGCTTTCGCCAGCGCGCCGAGCTCGTTCGGGGAGAATAGCGCGCTACCTCCTCGGCGAGGTTCCAAACGGCTTCAAAGGAGACTGCCGTTCGGGGTGTCTTGCGCCCGGGCCGCAGCCTCTGCCTTGGCCAGCTCTGCCCATGGCCTTGGGCCGATATGCATCATGAAGAATTCGTTCACTGCAAGATGCTCGCGATCGACAGCCGCGGTAAGTTCCGTCACGGTTTGCGGATAGAAAAACGAGCCGTCTCCGCTGAGCTGAAACGGGTCACTCCCATACAGCAAGTGGTGCTCGGGGAAGAACACCATCATCTGGCGCTCGCTGGTCTCGCCGCGAATCGGGTAAAGCTCCATGCGATTTGCCCCTGTGCCCACAACGGTCTTGCCATGGACAAGGTGGAATACTGCCTGGCGTGGAGCGCGCTGCTGCGCATCGGGCTTGCTGGTGTGTGCCGCGGTAATCACCCGTTCGAGAATAGGTTGATTTAAGTCGAGAGCATAGATCGGAATACCTTGCGCGACACACTCGCGTATCCCTGCCAGGTGCGGCCACGAGTCGGACGTCGTAATCACCGCCTTGATCGGCTGCCCGGGAAAACGGCGGCGTGCTTCGGCAATGACTTTGCCGGTGTAGCCGGAGGAGATCGGCGCTTCCAGGACGACAATGCCATCGTCTTGACGAACAAACGTCGCGTTCCACGATCCGGGAATGAGAACAATGCCCGGCGCCAGCTCCTTTGCAGGCTGCTTCGGGTCACCGAGCGGCCTGCTATCGAGATCGGTTGGAGGAGCATCCGGCTGGTACTTGGCGCGAACCTCCTGGGGGATGTTCAGGTCGGTCTCGGGCAATGCCTCGTCAATCTGCAGCTTGCGCAAAACATACATGCGATCCGGCAAGCCATTGCTCTCGATATCCCACTGCATCGGCATATGGATGCCGCCTTTAGCGAGCCACCACAGGCTGAAGTAGGTGCGCTGGGTAACATCGCCCAGAAAAGCCCAGTACCCGCTGCGCGCGAGAGGGCCGGCATAGTCCACAGCCGTCGGCAGATGCGTGTAAGCGTTTAGATACACACGCACCGGCGCGTTATCCAGAGTGAATGCAATGACATTCTGAGGGACCGATTGCAACACCGTATCCGGCTCCGCATGAGCGTCGGGTGCATCGAGCGCGGTCAGGAGCAGCCGCTCCGGACTCAGCGCCTCCCGTTCCCGCACGATCTGCAGCTGCTGCGGCGTGCCTGGACTTTTCGCTCCATCCGAGAGCCGCATCGCGACCTCGTGATCCACAACTGTTCCGGTGGAGAACTTGAAAACCGGATAAACCTCGGCCTCGGTCACACTGCGGTATCGCTGACCTGCCCAGTCGTGCGTTTCTGTGATCCTGTCGAACTCCGTGATGTACGGACCTTCCGGCCGCTCGGACTCTTCCAGCTCGTTGCGGTAGCCGGATGCTTCCCACTGAGTACTTTTGATGGATCGCAGCAGCTGCTCGCCCCCTTGCGCGTCCAACGCCTGGTGGAGCAGCGTCCTTGATAGCACCGCGGACCGCGGCTCGGCAGCAAGGGCGCAAGCTGGAAACGATCCAAAAAGCAGGGCGCAACGGAGCAGGTGCAATCGCATGGAGACCTCTCGGCTGCCAGCCTATCCCAGGCCTTCGACAGCGTCCAGAAAAGCCAGCAGCTCCGGCGGAAGCGGTGCTTCAAATTTCAGGGGCTCACCGCTTCGCGGGTGTGCGAGCTGGAGCTCGGCCGCATGGAGGAAGTTCCGCTCAAGCGAGACGGTGTCGAGCGCGCGCCGACGGCTTTTCTTGATGATTTTCTGCCCGTCTTCGGCGCGTATTTCCTTCGGCGCGCCGTACAGGTTGTCGCCCACCACGGGGTGGCCGATCGAGCTGAGGTGTACGCGAATCTGGTGGGTGCGGCCGGTTTCAATGCGTACGCGCAGCAGCGTAAACGGGCCGAAGCGCGTCGAAAGCCGCCGCTCGACCATGTAGTGCGAGATGGCGGTGCGCGCGCCCTGCACGCGGCGCGTCGTCATGCGCGTTCGGCGGACGGCATCGCGACCGATGGGCGCGTTCACCGTGCCGCGATCCTGCGGAAGGTGTCCATGGACGAGCGTGATGTAGGTCTTGCGCAGCGCCCGCTCGGCAAACATCGCGGAAAGTTTCGCGTGCGTGCGGTCGTTGCGTGCGACCAGGATCAAGCCGCTGGTTTGCCGGTCGAGCCGGTGCACAATGCCTGGGCGCAGCGGGTCGCCGCCGCCGGAACTCAGCTGGTCAGCCTGGCCATAGTGGTACAGAAGCGCATTGACCAGGGTGCCTCGGTCGCGGGCGCGGCTTTGGCTGGCAGCGGGCGCGGCCGCGCTTTGCAGCGAACCCTCGCCCGCTCCGACCTGCGCGTGATCGAAATCTGAGCCCTCGTCCTCGCCATCCAGAGTCTCTGCCGTACTTTCCGCCCCGCCGGAAAGCTCATCAGCCGCGGCATCCTCTTCCTCTCCGCGGGCGCCAGCCCCGGCATGCACCAGCATGCCCGCAGGCTTGTTGATCACCGACAAATCGGCGTCCTCATAAAGAATGTCGAGTGGAATCGCCTCTGGCGTCGCCTTGAGTGGTGGCAGCACCGGCTCGCGCAGCACCTCAACCTGTTCGCCGCCTTCCAGCCGAAGCGAAGGCTTCGCGCCGGCACCGTCTACCAGCACGCTTCCCTGCTCCAGCAGCAGCTGCACCCGCGAGCGGCTCACGCCGTCCAGCTGTGCAGTCAGCCAGCTGTCGAGGCGGAGGCCGGCAGCGTCAGATGGTACGGTGTGCTGCGATAAAGCCATAAGCTCAAGCGTAGCAGGGCGAGCCAATACAAGGT